>DASSLL010000027.1:0-49344 GCA_035689485.1 Candidatus Dormiibacterota bacterium | reverse complement strand
CCGGCAAGAGGTATGGATTCAGACGCTGGGTATACTCACTTTTCGCTTTCGCTTGCGGCGGTGGCGGAATGGCAGACGCGCTAGTTTCAGGAGCTAGTGACCGCAAGGTCGTGGAGGTTCAACTCCTCTCCGCCGCACCATAGATTTCATGAGCGATTTCCCCAACGACATGCCGCCCTATTTCGGGGCACCAGGATTCTCTGACAGCTACTGGTTCGAGCTCCTCTACGACCAGCCACCTCGGCCGGACATCGACGCGGTGGTCCGGCGCGCTAGCGACGAAATGCTCGTCCAGGTCGTGGCGCGAGGGGTCGTCGAGGATAGCGGGACGGTGTCGGTTGGCTATCCCGATCGCCTGGTCAACGTTGGCGGCACGATGCTCCCGGCCATGACGAACTTCGCGTGGAGCGGCACGCGAATCAAGCTCGGCGACTACAAATCGGCTTTGGAGCAGACCTGGGAGTGGGACGGAGCGCGAAAAGCACTTGGACGGTGCTTCTACAAGGTGATCGTCGGCGACATCACGGGCTCACGCCTGCCGTACGCCGAGCGCTTCCGCCGGCTCACAACGCTCGTGTCAGCCTGCATCGAGCTGACCAAGCCGCTGGTCTGCTCCTGGAAGGAGGCCGGCTGCCTCGTCGAGCCCGCTCGATTCGCCGAGCGGACGGCAAGGGGATGCAACGTGCGCCTGTTCAACGTCGGCATCTCCGGCGACAGCCACATGGACACTCTCGGTCTCGCTGCGTTGGGTTTGCCGGACGTCGAGCTCACGTTCTCGAAGCTCGATCCGGGCGCCGTCGCCGCGTTCCTGTACCGAACGGCTGCTTACCTGTTCGAGCGTGGCGATGTCATAAAAGACGGCGACACGGTCCCAGGACCGGAAGGCTTGAAGTGGAAGACCGCGCATGACGCCGCGTCAATTGCGCCGCCGCGGACCGTCGTACGGGTGACGGTCGACGGTCTGTACGCACCAATCTCGACGCAGACGAACTAGGGCGAGACGCGCGGCCTCGTGGCGAGCAGGTAAAGACCCGCTTCGGCGGCGCTGAGCGCCAGGAGCAGCATCAGGTAAGGCAGCAGCACGGCAAGCCAGGTGGCGGCATCCCAGTCTGGGCTCCACACCGCAACGACCTGGTCGAGCATCACGGAGCCCGGCATGAGCAGCGCGACGCCGGTGCCAAGCAAGACCGCCTTGCCCACTCGCTCGACAAGTGAAAAGTCTGCGGCGACTCCGCACAGGATCGCAAGCAGGGCGAGATTCGCAATGAGCAGCGGCGCCAGCCCGCCGCGATGCGCTCCGGCCGTGTTGTAGAAGACCAAGAGCTCCAATCCCTGGATTGGCGCTACGACGCAGGCACATGCGCCCACGTCAAAGATCCTTGCCTTCATATGCGGTGCGGTCGATCCCCCTCATTGAGAACGCCTCGGCGCCGCCATAGACCTGCGACGATCTCGTCGTGGAAGAGGCCGGCGGGCTGCGACGGCTGGCCGAGCTGTGCGTCCAGGTCGGCGCCAACGTCCAGCCTGGCCAGCTCGTCGTGGTCACCGGTTTCGTCGAGAACGCACCGCTGATCCGTGAGGTCGCGCGCGCGGCCTATCGCGCGGGCGCCCGCCGCGTCGAGCCGGAGTACGTCGACCGCCATATCACACGCGCCCTCATCGAGCTGGGTCCAGAGGACGCCCTCGACTACTCGGCGCCGTGGAGCATGACCATGCTCGAGACGCTGGCGGCGGAGAAGGGCTGCTTCATCCAGGTCGCGGGCGACCCCGAACCGCAGCTGCTCGCCGACCTGCCGGGCGACCGCGTCGCGCGGGCCAGGCCGCGCGCCGTCTACAGCCGCTGGTTCCAGATGGTGAGCCAGAAGGCCGTGAGCTGGACGATCGTGCCCGCGCCGAACGAGGGCTGGGCGCGGCAGGTGTTCGGCAAACCCGACATGGAGGCCCTGTGGAGCGCGGTGGCCACGGCCGTGCGGCTGGACCGCGAGGACCCCGTCGCCGAGTGGCGGAAACACGTCGAGCGCCTGCGTCGCATCGCCGGCGCCCTGACGGAGCGCCATTTCGATTCGCTTCGCTATCGCGGCCCCGGCACCGACCTCGTGGTCGGCCTGCTGCCCAGCTCGCAGTGGGGCGGCGCGGCGGAGACCACGGTGTTCGGCGTGCAGCACGTGCCCAACATCCCGACCGAGGAGGTGTTCACCACTCCCGACCGTCGCCGCGCCGAGGGGCGGGTTCGGTCGACGAGACCGCTGGACATCAACGGCACCGTGGTGCGCGACCTCGAATTCGTCTTTCGCGATGGGCGCATCGTCGAGGCTGACGCGAGCAGCGGCGTGGACGTCGTGCGCGCCGAGCTCGCGGTCGACGAAAGCGCGTCGCGATTGGGCGAGGTAGCGCTGGTCGACGGGACGTCGGAGGTCGGCAAGCTTGGCATCACGTTCTTCAACACGTTGTTCGACGAGAACGCGACGAGCCACATGGCTTACGGCGACGGTTTCGACTTCTCCGTCGCCGACGAGGCCGACCGTGCGGGCGGACTCAACCAGTCGGCCGTCCACACCGACTTCATGGTCGGTGGACCGGATGTCGAGATCGACGGGCTCGAGCCCGGCGGCTCGTGGGTGCCCGTCATCCGGGACTACGAGTTTCGCCTCGGCTAGCGGCCGAGCACCCGGGCGAGCTGCTCCTTGTTCATGCGCGAGCGACCCTTGATGCCTCGCTGCTTCGCTTCGTTGCGCAGCTGGTCGTAGGTCGGGCCCCGTGATCCGCGGTGCGAGTGCAGGCCTCCACGCCGGCCGGACGACATGTCCTCGATCGAGGTGCGGCTGGCCTCTTGCGCCTCGCCGTCGCGCGCCCGTTCCTTGTTGACGGTGCGGGCCGCGATCTCCTCGGCCTTGTCCTCGCTCGTGCCTCGCTCCAGCAGCCCTTCTTTGATGTGCTCGTACTGTCGTTCGCGCTTGTCGCTCCACGCGCTCTGTGGCATCAGGCGTCCACCTCCCTGCTTTTCTTTCTTGACAACGCGCCGACAAATCCATTCGACTGAGCGCGCTTGAGTCCCGTCACCTACGACCAGCTTCGCGTCCTTTACCGGACCCTTCTGCTCTTCGCCACGGTCGGCACCGTGATCCTGGCCATCGGGCTTATCGAGTTCGTCTACTTCGAGCCGCCCGGCCAGGCCAGCGGCATCAAGGCCCACATCGTCGGCGTCTACGTGTACGACCCGGCGACGAACCAGACCGTGGGGCCCGACCGGTCGGAATTCCCGCGCAGCGGCGTCTTCGCCGCCGTGGTCGACTGGTCGTCGCTGCCCGACTCGCTCGTCGTGGACGCTCGCTGGTACGACTCGTTCGGAACCATGGAAGGCCGCGCCGGTCCGGGTTCGCCGTCGCAGCTCGCGAGCCACACCATCATCCCCGTCGAGGTGCCGCCGGGCTTTCGCTACGTCCTGCCCGGCCGCTACACGTTCGTGGTCGAGCGCTTGAAGGCGGGATTGCCGGTCGAGGTGCTGGCGCGGCGATTCATCGTGGTCGACCGCACGTGATCAGGTCGACGGTCCCGCCGGCGGCCGACCCGGAGTCGAGGCTGCGGCCGCTGCGTTACGGGGTTGCGATCGCGGTCGCCGCGCTCGTCGTGGTCGCGCTGGTGGCCAGCTCGATCCTCAACTACGTCTATCTCGACACCATCCCCGCGCGCGCGTCCCTGTACGGCCTGCTCGCGGTGGCGTCGATCACGCTCGGGACCTACATCCTGGTGCGCGCGTTCGACCGCGACCGCGCCACGCGGCGGAACCATCTCATCCGGGCCGCTGTGCTCATCGGCCTGGGTGTGCTGCTCTGGCTGCTCGTCATCGACGTCTTCGTCTTCACGCAATCGGCGGGGCCGGTGGTGGCCGCGGTGTGCGCGCTGGCCTGCGTGCCGACGACGGCGTTTGGTCTCTTCATCGTGCGGCGCATGGACCGCAACCACAAAGAGCCCTGGCGGCTCGTCCTCGTGGCCGCGGCCTGGGGCGCGATCGTCGCCACGAGCCTCGTCGTGTGGGGCGAGACGCTGTGGGAGTCGTCGGCACAGCACGCGCTGGTGCCCGGACCGGGGCTCGACACGTCGCTGGCCTTCATGGCCGGCCTGCTCGAAGAGCTCGCCAAGGGGCTCGCCGTCCTGCTCCTGTTCCTGGTGATGCGCAACCAGTTCGACGACGTCGTCGACGGGATCGTCTATGGAGCGGCGGTCGGGCTGGGTTTCAACTTCCTCGAGTCGGTCAGCTATATGACCAACCTGTATTCGATCTACGCACCCGAGGGCACGGGCGCGTTCGGCGCCGGCACGCAGTGGTATGGGCGCCAGGTGCTGGGGCTTTTCCTCGGCCACGCCACGTACACGGCCTACATCGGTGCCGGCGTGGGCATCGCCCGCCAGCTGCCGCTCGTGCGCCAGAAGGTGCTGGCGATCGTCGCCGGATTCGTCGTCGCCATCGCCGCCCACTTTGCGTGGGACGCGTGGGCGACGTTCTTTCCCATCCAGAACGATTTCTTCGGCATCGTCGAGGTGCACCTCCGGACGCTGATCATGAACGGGCCCTTCGTCGCGGGAATCGTGGCGCTGCTGCTGTTCGGCATCCGGTATGAGGGGCAGAACCTGCTCGACCAGCTGCGCAAGGAGGCGGCCACCGGGCGAGGCGCGATCCTGCCCGAGGAGGTGGCGATCCTCGCCAGCCCCTGGCATCGCTTGCGGCAGCGCTTCCAGGCGATGGGGCGGGCCGGGGTGCGGGGATATTTCAAGGTCTCGAGGCTGCAGACGGCGCAGCTCGACCTGGCGATGGAGCGCTGGCACCGCGAGCGGAAAGAGATCGACACGCCGCTGGAGGCGGAGCAGCAGCTGCGGGACCGGGTCATCGAGCTGCGGCACTGGGTGGCGGCCTGACCGGTGCTCAGGCCGGCAGGCGGCCTCCCAGCACCCTCGCGATGGCCAGCGTCAGCAGCGCCGCCGCCGATCCCCACGTGATCGCCGACACCGCGGGGTCGCTGAAGTCCGTGCCGCTCAGTACCGCATGTAGGAAGACAAGCCCGAACGCCACGTAGGCAACTCGGTGCAACCACAGCCACGCTTGCTGGCCCATCCGCCGCCTCAAGTACGCCGCCACCGTCACGACCAGCAGCACGTCGAGCGAGAGCGCGCCCACGCCGATGGCGAGCGTCCCGTAGGCCGAATGAAACGGCACGAAAACGTCCACCACACTGATGCGGGCGGTCGCATCGAGCAGCAGAGAGACGACGTGCAGCGCGGCCAGCGGAACCCACAACACGATCGTGTACTCGTGCAGCGCGCGGACGGCGCGGTTCGAGCCCATCCAGTCGAACACCGCCGTCCGCAGCGCGATGCCCGTGACGAGCGCGATGGCCAGCGCCGCATACGAGGCCAGGCCCGCCACCCTCGCCAGCACCCAGAAGAACTGGTCAGCCGTCATCCGCGCGCTCCGAACCACCAGGCCAGCGCGTGCGCCGCGCAGAACGCGGGCGCGCTCTCACCGCCCAGCAGCAACGCCGTCTTGGCGAGCACCTCGGCCTCGAAGCCGGTCGCGGCGACGACTGAGACCTCTGCGAGGTCCGAATCCGCGGGCAATCCCGTGCGCGGGTCGATGAGGTGGTGCAGCGCGCCCCACCGCCGCCGGCGCACGCTGCTCGTCGCGGCTCCCTGATCCCGCAGGAGGAGTGTGACGCCGCCGAACGCGACCGGCCATTCGCCGGCGGCGCGCAGGTCACCCCCGAGATTCGCCAGCGAATGCGGTCCCAGCATCTCGCACAGCCGGTCGGCCATCCAGCCCTTGGCGATGCCTCCGAGGTCGACGGCCGCGCCGCGTGCAACCCGCGCGCGACCCGCGCGAACATCGAGCACGTCGGGCAGCGGAGGCAGCGGCCGGGCCCGATCCAACACCGCGACGGCCGGGCCTTCGGCCAGCGGGCGCGAGTAACCGATGGCGAGCATCGATGGCAGCACCGCGACGTTGACGAGTCCCATGCTCAGCTCGTACGCGCGCAGCGATGCGCGCAGGACGCGCTCGGTTTCGTCTGACACCCGCGACCACTCGCCCGCGCAGGCGTTGAGCTGCGAAATCTCGCTGTCATCGCTGAACCGCGTCAGCAAGCCGGCGACGCGACGCACCCACGTCTCGGCCTCGAGCCATCGATCGCTTGCGAAGACGCTGCACGTCGTGCCCATCGCCTCGAAGTGGTGACCGTCAGGACGCATAGGTCGACGTCACCGGTTGTTCATTGCTGGGCTGGACCGACGGCCCGATCGTCAGCGACCCGCCGAGCGCGCTGGTCGTGGCCGCACCGGCGTTCAGGACCGACGGCTGGAGCGGCGCCAACGGGTTCTTGAGATGCGAGGTGACGAACAGCGCCGACGCCACGGTCGCCGCCAGCGTGAGCACGGTCGCGCCTGCCTTGAGGACCAGTGGACGCACGAGGTCAGACCGCGACCGGCGCCTTAAGGAATGAGACCCGGTCAAACGACGCGCCCAGGATGTGAGCCGAGTCGGCGCCCAGGTGGCCGGCGAGGATCTCCTGGTAGACGGAGCGGAAGTCCACCGAGTACTTGAGGTTGCCGGTGCCGTCGAGGCCCGTCAGGCTCGGCTCCTCGCCGTAAAGTCCGCCCTGGACCGGGTCGCCGATCAGCAGGAGCGGCGCGGCCGCGCCGTGGTCGGTGCCGCCGCTGGCGTTTTCCTTGGGTCGCCGGCCGAACTCCGACCATGTCGCGATCAGCACCTTGCCGGCCATGTTGTGGGCCGCCAGGTCCTGGTAGAACGCGGAGACCGCGGAG
Organism: Candidatus Dormiibacterota bacterium; assembly: GCA_035689485.1. Lineage (GTDB taxonomy): Bacteria > Chloroflexota > Dormibacteria > Dormibacterales > Dormibacteraceae > 40CM-4-65-16. The sequence goes on along the minus strand of DASSLL010000027.1, from coordinate 42,531 downwards.
TCGAGATAGCCCATCAGGTCGTCGTGGCGGTTGAGCTCGGTGTAGTGGGTGTCGAAGCCGCCGAGCGTGACGTGCAGCAGCTTGACCCCGGTCCCGGTGACGATGAGCTCGGCCGCGAGCTGCAGCGCCGCCGCGAGCTGGTTCTTCGACGAGTACACGAGCTTGACCTTGTCGCTGTAGTCCGCCATCGGCTGGTAGCTCGACGCCGAGGTGCGAAGCGTCGCCATGGTCTCCGTGGCCGTGGCGATGGCGGTGTCGAAGAGTGCGCCGTAGATGCCGGGCGTCCCTTTGTACAGCGCACCGACCGCGGCCTCGACCTCGCTGCCGCCCGTGAACCCGAACTTCTTCTGGTCCTGGATCACCGTGAGCGTCGCCTGCAGGTCGCGCAGGGCGCCCGGCGCGTCGGTGGCGCCGCAAGCGCAGCCGGTGAGCGGATGGCCGTTGGAGTCATAGCTGGTGGCCAGCGTGCGACCCAGCCAGCCGTCGACCTGGCGCCGGGTCGGGTCGCCGGTTTCCCAGATGCGGATCGACTCGAAGTGCGAGAAAGTGGGGTTGGGATAGCCGACGCCCTGGACGATCGCGACCTTGCCCTTGTCCCAGAGACTCTTGACGCCGGAGAGGTTGTGGTTCAGCCCGTACTGCGCGTTCAACGGCAGCGCTTGCGAAACCATCGGGCCGGCAAGCCTGGGCCGCAGGTCGTGCAGGGCCGGGTCGGCGATCGGCACCAGCGTGCGGAGGCCGTCGTTGCCGCCGGCGAGCTGGATCATGACCAGGATGTTGTCGTTGGCCACGCCTTCCCTCTTGGCCGCGTAGACCGCGCGGGCAAACGCATCAGGGACGGCCGCGTAGCCCGCGGCGAGACCCGAGGCGCCGGCGCCGAACACGAGTCCAGCCCTCAGGAAGTCGCGGCGCTTGAGCTGGTTGATGCCGATCTCTTTGTTCATTCTGCGTGCACCTGCTACTTGAGCTGGAATTCCGGCGAGGCGAGGACGATGAACCAGCGCGCGCGGTCCTCCGCCGCCTGGTTGAACAGGTTCGAGGTCTGTGTGCTCAGCACCCCGTCGAGCTGCTTGTGCACCGCGTCCGTGGGCGAAGGCAACGTGCCTTTGGCCTGGGCCAGCGCCGCCGTGACGAAGTTCACCCGCTCGACCACGGTGTTGGACGAGATCCATGACTCGTTGTTGGGCCAGCCGTTGACGTCAGGCGGGTCGAACAGGCTCTGGCCCATGCCGGATCCGGCGGCCGCGACGAGTTTGCCCGGACTCGTGAGACCGAGGGTGCGCGAGGCGTGGACCATGAATTCGACCGGTGATTTGACGAGAGCGCGGTAGCTCTGGCCGGTGAACTCAGGGCTGGTGAACACGGCGTGCATCAGGGTCTTCATGTCGTAGTTGCTGCGCCGGAACGTGTCCCCGAGGCGCGTCACGTATGCCGTGCTCGGGCGCGCGGTGACGAAGTGCTGCGCGACCTTGTTGGCGATGAAAGGCGCTGTCGCGTGCTGGGCGAGGATGCGGTCGACGACGCCCTGCGTATCGAGCGACCCGGTCTTGCCGAGGTAGGTGACGCTTCCCCTGTAGGCGCGCCGCGGGTTGAACACGCCGGTCTTCTGGCTCGTATAGACAGGCAGGCTGCGGCCGCCAACCGTACCGGTCGCATCGGGCGGCGGCAGCGTCCAGCCCGCGAGCGCTTTTGCGCCCTCGCGCACGTCGTCTTCGGTGTAGTTGCCGGCGCCCATCGTGAAGAGCTCCATCACCTCACGCGAGTAGTTCTCGTTGGGGCTCTGACCGGTCGACGTCGCCAGGTCGAGGTAGCGGAGCATCGCGGGGTCGTTGGTCACCTTCATCAGCATCGAGCGCAAGTCGGTCATCGCCATGCGCCGCCAGGTGAGGTTCTGCCAGTACATGAAGGTGTCGTTCGCGGTCTTGCGATAGTCGCTGGTGAAGTGACCGTGCCAGAAGATGGTCATGCGCTCGGCGAACGGCGTTGGCGTGGTGAGCATGTGTGCGATCCACCACTGCTGCAGGTCGGTGATCGCAAAACGGCCGCCGGGCGTGCTCGCCGCCGCAAATGCCGGCGGCTCGGCGGGCGTGGTCTCGATCAAGCGATCGACGGTTTTGTCGTAGCCGTCGGAGAGCGCGGTCTCGAGCTGCTGCGCTGTGTATCCCATCGTCGTCCGCCGGAGCAGGTGCATGACACGTGCCGACACGGAGTTGAGGGGCGAGATCCAATCTGTCGATGACGCCGCGCGCGAGGTGGACGAGATCTGCTGCATCGACCCGCCGAGCAGCCTGACCACGCCGACACCGACGCCGGTGGCGACAGCGGCGGCCAGGGCCTGGCGTCGCGTGATGCCACGCGGCCGGGCGGCGGTCGCCGTCGAAACGCTCGGACTTTCGTCGATTGGTGCGAGGCTCACGAGCTCATTTGAGCCCACGCGCCGCTATGTGGCATCAGCCGGATGTGAAGAATTCGTAAGGCGGCCGGTTTTCAGCAGGCCGAGTGGACACCGTTCCAGCACGCGTAGCCGTCGGCGGCCAGATGGGCGATGAAGCCCGCGCCCGCCACGAGCGCGGCGGCCACGACGATGAGGTGCAGCGGAGCGAACTGGAGCGCGACCAGACCCTCGAGCGAATTGGTGTGGTGCTTGACGCCGACACGCGTGATGCGCCACAGGTTCATCGCGATGGCGACTGGAATGCCGATGAAAAGGCTGACCGTCGCGGCGATGATCGCCGCGGGCTGCGTTGCGATCCACGCGTAGGGCGCCCTGACGCCGGCCGTCTGCAACGCCGCCGCGAGGACGAGGACGATGAAGGGCGCGATGAGCAGCAGGCCGGCGAGGCCGGACCAGGTCCGTGCATGGTTGCGGCGATAAAACCAGCCGTCGGGCAGCTCGCCGAGCGTGATCGCGAGAGTGAGCCGAGTCGGCGCGCGCTCAGCCCGCGCCGTGATGGAGATCCACTGACCGAGCTGGTTTTGCAGCCATCGCATTTTCTTCTCCGAAGAGTACGAGGCGCCCTTAACAGCCTGGGTAGACGCGGTCAAGGCCGAGCCGTAGCGTCTGGGCGTACGGTCGGTCGGGCTTGGGGGAGGGAAGCCCACGGGAGAGGGAGGGCCCGCGAGAGGTGTGGGGGCTGAATTCCGCGCGTTTCCGCCATAAGGTGCGGAATTGGGACTGGAATTCCGCACGTTTCCGCCAGAACGTGCGGAATCAGGTCGACGATGCAACAAGCCGTGACCATCTCTCCAGGCTCGGCCGAATGAAACCTATCATTTCCCGCCTTTGCTCTAGCAACTGCTAGCATTTTTCACACAATGCCTCGCTATCGGCTTGGCCAGGCCGCCAAGATGCTCGGCGTCAGCGTCGACACCGTCCGCCGCATGGTCGACGACGGCCGCCTCACGGCCGCTCGGACAAAGGGCGGCCAGCGAATGATCGAGGGCGAATCTCTCGCCGCGATCGCCAAACCGACGCGAAAGGACCGCACCGAAGAAAAGGTCAAGCAGTCCGCGCGCAACCGCTTTCCCGGAATCGTCACGCGCGTCATCAAAGACCGAGTCGCCGCGCAGGTCGAGATCCAGGCGGGGCCTTATCGCCTCGTCAGCTTGCTGACCAGAGAAGCGGTCGACGACCTCGACCTCAAGCCGGGCATGCCCGCCATCGCCACTGTGAAGGCGACCAACGTAGGCGTCGAGCTGCCCCGTGCTTAGGTGGCTGGCCGTCGTCGCGGCCGGCGTGGTGGTCGCATGCGGCAGCGCGCCGGCCAACGGCAATGCAAAGGCACCATCGTCGGTGGTCGTCTTCGCCGCCGCGTCTCTGCAGCCGCCGTTCGACAGGATCGCGGCGCAGCTCAGGACCAGAGACGACATCGCGACGACGTTCAACTACGCCGGCACGCAGACGCTCACGTCGCAGCTGACGCAGGGCGCGCAGGCTGACGTGTTTGCGTCCGCCGACACGGCGCACATGACGGCGGCCCAACAGGCAGGCCTCCTCGCTGGAGGGTCGCAGCTCTTTGCCCACAACCGCCTCGAGATCGCGGTCGCCAAGGGCAACCCGAAGGGCATCCGCTCGCTCGCCGACCTGGCCCGACCTGGCCTCGTGGTTGTGCTTGCCGACCCCGCGGTCCCGGCCGGTAAGTACGCGCTGCAAGCGCTCGCGAAAGCAGGCGTGTCGGTCAGGCCGAAGAGCCTCGAGCTCCAGGTGACCGCCGTGCTCAGCAAGGTCGCGCTCGGCGAGGCCGACGCCGGCATCGTCTACGTCAGCGACGTCGTCACCAGCGGCCAGGTTGACGGCATCGCCATCCCGGACGGCCAGAACGTGATCGCCGACTATCCCATCGCGCAGCTGCAAAGCGCCGAGCACAAAGAAGCCGCCAAGGAGTTCATCGACTTCGTCGTCTCGCCCGACGGCCAGTCGATCCTCAAGACAGCCGGATTCGAGACCGCATGACCCAGGCCAGGATCCCGGGGCCGCTCATCGCGCTGGCGGCGGCGGGACTCCTCCTCTTCCTCCTCCCCCTCGCCGGGCTCGTCGTGCGTGCGCCCTGGGACCAGCTCGGTGGCGAGCTCACAGCGCCGGAAACCCTCACGGCGCTCGAGCTTTCGATCTTCTGCTCGCTCACAGCGACTGCGGTTGCGCTGGTCCTCGGCGTCCCGCTCGCACTCCTGCTCTCGAAAACAACCGGCACCGTACGCGGCTTATTGAGAGCGGTCACGACCCTGCCCATGGTCCTGCCTCCGGTCGTCGGCGGCGTCGCGCTCCTCCTCGCCTTCGGGCGAAAAGGGCTGATCGGCGCGCCGCTAAACGACGCGTTCGGCATCCAGATCCCCTTCACCACCAGCGCCGCTGTCATCGCCGAGACCTTCGTCGCCATGCCCTTCCTCGTCATCGCGGTCGAAGGCGGCCTACGTTCCCTCGACCCGCGTTACGAGCAGGCGGCCCGCGCCCTCGGGGCAAGTGGTTGGCGGGTTTTCGCGCGGGTCACTCTGCCGCTGCTGCGGCCGGCCATCTTCTCCGGCGCCGTCCTGTGCTGGGCGAGGGCGCTGGGCGAGTTCGGCGCCACCATCACTTTCGCCGGCAACCTGCCCGGCACCACGCAGACCGTACCCCTCGCCGTCTACGTCGCCCTCGAGACGAAGCCGCAGGGCGCCATCGTTCTCAGCCTCATCCTCCTCGCTGTCTCTCTCGCTGTGCTCGTCGGCATGCACGACCGCTGGCTCGGCGAGCCATGAGCCTCCATGCGCAGGTCCGCATCGCGCGTGACGGCTTCGAGCTCGACGTCGACGTCACCGTTTTTCCGGGCGAGACGGTCGCGGTCCTCGGCCCCAACGGCGCGGGCAAGACCACGCTCCTGAAAGCCCTTGCCGGTCTGGTGCCGCTGCAGGGCCACGTCGAGCTGGACGGTGAGGTTTTCGACGACACCGCGACTGCGCGGCACGTGCCCACCGAAGAACGCCGCGTCGGCCTCGTCTTCCAGGACCACGTGCTCTTCCCGCACATGACGGCGCTGCAGAACGTCGCGTTCGGTCTCGGCCGCGGCGGCGAGAAGGTCGCGATGGCGTGGCTCGAGCGCGCCGGTCTCGGCGACAAGGCGAACGCGCGGCCGGCGCAGCTCTCGGGCGGGCAGGCGCAGCGCGTCGCTCTCTTGCGCACCATGGCTACGCAGCCGCGGCTGCTCTTGCTGGACGAGCCGCTGTCGGCTCTGGATGTCACCGTCCGCGCCGAGGTGAGGCGCGAGCTGGCCCGGCAGCTCGCCGAGTTCAAGGGCATCCGCATCATCGTCACCCACGACCCGCTCGAGGCCATCGCCCTGGCCGACCGGCTGGTCGTGCTGGAGAACGGCCGGGTCGTGCAGAGCGGCCGCCCGGAAGAGGTGACCGCGAGACCCCGGTCGCGCTTCGTCGCCGACCTCGCCGGGGTCAACCTGCTGCGCGGTCGCGGGCGCAACGACCACGTCGAGGTCGGGCCGGCAGGCGCGAGCCTGGCCACGCCGGACGCGGGCGAGGGCGACGTATTCGCGGTCATCCATCCCCGGGCGGTCGCGCTTTACCTGACGAAGCCCGACGGGACGCCGCGGAATGTGTGGCGCGGCCGCGCCGAAGAGCTCGACATGCTCGGCGAACGCGTGCGCGTGAGGCTGAGCGGGCCGGTGCCGCTCGTCGCCGAGGTCACACCGTCCGCCGTCAAGGACCTTCACCTCGCTTCCGGGGCCGAGGTCTGGGTCGCCGTCAAGGCCACGGAAATCTCCGTCTATCGCGCGTAGGATCACGGCAGCGTGACGCGGCTCGTCCCCATGTCGAGCGTCGACGCGGCTTGGTTGGGGATGGAAGACCCGACCAACCTGATGATGGTCACGGGCGTGCTCATCCTCGACGGCAAGGTCAACGTCAAGCGCCTGCGCACGCTGCTCGACAAGCGCCTGGCGCCGTTCGGCCGATTCCATCAGGTTGTGGTCCGGCCGCGGACGCGCGGCGGCCTCCCCCACTGGCGTGACGACGAGGGGTTCGACATCGACAACCACGTCAGCCACGTCGCGCTGCCGGCACCCGGCGGGGACAAGGGCTTGCGCGAGCTCGTCAGCGAGCTCATGAGCACGCCACTCGACATGACCAGGCCGATGTGGCACGTCCACCTGGTCGACGGCTACGACGGCGCGTCGGTGGTCGTCGCGCGCATCCATCACTCGATCGCCGACGGCATCGCGCTCGTACGCGTGATGCTCTCGCTGACCGACCCGACACCGTCGGTCCGCTCAAGGCGGCGCAGGGAGACCACGCACACGAACAGCGCCGGTCCGCTCGACTGGGTGCCCGGCGCGATGAAGGTGCTGGGCGACCCCGGCCGCATCGCCGAAGGCGCCTACCGGCTCGGCCGCCTCGTCATGCTGCCCCCCGACCCGCCGACGGCTTTCAAGGGCGAGCTCGGCCGGCGCAAGCGCGCCGCGTGGTCGAAGACGGTGCCCCTCGACGACTTCAAGGCGATCGGCAAGGCGTTCGGCGCGACGGTCAACGACGTGCTCGTCGCCACCGCGACCGGCGCGCTGCGGCGCTACCTCGAGCAGCGCGGCGAGCCGACGACCGGGATATCGATCCGTGCCTCGGTGCCGGTCAACCTGCGACCGCTCGACGAGGCGCACAGGCTCGGCAACTCGTTCGGGCTCGTGTTCCTGACATTGCCGGTCGGCGTCGCCGACCCGCTCAAGCGCCTGCGCGCCATCAAAGAGGAGATGGACGAGCTGAAACGATCGCCGGAAGCGCTGGTCGCGTTCGGCGTCCTCAACGTCATGGGCTTCGCCCCGGTCGAGGTCGAGCGATTGGGCCTGCGGTTCTTCGGCAGCAAGGCCACCGCCGTGCTCACGAACGTGCCCGGCCCGCGCGAACCCCTGTACCTCGCCGGCCGCAAGCTCGACCGGGCGATGTTCTGGGTTCCGCAGTCGGGCCGGCTCGGGCTGGGCATCAGCATCCTCAGCTACTCAGGCGGCGTGATGCTGGGCGTGGCGAGCGACGAAGGCCTGGTGCCGGACCCCGAAAAGATCGTTGACGGCTTCGAAAAGGAGTTCGCGGCACTCCGCCGAAAGGCCCGCGTTTAGGCCAGTCTGTTACTTGGTAATGTTGTAAGCGCCATGCCGGAGCCCACGGTGGTGGAGCAGGAAGCGCTCGACGCCTACTCGTCGATCGTCACGGCCGTGGCAGAGAAGGTCCTGCCCTCGGTCGCGAGCCTGCGGATCGGGCGGGCCGGCCGCGGGTTCGGCGGCGCGGGGTCTGGAGTCGCCATCACGCCCGACGGCTTCCTCGTCACATCGGCGCACGTGGTGGCCGCCGGCGGCGCCGTCAGCGCCTCCTTCGTCGACGGCACCGAATACGACGCCGAGACCGTCGGCGCCGACTCCCTCTCCGACCTGGCCGTTGTGCGCGCCCGCGCCGCGACTCTCGCGCCGGCGCGGATCGGCAACGCCGAGCAGCTGCGCGTCGGCCAGCTCGTGGTCGCCGTCGGCAATCCCCTCGGCTTTTCGGGGTCCGTCACCTCCGGGGTCGTCAGCGGGTTAGGCCGCTCGCTGGCGACCGCGGACGGCAACGGGCACCGGCGCTTCATCGAGGACGTGATCCAGACCGACGCCGCCCTCAACCCCGGCAACTCGGGCGGGGCGCTCGCCGACTCGCAGGCGCGCCTGATCGGCGTCAACACCGCCGTCGCGGGCATGGGACTGGGCCTGGCCGTGCCGATGAACACGACGACCGAGGCCATCCTGTCGGCGCTCATGCGCAACGGCCGCGTGCGGCGCGCATACCTCGGCATCGCCGGCGGCACACGGCCGCTGCCTCCGCCGGTCGCGGAGCGCCTCGGGCGCAAGGCGGCGGTGGAGGTCCACGAAGTGGTGAGCGGCAGCCCCGCGGCCGGCGGCAACCTCCGGGCTGGGGACGTCATCGTCTCCGTGGGTGACGCCGGCGTCAGCAAAGCCGGCGACCTGCAGCGCCTCATGGTCGAGGCGCGCATCGGCTCGCCGCTGACGCTTACCGTGCTGCGGGGCGACGGCCTGATCCACCTCGACGTGGTGCCTGTCGAGCTGAAATAGACTTCGCCCGCGGTGGCGAAGAAGGAAGTCCGCGATCTGTTGCGCGCACGCGTGCAAGACGGGCGTTTCCGCATGGCCGACGTCGACCCCGACACGACGCCCGCGCTGAAAGGCGGTGACAAGCGCGCGCTGCGGGACATCAAGCGGCACCAGGAGAAGCTCTTCGAGCTCCACCAGCGCCTCTATGCCGAGCGCAAACGCTCGCTCCTGGTGATCCTGCAGGGCATGGACACCGCGGGCAAAGACGGCACGATCACCCACGTCATGCGGAACTTCAACCCGCAAGGCGTGTTGATCACGCCCTTCAAGCAGCCGACGCCCGAGGAGAAGCGCCATGGGTTCCTCTGGCGGATCCGCCGGCGCCTGCCGGTCGCCGGCGACATCGGCATCTTCAATCGCTCGCACTATGAGGACGTGCTCATCGCGCGTGTGCACAAGCTCGCGCCTTCTTCGGTCATCGACCGGCGCTACGGCCAGATCAACGAGTTCGAGAAGCAGGTCACGAAAGCCGGAACCACGATCGTCAAGCTCTGCCTGCACATCTCCTACGAGGAGCAGCGCCGGCGCCTGATCGACCGGCTGAAGGTCGCCGACAAGAACTGGAAGTTCAACGAGCACGACATCGACGAGCGCAGCTTCTGGGACGGCTACATGAGCGCCTACGGCCTGGCGATCTCGCGCTGCTCGACCGATTACGCGCCGTGGTACGTCGTCCCGGCCGACGACAAGGTGTACCGGAACTGGGCGGTGACGAAGATCCTGCTCGAAACGCTGCGCGAGATTGATCCTCAGTACCCGCACCCGAAGCTCGACATTCCGCGGCTGCTCAAGCGACTCCAGGTGTGAGGTTTGATACGTTAAGAGCCGCTAAGAGAACTTCAGGCTTGGGGGGAAACGCGCACATGAACCGCATGCGGGTCGTCTACGGATTGGTGGCAGCCGTCCTGATCACCGCCTGCGGCTCCACCGGTACCGGCGGTGGCAGCAACTCCGGCAACTCCTACGCCGGCAAGACGATCAAGTTCGGCGCGGTCTACTCGATCACCGGCCCCGGCGGCGTGTACGGCCCGCAAAGCCGCGACGGCGCCCTGCTCGCGGTCAAGCAGATCAACGCGGCCGGAGGCATCAACGGCGCTCAGGTTCAGCTCACGGTCGAGGACGACACGTCTGACAAGGCGATCTCAGCCCAGAAGACCCAGACCCTGATTCAGCAGGACCAGGTGCTGGCGATCCTGGGACCGACCCTCTCCAACTCGGCGGTTGCGGCGCACCCGCTCGCGGAAAGCCTGAAGACGCCGATGCTCGCGACCAGCACGACGGGCATCCACATCGTCCCCGACTGCAACTCCCCGGACACCACGCCGTGCAAGTACATCTTTCGCGACAGCCTCGGCGAGCAGACCGCCATTCCCGACAACATCAAGTCCTACGTCGACGACGCGCACCCGAAGACCGGCGTGCTGCTCGTGGCCCAGGACGACAAGTTTTCCAGCGACGGCGGCAAGATCGTTCAGGACACTGTCGGCCAGTACGGGATCACGCTCCTGAAGACCATTCCGTTCAGCAAGACCGCGGCCGACCTGACGCCATACGTGACCGAGGCCGTGCAGGCAAAGCCCGACATCATCTTCATCACATCTCTTGGCGGCATCCCGGCGAAGATCATGACGACGGCCCGCAACCTCGGGTTCCAGGGCCAGTTCCTCGGCGGCAACGGCTTCAACACGTCGACCGTGTCCAAGCAAGCCGGGGCAGCGGGCAAGGGCGCGCGCAGCGCCAGCGCCTGGTACATCGGGAACACGTTTCCGTCCAACGCCGACTTCGTGAGCGCGTACCGCAACGAGTACGCCGGCAAGGACCCCGACCAGTTCGCGGCCCAAGGCTACGCCGGCCTGAAGATCCTCGCCGACGCGGCCAAGCGCGCGAACCTGACCTTCACCGACGTCGCGGGCGACCGCGACAAGATACGCACCGCGATGGAATCCGTGAACATCCAGACCCCGCTCGGTCCGTTCCAGTTCACGTCGACCCACGACGTCAAGCAGACCGTGTGGATCATCGAGATGGACGGCAACGGCGGTTTCAAGCTCGATCACGAGATCAAGCCCAGCTGACCGACCCTGACCTGACGCGCTGATGGACCAGCAGCTCGTCAACGCGGTCTTCATCGGGTCCATCTACGCGCTGTTCGCCGTCGGCTACACGCTGGTATTCGGGATCCTGGACATCCTGAACCTGGCGCACAGCGCCGTGTTCATGCTCGGGGCCGCGGTCACCTACTCGCTCGCCATCAACCACGGACAATCGTTCTGGGTCGCCGCCGTGCTCGGCGTCTTGCTCTCAGCCCTGATAGGGCTCGTCATCGAGCACGTGTGCCTGCGCCCCCTGCGCCGCCGGCAGGCCCCGCCGATCGCCGCCCTGATCTCCACGATCGGGCTGGCGCTGGTCATCGTCGCCGGCGTCGAACAGGGCCGTCCGGGGACGCTTTTCTCCTGGCTGTGGGTCGACGGCGCCAACTCCGTCGCTTTTCCGGCGGGCGAGTTTCCCAACCCGACGTGGCACGTCGGCGACGTGACGCTCGACGCCAGCAAGGTGGTGATCGTGCCGATCGTGGTCGGTTTGATGCTCCTCCTGGGTTACGTGATGCGCTACACGCAGGTCGGCCGCGGGCTTCGCGCGGTGGCGGAAAACCCGCGAGCCGCGCGGCTGATGGGCCTCGACGTCGACCGCATGATCTCGCTGACGCTCGTCATCTCCTCGGCGCTGGGCGGCCTCGCCGGCATCCTCTTCGGCGTCGCGCTGGGCGACATCAGCCCGTACATCGGGCGCGACAACGTAGAGGTCCGGGGCCTGGCGGTCATCGTCCTGGGCGGCATGGGGAGCATTCCCGGCGCCGTCATCGGCGGCTACCTGCTCGGCGCCATCGAGATCTTGGCCCTCGTGACGCTCGGAGGCAACGCCAGCGGCGGCGTCGCCTTCGCGGCGCTGTTCCTGATGCTTGTCCTGCGGCCGCAGGGACTTTTCGGCACGCGCTTGCGAGAGCGGCTGTAGTTGGACTTCTTCATCGCGCTCGTCAGCGACCCGGTCGGGTTCTGGAACTCGCACACGCTGCTCATCGCCCAGATCGGGATCAACAGCATGATCGCCACGTCGATGTTCCTGGTCCTGTACTCGGGTCAGCTGTCGCTGGCCGCGCCCGGCTTCATGGCGGTCGGCGCCTACTCGTCGGTGCTGATGCAGCTGTACTGGCACACACCGTTCGTCTTGAACGTCATCCTCGCGGTCATCCTGGCGGGGATCATCGGCGCGCTCGTCGGCCTGCCGGTCCTGCGGCTGCGCGGCGTCTTCCTCGCGATCGCCACCATCGGCTTCGTCGAGGCGCTGCGCCTGGGCGTGATCCTGAACATCCCGATCACCGGCGAGGGGCTCGGCTTGAAGAATCCGTACGCCGATCCTCTCGGCGGCGTGCCGGTCATCCTGGTCTCCCTCGCCGCCGTGGTGTTCGTCGTCTGGCGACTGACCAAAGGCCGGCTCGGGAACGCCTGGTCGGCGATCCGGCAGGACGAGCTTGCGGCGCTGAGCCAGGGCATCGACGTCGCGCGCTACAAGATGATCGCGTTCGTCCTCAGCGCCGTCATCGCCGGATACGCGGGTGCGATTGAAGCGCACCTCAACTTCTTCGTCGACCCCGGCGATTCGCAATATGGGGTCACCCGCGCGGTGCAGATCCTGACGTTCGCAGTCCTCGGCGGCAGCGGCTTCGTGCTCGGACCGGTCGTCGGGGCGACGATCATCACGCTGCTCCCGTACATCTTCGAAGGCGCGGGCGACTACATCAACGTGCTGGCCGGAATATTCCTCATCCTCGTCATCGTCTTCCGCCCACAGGGCATCGTCGGCCGCGGCGGCCTCGCGTTGGTCCGGCCGGCATGGTGGCCCAGGCGCACGTCCAGTGCTGCTTCGCCTGGATGACGTGCGGCGCCACTTCGGCGGCGTGCACGCCGTCGACGGGGTGTCGCTCGATGTGGAGCAGGGGTCGATCCAGGGCCTGATCGGGCCCAACGGCGCCGGCAAGACGACGCTGGTCAACGTCATCACCGGCTACGTGCGCACCGACGGCGGGCAGGCGTGGCTCGAGTCAGACCGGCTGACCGGGCTGGCCGCTCATCGCATTGCAGCCCTCGGCGTCGGGCGGACCTTCCAGAACATCCGGTTGTTCAAAGACCTGACCGCGCTGGAGAACGTCCTCATCGGCATGCACGCGCGCCGGCGCGATGACACGCTGGCGCAGCTCGGTACGCTGCCGATCTTTCGCGCCGCCGACCGGCGCTGGACGAAGGAGGCCGGCGAGCTTCTCGAGACCGTGGGCGTCGCGAAAGCGGACGTGGGCCGCCACGCCGGCACCCTGCCGTACGGCGCCCAGCGTCGCCTCGAGATCGCCCGCGCCCTCGCGCTCAAGCCGCGGCTGCTGATCCTCGACGAGCCCGCGGCGGGCATGAACCCGTCGGAGAAGCAAGGCATCCGCGAGCTCATCGAACGCCTGAACGCCGACGGCCTCACGATCCTCCTCATCGACCACGACATGCGCTTGGTGATGGGCGTGTGCAAGCGTGTCGCCGTCCTGAACTTTGGGCGCAAGATCGCCGACGGCACGCCCGACGAGGTCTCCACCGACTCGACGGTCATCAAGGCCTACCTCGGCACCGGCGGCGACCGTGAGGTCACGAGCGCTCCGGGAGCGAGCGGCGTGGACGAAGAAGCGGTCGTCGAGGCGTCCACGGGGGCACGACGGGGCTCGCGCGAACCGGACAAGGCGATCCTCGACGTCGACGACCTCACCGTCAGCTACGGCGCGATCACGGCGGTGCGCGGCGCGTCCTTCCGGGTCGCGGCCGGCGAGGTGGTCGCGCTGATCGGCGCCAACGGCGCGGGGAAGTCGACGATCCTGAACACGCTCTCGGGCCTCCTACGGCCCGAGTCGGGCACCGCGACGTTCGACGGGCTGGACCTCACCAACGCCCGCGCGTCGGCGATCGTCCGCCACGGCCTGGTGCAGGTGCCTGAGGGCCGGGAGATCCTCGCCCGCCAGACCGTGCTCGAGAACCTCGAGCTGGCGACTTGGGCGCGTCGCGACGGCGCCGCCACCCGCAAGGACCTCGAGGCGGTCATGAGACGGTTCCCCATCCTCGGCGAACGACGCCACTTGAGCGCCGGCACTCTCTCCGGCGGCGAGCAGCAGATGCTGGCGATCGCCCGAGGACTGCTGGCGAAGCCGCGGCTGTTGTTGCTGGACGAGCCGTCGCTGGGCCTCGCGCCGCAGATGGTCGACGAGGTGTTTCGCGCCATCGAGGAGATCCACAAGGAAGGGACGACGATTCTGCTGGTGGAGCAGAACGCGTTGCGTGCCCTGGCGATCGCGGACCGCGCCTACGTCATCGAGACGGGCCGTATCCTGCTCACGGGCTCGGGCGACGAGCTGCTGCACAACCCCGCCGTGCGCCGCGCATATCTCGGCGGCTAGATGCGTTTTGCGCAAGACGTGTGTATCGAGGCGTCGTGACAGGCGCGTTTTTCGCAAAACGATGTGATGCGGGCCGAACAGGCCGGCAGGTGCGGCGAGATGCCTCAGCGTTATGAGACCGGAAGCCTACGAGCTTGGCAGCATTCCAGCGTCGGCGGAGGTGGGTTGCACCGCTTGCAGCGTGGCTGATTCTCGAAGCCGTCGTCGCGGGGTTGGCTGTGTGGAGAGGAGCCGCCTTCGCGGAGCCGGTGATGCGGAACGTCGTCAACCAGGCGATCGGCCAACCGCCGGCACCGACCGCGCCTCAGAATTTGCCGAAAACATCGCCTTAGGTGTGACGCTAAAAGAAAAAGCCCGGGCCGAAGCCCGGGCCTTCTTGGTCTCAGAAGTTACGCGACGCGGACGCTCTTGGCGCGCGGGCCCTTCGGGCTCGACTCGACCTCGAACGTCACCTTCTCGCCACCCTGCAGGCCATCGAAGTCACCTTCGGTGCCACTGCGGTGGAAGAAGTACTCCTGTCCGTCCTCGGCCTTGATGAAACCAAAGCCGCGGTCGGAAACCAGCTTCTTGATGGTGCCTGTTGGCATTTCCATCTCCTATCTCTCGAACGGCGGGTCTAACTCAACTAGCTAGGCCCGTTCGAGAAGGAGATCGCAGCCCACTGTGAGAGCCGGCGCTTCGCCGGCTGTCCTTGAGTATACCCGGATCCGGCGAGGGCCTAACCTCGGGCCGCTTCGGCGAGGCGGCGAGCCCGCGACTGGTCGACTTCCGTGAGATGCCGCTTGCGCAGGCGCAGGTGCTTCGGGGTGACTTCGAGCAGCTCGTCTTCGGCGAGGAAGTCCAGTGACTGCTCCAGGCTCAGGCGCGTCGCCGGGGTCAAGCGAACGGAGATGTCGGACGTGGACGAGCGCACGTTCGACTGCTTCTTCTCCCGGCAGACGTTGACACGGATGTCGCCGGGCCGCCGCTGGATGCCGACGATCATGCCCTCGTAGACCTCCTCGCCCGGCTCGATGAACGTGGCGCCGCGCTCCTGGGCGCCCGCCAGGCCGTACGTGAGCGACGTTCCCGGCGACGACGCCGTCAGCGCGCCGTTGCGCTGCTCGCGAAAGTCGCCGGCGTACGGCCGGTACCCGACCCCGATCGAGCCCATCAAGCCGGTGCCGCCGGTAAGCGTCAAGAAGGTATTCCTGAACCCGATCAGCCCTCGCGTCGGGATCATGTACTCGAGGCGAACGCCGCCCTTCTTGTCGTAGGTGATCTCGATCATCTCGCCACGCCGCTTGCCCAGCGCCTCGGTGACGCCGCCGACGTGCTCCTCGCGCACGTCGACCGTCAGATGCTCGACCGGCTCCATGCGCTGACCGTTGATCACCTTGATGATCGCCTCGGGTCGCGACACCTCGAACTCGTAACCCTCGCGCCGCATCGTCTCGATCAGGACGGCGAGGTGCAGCTCGCCGCGGCCGCTGATGAGGAAGCGCTCGGCGACGTCGGTGTCGCTCACGTGGAGGCCTAGGTTGGTGTCGAGCTCCTTGTACAGCCGCGCGCGCAGCTGGCGCGTGGTCGAGAACCTGCCCTCCCGCCCGGCGAACGGCGAGGTGTTGACGCCGAACGTCATGCGCACCGTCGGCTCCTCGATTTCGATGCGCGGCAGGGCGTCGGGCGATTCCGGATCGGCCAATGTGTCGCCGATGGCCACGTCCTCCAGACCGGTGAGGAGCACGATGTCCCCAGCGCCGGCGGACGGTACGGCGACGCGTTCCAGCCCGCGGTACATCAGCACCTGCACGACCTTCACGCGACGGGGCTCGCCCTCCCGGCCCAGCACGGCGACGTTCTGGCCCGGCGCGATCGTGCCGCGCGAGATCCTGCCGATCGCCATCGTGCCCGTGTAATCGTCGTACG
This sequence comes from Candidatus Dormiibacterota bacterium, assembly GCA_035689485.1. Classification (GTDB taxonomy): domain Bacteria; phylum Chloroflexota; class Dormibacteria; order Dormibacterales; family Dormibacteraceae; genus 40CM-4-65-16. The sequence goes on along the minus strand of DASSLL010000027.1, from coordinate 26,526 downwards.
CGCGGTTGGCGACCAGCATCTGGAAGCCTCCCGGCTCGGCGACCGGCGCCGGCACGTGCTCGATGATGGCGGCGAACAGCGGCTCGAGGTCTGGGCCGAGCGCGCCCGGTGACTCGCCGGCGCGCCCCTCCTTGGCGATGGAGTAGACGACCGGCGCTTCGAGCTGGTCGGCGTCCTCGGCCAGCTCGAGGAACAGGTCGTGCACCCGCTCGAGCGTCCGCGCCGGGTCGGCGTTGGCGCGGTCGACCTTGTTGATCACGATGATCGTCCGCAGGCCGACCTCGAACGCCTTGCGCAGGACGAACCGCGTCTGCGCCATCGGGCCTTCGGCCGCGTCGACGAGCAGTAGGCACCCGTCCGCCATGTTCAACACCCGCTCGACCTCGCCGCCGAAGTCGGCATGGCCAGGCGTGTCGATGATGTTGATGGTCACGTCGCCGTGCCGGATCGAGGTGTTCTTGGCCAGGATCGTGATGCCCTTCTCGCGCTCCAGGTCGTTGCTGTCCATGATCAGCGTGCCCACGTCCTGGTTGTCCCGGAAGGTGTGACTCTGCTTCAGGAGGGCGTCGACCAGCGTCGTCTTGCCGTGGTCGACGTGGGCGATGATGGCCACGTTGCGGATGTCGTGACGCAGGTTCGTCAAAGTCATGGCGCCGCGAGGCAATATACGGATTCGCCATGAAGACCCGGTTTCTGCCGGCCGCAGTGGCCGGCCTCTGGTTGGCGGCGCTCGGAGCTGTGCCCGCCCAGGCCGACGAAGGCTGGGTCATCACCTCCTTCCACTCGGACATACGAATCAACGGCGACTCGAGCCTGAACATCACCGAGACGATCGCCCTCGACTTCGGTGCCCAGCAGCACCATGGCATCTTCCGCTACATCCCGGTCCGCTATCGCTACAACGGCACGCAGGACCGCTATTACGACGTGACCGTCACATCGGTCACCCAGGACGCGACCCAGGTTCCATACACGACGCCGAGCGATCCCAACAACTTCGTACTCAAGATCGGCGATCCGAACTTCACGATCTCGGGCGCGCACCGCTACGTCATCGCATATCACGTCGCGGGCGCAATGAATGCCTTCCCCGACCACGACGAGCTCTACTGGAACGTCGACGGCGCCGGGTGGCCGGTGCCGAAGCAATCGGTCAGCGCGACGGTGTCGCTGCCCCAGGGCGCCTACAAGAGCGCGACCTGCTACCAGGGCGCGTCGGGTTCCACGCAAGCCTGCAACTTCCAGGGCACAGGCAACGTGGTGACCTACACGGCCACGCGGCAGCTGGGCTCCGGCGAGCAGCTCACGATCGTGACGGGGCTCGTCAAAGGCGCGGTGTCAGTGCCGGCGCCGTTTCTCGAGGCCAAGGCCCGACAGTTTCCGCAGGATGCCTTCGACGTCAACCTCGGCACCGTCTTCGTCAGCCTGCTCATCCTGGTCGCCGGGCTGGGGCTCATCGTCCGGTTCTGGTGGCTGCACGGCCGGGACCGCGAGTACCTCACGCAGTACTACCTCACCAACGACACGCGCGACGAACCGGCGCGGCCCTTCCGCCACGAGCCGGTGGTGGTGGAGTTCGGCCCTCCGCAGAACCTCCGCCCCGCGGAGCTCGGGCTGATCCTCGACGAGAGCGCCGACACCAAGGACGTGACGGCGACGATCGTCGACCTGGCCGTGCGCGGGGTGCTGACGATCAGCGAGGTGCCCGCCGAGAAGGACTGGACGCTGACGTGGCGCGCCAACGATGTGACGGGCATCCTGCCCTTCGAGCGGACGCTGCTCGACGGCCTGTTCGCCGGCGGCCGGCAGCAGGTGCGGCTGAGCGAGCTCAAGGGCACCTTTCGCCCCACCCTTCAGGCGGCGCAGGGCCTGATGTATTCGGACGCCATGTCCCGGAAGCTCTTCCAGACACGGCCGGACTACCTCCGCGCCGGCCGTATCGGGCTCGGCGTGCTGCTCATCGGTCTCGGCGGCTTCCTGGCCTTCCTCCTCGGGAAGAACTTCGGGTGGGGCCTCCCGGGCGCAGCGATCGTCGTTCTGGGCGTGGCGCTGATCGCGACCTATCGGTTCATGTCCGTCCGCACAGCCGCCGGACACGAGCTTCTGCACCGAACCCTCGGCTTCCGCCTCTACATGAGCACGGCCGAGAAATACCGCCAGCAGTTCGCCGAGAAGGCGGAGATCTTCACGCAGCTGCTCCCGTACGCGATCGTCTTCGGGTGCGTCACCCGGTGGGCCAAGGCGTTCGAGGGCATCGACACCAGCAAGACCGACGGGTGGTACGTCGGCAGCCGGCCCTTCCAGGCGGCGCTGATCGCGAGCAGCCTCGAGTCGATGAACTCCAGCATCTCCACCGCGGTGGCCTCGACGCCTGCCGGGAGCGGGTCGAGCGGCTTCGGCGGCGGGGGCTTCTCGGGCGGCGGAGGGGGAGGTGGCGGAGGGGGCGCCTGGTAGCGCACTTGCGCGCGCGCCCTCGTTGAGAGTTCAATTGGATTGAGTTTTCGGCAGCCTGTCGTTCTGACTGGGGGGAGGCGATGGGGATCCTGCTGGCGTTTCACCAGACCTATCAACCTGTAGCCGGGAGTCTTCTCTGGTCGGCCCTCGTGGCGGGGCTTCCGCTCTATGTCCTGTTCGTGATGCTGGCCGTGCTGCGCCTGCCCGCCTGGCTGTCCGCGCTCGGCGCGATGCTCATGGCCTTCGTCCTCGGCTGGGTGGTGTGGGGCATGCCGTTCCCCACGAGCGTCGGCGCCGCCACCGAGGGCTTCGCCTTTGGACTCTGGCCGATCAGCTGGATCGTGCTCAACGCCGTCTTCTTCCACAACCTGACCGTGGCCAGCGGCGACTTCGACGTGATCAAGCGGGCGCTCACTCGGCTCACCGTCGACCGCCGCCTGCAGGCGCTCCTGGTCGCCTTCAGCTTCGGCGCCTTGATCGAAGGCATCGCCGGCTTCGGCGCGCCGGTGGCGATCTCCGCCTCCATCCTGGCGAGCCTCGGCTTCGAGCCTGTGACGGCCGCCGTGCTCGCGCTGCTGGCCAACACGGCGCCGGTCGCTTTCGGGTCGATCGGCATCCCGGTGGTCACCCTTGGCCGCCTCGTGGCGCCGGTCATCGGCCACTCCGGAGACCCGACGCCGGTCACGCTCGCGCTCTCGGCGATGGTCGGCCGGCAGCTGCCGGTGTTCTCGATCATCATCCCGGCCTACCTGGTCACGGTCATGGCCGGCTGGAAGCGGATGACGCAGATCCTCCCCGCGGTGGCGGTCACAGGTATTTCGTTCGCCGTCGTCCAGTTCTTGATCGCGAACTTCGTCGGCCCTGAGCTGACGGACATCATCGCGGCCCTCGTTTCGATGGGCTGCCTCGCTTTGCTGCTGCGCTTCTGGCGCCCCCGCGAGGTGTGGCAGTTCGCGCATGAGACCGCTGCCGCCGGCACCGGCGGCACGCGGCGCGTCATGGGCGGGACCGATTCGCCTGGGCGGGCGGCGTCGATGCCGGCCGGCTCGGCGTTCGACGCCATCGATCCGCCCTCTCGGATCGTGCGCGCCTTTTCGATGTACCTGGTCCTTGTGATCGTCATCCTCATCGGCCAGATGGGCAACCTGCCGTGGTGGTCGGGTCACCCGGTGAACGACCCAAAGTCGGCGCTGCATGCGCCGGCCAACCTCACAGCCGACTTCAAGTGCGGCTCTCCCGCGTTCGCGCTGTGCCCTGAGCCCTGGGTGGGCCCGCTTCCGACCAAAGACCGCCAGGCGTTCAAGTTCCCGTACTGGAGCTTCTTCTGGCCGGGGACGTACGACACCAACGCCAAGGGCGCACCCGTGTCCAACGTGTTTCAGGAGCCGCCGATCGTGAAGAAACAGGCGGCCTACAACAACCCGTTCAACTGGGACTTTCTGGCCGCGGCGGGGTCGCTGGTTCTCTACGCGTCCATCGTGGCCTACATCGTGATGCTGCTCGCCGGCGCGAAGATCAACTTCTTCGGTGTGTACGCGCGCACTCTGCGCCAGCTCGCGCTGCCCATCCTGACGATCGCCCTCATCCTCGGCATCGCGTACCTCATGAACTACTCCGGGATGACCTCGAGCCTCGCGCTCGCGCTGGCGACGACGGGATTCATATTCCCGTTCGTGTCCGCATTCCTCGGGTGGTTGGGGGTGTTCTTGACCGGCAGTGACACGTCGTCCAACACGCTGTTCGGGCCGCTGCAGGCCCAGACCGCGCAGCAGCTGCACAACGTCAGCCCGATCCTGACGGCCGGCACGAACTCGTCGGGCGGCGTGATGGGCAAGATGATCAGCCCGCAGAACCTTTCTGTCGGCGCCGCCGGCGTGAACAAGGTCGGCGCCGAGGGCGAGATCTTCCGGCGGGTGATCGGCTACAGCCTCATCCTGACCAGCGCGATGGGCATTCTGGCCATGATCGAGGCCTACGTCCTGCCTGGGATCGTCCCGTCGCCGTGACCTGAACTTCCCGCGATAGTCCGGACCCGGCAACGTAACCGTCGCAGCAATCGCCGCCGTTGGATGCAGTGTGGTGCCGAGAGCGGGAGTCGAACCCGCACGTCCTTGCGGACATCGGTTTTTGAGACCGACGCGTCTGCCTGTTCCGCCACCTCGGCGCTCTGAATCCCCACGAAGTGTGAGTGACTTCCCGGGGACCCCTCGAGAGGGCCTTCGAACATATCATTCGCCGGTGCGAATCGCCCTGGCCGCCGCCGTCTTGCTGACGATTCTGACGGCTTGCGGCACGACCGCCGGGCCCACCGCGGCGGTGAGCCCTGACGGCACCGCCGCCGCCAACGCGTCCGGGCCACGGATCTCGGCTCCGCCGGTCACACCGCCCACGCCGCCGGGAACGAACCTGCCCGACTTCGCCTGCGCCGACACCGGCGGGGGCACGACCGGGGTTGCGAACACCACCACGGCGCGCGTCGGAGAGGAGGCCGGCTACGACCGGTTCGTGCTCCAGTTCGACCCCATCGTCCCGACCTTCACCGTCAAGCGCCAGGACAAGCCGGTCTTTCCCCTCGGCGCGAGCGGCCAGACGGTGACGCTCAGCGGCACCTCGGGCGTGCTCGTGACCGTCCACTCCGCCCAGGGCGCCACGACCTTCACAGGGTCGCGCGACCTGATCCACCCCGAGTTCCAGCTCATCAAGGAGGCGCGCGAGACCCAGGACTTCGAGGGCTACGTGTCCTGGGCGATCGGCCTGTCCAAGCCCGCCTGCATGCGCGCCTTCACACTCGACGACCCCGCGCGCTTAGTCGTCGATTTCAAGATCACCAACAGCTAATCTTCCCCGGCGATGGCGATCGAGCCACCGCCCGCACCGGTCGCCCCACCGGCCACACAGCCCGCCGGACCACCCCCGGCCGCGAAGAGCTCCGGCTGCTTCGGCCGAGGCTGCGGCTGCGGCTGCGGCGGTTGCCTGCTCGTCTTCGTCCTCGCCGTGCTGCTCGCGGCCGGCGGCGGCTGGTACTTCCTGGTCGTCCAGGCCTCCGCCGCGGTCACGGCGCCCGCGACGCTGGTCGTGTTCAACCAGACCGTGACCGTCAACGGCGACACGAGCATCCCGGGCCAGGCGCTGAACGCGAACGACGAGGTCAAGACCGCCGAGACCGGACACGCGGCTATCCAGTTCCCCGACGGCTCCTACGTGCGCATGTCGCCGAGCACCGACGTCCGGATCACGAGCGTCCAGCTGCAGAGGACGGGCAACCTCCAGTCCGCGGAGGTCCTGCAGAAAGCAGGAAGGACGCTGGTCAACGTGCAGCACCTCGTCAACGGGGCGACGTTCAAGATCGACGGCCACTCGGTCAGCGCGCAGGTGCGCGGCACGCAGTTCGAAGTCCTCGTGAACGCCAACCTCACCAACCTGATCAAGGTGTTCATCGGCGCGGTGCTGGTCGCGGGCGGCGGCCGGCAGGTCACGGTCAACGCCGGCCAGGAGATAACCGGCGCGGCCAACGGCACGCTCGGCGCGCCGCGTCCGATTCAACCGGATCCGAGCGACGCATATCCGCTGATCGCGCAGTGCACGAGCGCCGTCTCGTCCGGAACCACGTCCGGAACGCTCCAGGTCACGGCCGGCGAACCGATCACCACGGGCGCTGCGCCCGAGGTCGACTATGACTCGCCCGGCGGCGCTGTGAGCGTCGCCCTCTGCTACCCAGGCAGCTTCATGACGCTTTCCGTGTTCACTCCCGACGGCGTCGAGCACGCCTCTCGTCAGAGCGGTTCGCCGGTCACGGCCCACATCGCCGGCGCCGCCGGCCATTACCGCGCGGTCGTGCATGCCGTCGATGTCGCCAGGGCCGAGGCCTTCGCCGTCGCTTTCGCGACCGACGCTCCGTGCGTCGCGAGCACAGGCGACACGGGCGGGGCGAGCGTGCGCGAGATGCTCAGCAACTCGCAGATCGCGGACGCACTGGCGCAGTCGGGCTCCAGCGGCGTGACCATCCAGGTCCAGGGCACGTCCCCCACATCAGCCCACGTCGTCTACTTCTCGGACATCGGCGGCATCGCCATCTCGTGGACGATCGACTTCTACGCGGCCACGCCCAACCTCGGCGCGGTGATCACGTCCGTGACCGTGCGCGGGATCAACGTCACGACCGAGGTGCTCAAGCGCCTTGGCTCGCTGGGAGTCAACTCGATCTCGTCGATCCCGTCCGGCTTCACCGTCGACCGCGTCTACTCGTGCAACAGCGCGACCGGCGACACGATGATGGTGATCGAGGGCCACCGCTAACCTGCAAGCTCGGTAAGCCAGGGCCGTTGAACGACCTTTGAGCTATCTTTCCCCGGCAACATGGCCACGGTAGCCGCCGCCAAGGCCCCGCCCAAGCGCCGCCGCGGTGGCCTGCGCCTCCTCATCGTGCTCGGCGTCGTCGTGCTCCTGATCGCGGGCGGCATCGTCTGGCTGAATGTCGCCGCGCAAGCGGCGGTCAACGCCAGCGGCATGCTCACGATCTACCAGCCCACGGTCTCGATCGCGCACGGATCGGCGGCCGCGACCGGAGCGAGAACCGGCGCGGTCGTGCAGGCCGGCGACACTCTGACGACCGACGCCAAAGGGCTGGCCGCGGTCACCCTGCCCGACGGCACCGTGACGCGAATCGCGACCAGCACGACGATCACGCTCGATTCGGCGCACTTCACCAAAAGCGGGAACCTGCACGACGTGTCGTTCACCGAGGCGGTGGGCCGCACTTTCACGAACGTCCAGCACCTCGTGTCCGGAGCGACGTTCGACGTCCACGGCAAATCCGCGACGGCCAGCGTCCGTGGCACCAAGTTCGAGGTGTACATCAAGCCCGACGGGACGATGACGGTCAAGGTGTGGGCCGGGACGGTGGTCCTGCATAACAACCTCGGCTCGACGACGATCGGACCGGGCCAGCAGGCGACGGTGCTTCCCGGCCAGGCGCCCGGGCCGGCCGGTCCGATCCAGCCCGACCCCAACGATCCGTTCGGGCCGGCGGTCGACGCTCAGAGCGCGGTCGAGGTCGGGACGACGCCCGGCACGGAGCAGGACTTCACGGGTGCTCCGATCCACAACGGCGAGTCGCAGACCTACTCGTACAGCTACGCGGGCGGCAGCGGGGTCAAGGCCTCGCTCGGCTATCCGGGCTCGTTGATGCGACTCATGGTCAAGGCGCCGGACGGCCAGCAGTACAGCCAGCAGGGCAAGTCGCCGGTCACCGTGTCCGTGACCAACGCGCCGGCCGGCATCTACACGGTCGTCGTCACGGGTATCAGCGGCATCGACCCGACCACCGGTGAGTCACCCTTCGTCGCGGTGGCGTCGGTCGAGGACTGCGTGAGCGCAATCCCTGGGACCAACCAGAACGGCGCGGTGCACCGCGGCTACACGGCGCAGGACCTCGAAGCGGCGGTGCAGGGATCGGGGTCAGGGCTTTCCAACGTCCACATCTCGCTCGCCGACAACTCCATCGCCGGGGCGATCGTCAGCGCCCGCGGCACCTACAACGGCTTCGCCTGGAGTGGGTCGGTGGTGCTCGTCGCCCACGAGGGGGCTCTCGACATCATGCCCACCAGCGGCCACGTCTTCGGGCTCGACGTGCCGGCGCCGCAGATCGTGCAGCAGGTGGCCGCCGCCATCGGCCAGGACCCGTCGAACCTCAACCCAGGATTCACGGTCGACCGTCTCTTCACCTGCAAGTCGGTGTTGATGGTCGACGGACGCGCGACTTAGCCTCTATCCCGCTCCGAAGATTCGGCGTGACGCGTGCGTCACGATCGACCATCCGGGACCTTCGACCATCCACACCGCTTCGGCGACTCCGACGACGGCCAGCACCAGCACGCTGATCCCGATGCCGCGCACCTTGATCACGGGCTTCAGCCACTGCGCGCCGTGGACGCCGCCGTTCGGGGAATGGATCGCCATCTCGAGCCGGTCGAGCAGCTCGCCCGCGGTGTTCGGCCTGCGGTTGGGGTCGCGGTCCATCGCCTGCTGCAGGACCGCGGCGAAACCGGCCGGCAGGTCGGGAGCGGCCTCACGGACGTTGGGCGGCGGCTCGTAAAGGCGGCGGCTCAGGGTTTCGATCCAGCTCTTGGAGGAAAACGGCCGGCGTCCGCTCGTCGCCTCGAAGATGACGGCCGCCAGCGAGTACACGTCGGCGCGGCCATCGACCTCGCGGCCGACCAGGCGCTCTGGGGCGACGTAGTCCGGGGCCACGGGTCCGCTCGCGCCCGGACCGGTGTTGAAAGAGGCGACAGTGCCCAGCCCGAATCCGGTCAGCAGCGTGCGCCCGTCGTCGGCGAGCATGATGTTCGCGGGCTTGACGTCGCGGTGGATCGTCGCGCGCGAGTGCGCGTAGTCGAGCGCGGCGGCGATGGGTCGGAGCAGGGAGATGATGCCCTCAGGCTCATATCGCTGCCCGTCCCCGAGGTAGTGCTCGAGCGTCTGCCCCGCGACCAGCTCCGTGACCAGGTATGGCGATTCGCCCTCGTAGGCGAGCTCGTAGAGGCGCGGGATCGCCTCATGCTCCAGCGCGGTGTAGGAGCGGAGCTCGAGCAGGAAGCGGCGAGAAAACGTGACGTCACGTGAGACGCCGGTGCCGATGGTGCGCAGCGCGACGCGGCGGTGCAGCCGCGGGTGCTCCGCCTCGTAGACGGACCCCAGGCTGTCGGTGTCGATCTCGCGCAAAAGGCGGTATCCGCCGACGCTCTGGTGTCCGTTGCTCTCGGTCTTCGGCCGTGAGCCGTTTTCGGCCGGGGGGGTTGAGCCCACGAATCCTGAACTTTAGGCCACGGAGGGTCAGTTCAGGGCCGGCTAAGACGAACGGAAATTCGTCCCCGGCCGAGTGTCGGCGAGAGGATTTGAACCTCCACGCCCTTTCGGGCACCAGCTCCTAAGGCTGGCGCGTCTGCCATTCCGCCACGCCGACAGTGTCACCTTAGATTTTCTATCGGCACCGGCTCGATGCTGTCCGCCGGCTCGAAGCCGAAGATGCGCGAGAAGAAGTAGAGCTCGCCTTCCATCGTGCGCTTGATGTTCCTGTCCTGGCGGAAGCCGTGCTGCTCGCCTTCGTAGGCGACGTAGGCATAAGGCAGCCCTTTCTCCTGGCACGCGGCGACGAAAGTCTCGGCCTGGTCCGGCGGCACGACCCTGTCCTCGAGGCCCTGGAAGAGGATGACCGGACACGCGAGGTCGCTCGCGAAATGGATGGCGGAGCGGTCGCGGTAGACGTCGACCCGCTGCGGATAGGGACCGACCAGCGTCTCGCAGTAGCGCGACTCGAACTTGTGCGTCTCCTGGATGAAGAGCTCCAGGTCGCCGATGCCGTAATGGCTCGAGCCGGCGGCGTAGAAGTCGCGTTTGGTCAGCGACAGCAGCACGGTGTAGCCGCCGGCCGACCCGCCCGTGACGGCGATGCGCTTCGGGTCGACGAGGCCTTCGTCGACGAGATAGCGCGCGGCATTGATGGAGTCGTCCACGTCGACCACACCCCACTGACCGTTCAAGCGCTGGCGATACGCCCGGCCGTAGCCCGCCGACCCGCCGTAGTTGACGTCGACGAGCGCGAACCCGCGGCTGGTCCAGTACTGGTACTCGAAGGGATAGGTCGGCCCGGCCGAGCCTGTCGGGCCGCCATGGACGTTCACGATCAGCGGCGGCTTCTCGCCCGCCGGCGGCTCGTGGTCCTGGTTTCGTGGCGCGTAGTAAAAGGCGTGCGCGGTCTTGCCGCCCTCGGTCGGAAACTCGATCGGCCTCGGGACGCTGAAGTACCCCTGCTCGATGTGCGCGGGGTTGGCCGTCTTGACGACCTCCTGGGCGAGGGTCTGGAGGTCGATGACGAGCACGCGCTCCGCGAGCGTCGACGTGCTCGCGAACATCGCCGCCTTGCCGCCCGACACCTGGATGTTGTGAAGGCTCGTGTAAAAGAGCTCGACGTGGTGCAGCGTGCCAGAGTTGAGGTCGATGCGACCAAGCCGCGCGCCGCCGTTGTCGAGGTAGATGCAAACGATCTCGTCCGGGCCGTTGAAGTCGAAGTAGCGCTGACCGAAGATCCACTGCGGCCCGCCGAACTCGGCCGCGCGCCGGGCGACCGGCTCGTCGCCTTCGCCTCGGGCGCGATAGATGTTCCACCAGTCGTTGCGGTCGGAGACGAAGTACAGCTCGCCCGCGGGCGACCACGACGGCTGCTGGAGGGCTTCGTTGTCGCCGCCGGCGATCAGGCGTTTGGAGACGACGCGGCCTTCGCGGTCGAGCTCGCCGATCCAGACCTCGCTGCCGTCCCACGGCATGTTCGGGTGATTCCATGTCTGCCAAGCCATGCGCTCACCGTCGGGGCTGAGCTTCGGCGTGGAGTAGAAGTCGTTCCCCGAGGCGATCGTGATCGGCTCGCGTTTCCCGTCGACGTCGAGGGCGACGATCGTGTTCACGGCCTCGGAGGCGCCGGTGGTGTGGTCCTCGCGCACCGCGACGACGCGGCCGCGGCGCTCGTCGACGAGCATGTCTGCGTGCCGGATGTCCGCCTCTGGCGTGATGGGCCGCGGCTCGGCGCCGGGGTCCTGGCGGTACAGGCGCTGGTCGCCGAAGTTGGTGAAGTAAACCGTCCCGTCCTTCACCGCGTAGTGCCCGCCGCCGTACTCGTGGACGCGGCTGCGGGCGTTGAATCCGGTCGGTGTGACGTCGCCGACACTGCCGTCGGGGCGGCGCCGGCACACGACGATCCGGCCGCCTTCGTAGGGCCGCAGCTCGGACCAGTAGAGGTCATCGCCGTCCCAGCGGATGAGCTGGTTGCGCATGTGGACAGTACCGCGAAGCAGGAGGTCTGGCGTTATCGGGGACCGCCATGCGCCGAATGGTGTCGTCTGGCGGTTCACCTCGCTAACATCGGGGCGACCACAAGAGGCCAGTGTAGTTTGCCGTTAATTTAGACGCCATTAAGCGATGAGAAACGCCCTGTTGGTGGTGGACGTCCAGGTCGATTTCGTCGAGGGCGGCAGCCTGGGGGTGAAGGGCGGCCTGACGACCGCGGCGATGATCGCCCGCCATGTCCGCCACTTCAAGAACGAGTACCAGTTCGTCGTCGCGTCGCGCGACTACCACGAGAATGCGCCGGACCACATCTCCGACCAGCCCGACTTCGTCAACACCTGGCCGCCGCACTGCATGGTCGGGACGCCGGGCGCGGCATTCGTGCCGACCATCCAGAACCTGGTGCGCGAAAAGTACATCCAGGAGGTCGTCACAAAGGGCCGGGACAGGGCGGCCTACTCGGCGTTCGACGGCCTGAACCGTGCCGGCCACCCGCTGCTCGAGGTCCTGAAAGAGCAGCGCATCGACCACGTCGACGTCTGCGGCATCGCCACCGACTACTGCGTCCGCGCCAGCGCGCTGGACGCGAAGAAGAACGCTTTCCAGGTGCGCGTCCTGGTCAACCTGTGCGCGGCGGTCAACGAGGAGACCGGGCAGAAGGCGCTCGAGGAGATGAAAGCCGCCGGGATCCAGCTCCAGGCGGCGACGGCTCCCTAGAGCCGCGCCTTCCTGCTACTTCTTCCGCCGGCTCGTCGCCCTCCCGGTGCTGGCGCCCTCATATTTGAAGGACACGTTGAGCTTCACGCGATAGCTCGTGACCTTGCCATTCTCGATGGTGAGGTCCTGCTCGACCACCTCGGCCACGCGCAGGTCGCGCAGCGTCTTGGCCGCCGTCTCGACGGCGGTGCGGGCCGCCGACTCCCATGACTGGCTGCTGGTCCCGATCAACTCTGTCACCCGATAGACGCTGTCTGCCATGACGTTCCTCCTTTGTGCGCCCCTCACCCTGGCCCTCTCCCCAGGGGAGAGGGAAGAACTCCGCGTTATTCTCGCGCAGCCAGAACTTTGGCGAGGCGCTCGAGCTCGCTCTCCCGGCCGAGCTTCGCCAGCTGCGTCCACCGGTCGTCGTGCATGGCGTCGAAGGTCAGCGTCATGCGGACGCCGTCTTCGACCTCCTCCAGCTCGACCACGGTGTTCACCTCGTACGGCTCGACGCCGGGGATGAAATCCGCGAGAGCCCTGTAGGCGAGCCTACGCGGCGGATCGACGTCGACGAACGTGAGCCGGTGCTGCGTCGTCAGCGGCATGCCCGCCTGCGCCATGTACTCGATCTCTTCAGCGCGGACCGCGCTCATCGCATAAGCGAGCTCGCCGCCGGGCCGGAGGTCCAGCTCATTGACGGTGACGCTGAACCCCTCCGGCCCCCACCACAGCTGGATACCCTCCTTCGTCGTCCACAGCTCCCACACCTCGTCGATGGAGGCGTTGAACGTGCGCTCGAGGGTCAGCTGCGGGCGATCCGTCACGCGACCGCGGTGCCCCGGTAAGCCTTCTCCAGCTCGGCGATGTTCAACTTCTTCATCTTGAGCATCGCTTGCAAAGCAGCCCCGCTGTTCCCGGACTTCGAGTCGGTGAGCATCTGGCCGAGTTGCACGGGAACGATCTGCCAGGAGACGCCGAACCGGTCTTTCAACCAGCCGCACGGACCCTCCTCGCCCCCATTCGCGGTGAGAGCGCTCCAGTAGCGGTCGACCTCTTCCTGGTTCTTACACGGGACGTCGAGCGAGATGCCCTCGCTGAAGCTGAAGGTCTCGCCGCCGTCGAAGGCCCGAAACTCGCGACCGTCGAGCTCGAAAACCGCGCCGAGGAGCGTTCCCTTCCGGACGGGCCCGGCGTCTTTCTCGACGCGTGACAGCTCGGTGATCTTCGAATTCGGGAAAATCGAGACATAGAAATTGACCGCCTCTTCGGCGCGGTCCTTGAACGTCAGACATGGTCGGACGGCTGTCGTCATCGCTTCTTCTCCTTCTTTTCCTTGCGCCGCCGCTCGAGCGCGGCAGAAAACCTATCGAGGCGCCCCTCCCAAATCCCACGGTACGCGGTGACAAATTCCGAGAGCTCCCGGAACGGCTCTGGGCGAAGCGAGTAGAGCCTGCGCCGGCCTTCGGGCCGGACGACCACGAAATCGGCGTCCTCGAGGATCTGCAGCTGCCGCGAGACGCCGGGCTGGCCGATGCCCACGACCTCGACCAGGTCACCCACCGACCGCTCACCGCGGCGAAGCGCGTCGACGATGCGACGGCGGGTCGGGTCGGCAAGGACCTGGAAGACATCTGGCACAAGCGGCATATTACTGCAGCGATATATGTCTTGTCAACGATATGTTCAGGCCCGGACCCGCTCCAGCTTCCGCAGCTCTGGCAGCGCGTCTGCCAGCTTTTCCGCGTGTTTTTCTGGTGACTTCTGGCCGCGCACGTAGAAGACCTGCTCGGTCATCCCCTGCTCATAGAGCCGGCCCGACAGCTCGAGGAGCTCCTGGCGCGACTCGCCGTTCCAGTCGTACTGGATGGAACGACGAATCTCACTCGGGTCGCGGCCTACCGAGGCGCACGCTTCCTCGAGTCTCGCGGTCAGCTCCGGCACCTTTTCGGTGTCGCCGGTGTTCCACACGTCGGCGTGACGAGCCACGAGTCGCATGACCGTCGGACCCGACCCGCCGATCCAGAAGGGCGGGTGCGGCTTCTGAATTGGCTTGGGGTTGGCGATGGCGTCTTTGAAATGGAAGTAGCGGCCATCGAAGTTCGTGCGCTCCTCGGTGAAGAGCGACTTGATGATCTGCAGCGATTCGCTCAGCAAGCCGACGCGGTGGTCGAGGCCGGCGATGCCGTACATCTGATGCTCGACCTCCGCCCAGGCGGCGCCGATGCCGAACTCGAGGCGGCCGCCGGAGAGATGGTCGACGGTCACGGCCAGCTTCGCCAGCACGGCCGGGTTGCGGTAGGTGTTGCCCGTGACCAGGCAGCCGATTCGCGCCCGCTTCGTCGCCTCGGCCATCGCTGCCTGGAGCGCCCAGCCCTCGTAGATGGGACGGTCAGGTGTCGTGCCCCCGATCGCGGCGAAGTGGTCGAAGTCCCACACGTGGTCGAAGCCTCCCTCGTCAGCGATGCGCCACACCGCGCGGAGCGACTCGATCGTGACGTCCTGGCCGGACGCCTTGAGGCCGAAGCGAAGTGGATGGTCCTGCATCAGTGGAATCTCAACCTCCTGACAACGATGGGGTTGTGGTACGTCTCAAAGAAGCCGTCGACGCTCATACCCAGATTCTTGATGGCGCTTCGATATTTGCGGACGTACGCGGGATCCGGCTTGGTCTCTTTGGCGATCGTCGCCTCGCCGGAAGCGCGCACGACGATGTCGCCGGCCTCGTCCGTGTCGAGGTGGAGCTCGACGTTGGGGTTCTCGCGGATGTGCCTGACCTTGACGCCGTCCTGCGCATAGATAAGGAAGGAGCCGTCCGTCCACAGGAACCACACCGGGACCGATTGAGGCTTGAGGTCCTTGCCTGCCGTGACAAGCCAGACGATGAGCTCACGCTTCAGCTTCGACTCGGTCTTGCGGTCCACCTCCATCTAGTTTGGCGGTTCACGAAACATGGCAAATTAGAGGCGAGATGAAGAGACCAGACGTAGCCAAGACCGAGACCGAGTGGAAGCGAGACCTGACCCCGATTCAGTACCACGTGCTGCGCGAGAAGGGCACCGAGAGGCCTTTCACAGGCGAGTACTGGGAGACGAAGACGCCGGGCGCGTACCTGTGCGCCGGGTGCGGGGCGAAGCTCTTCGAGTCCGAGACCAAGTTCGACGCCCACTGCGGGTGGCCGAGCTTCTACGCGCCGGCGGAAGGCGCGCCGATCGAGGAGTCGGTAGACACCTCCCACTTCATGGTGCGGACAGAGGTCAACTGCGCCAACTGCGGCGGGCACCTCGGGCACGTCTTCGACGACGGGCCGGAGCCGACCGGGCTGCGCTATTGCATCAACTCGGCGTCGATCAAGCTGGACCCCAAGTAAAAGGGTCCTCCCCAGTCGTAGGGAGCTGTCGGCGCCGGAGGGGCTGTTTCGAGTTACTACAAAGGCTGGAAGGAACTACGCCTGGCGGGTCTCCAGCATCTTCTTGACGATCGGGCTCGGGACGTTCGGTTGCCAGGCCTTGTAGGCCTCGCGCACCGGCACCGGCCACTCGAGGTCCGCGTCGACACGCGTCCCAAAGGCGGTTGCGCCGGCGAGCACCCGCAGCGCCAGCTCGAGGACCCTGCGCTGCATGACGCGGTCGTGTGGCATCCCGAAAGCGTGCCCGAAGGGAAACTCCACGCCCACAATGCGCGGCGCTCGGCGCTCCTCGGCCACCGCCGGCATCATCGTGACCACGACGGTCGGAATTCCTGCCGCCTCGATCCACCGTGCCAGCACGGGCACGTTGCTGCAGCAATCGGGTCAAGCCGGAGCGAGGACGACCCCGTCCACGGCCTGGTCGCGAAGGTGCGCCGCGATCGCGGGGGCGGTGGTGGACTTCCAGTCGCGAAGCCGGCGGTCCTGGTAGCCCATCACCGCCACGTGGCTCTCGGCAGCCGACCCGACGACTTCATCGTCGATGAGCTGGCGCAGCATGCGCGCCGGCAGCGCGATCTCCGGGTCGGTCCGCAGGTCGGCGTCGTTGATGTGCAGGTGCGACACGCCAAGCAGGCCGTCCCCCTTGGCAGGGATGGGACGCCACGACGGGTCGCCCCACTCCGGCCGCTCACGCTCGCCGTCGAGGTCGAACGCATGCTGGTCGCCTTCGACATACAGGCCCGCCGAGCTCAGCAGCGCGATGCGCGACTCCGCGAGCCGCATGACGAACGGCGCCCACACCGGCTGCTCCTCCCCCGGAAACGGCCCGCGTCCCTCATACAGAGGACGGAAGCTCCGCGGCAGGAACTTGAAGCTGTCGACGACCACCTAGCCGAAGTCTGACAGCGTGCCGCTTAGGACCGGCATCACCCCGCCGCCGACGTCGATGCGGTCGGGCACGTCCTTCGCCTCCCCATAAGTGAGCTCGATGTGGACGAAGCTCTGCCGGCCCATCTTCGTACCCTGCTCGGAGACGACCGAGACCCTGGGCGCCCGCTCGACCAGACCGTACCTGACGGTGAAAGCGCCCAGCGGCCCGCTGGCAGAACCCGTCGCCGGGTCCTCAGCTATGTCGACGGCGAACATGCGGCTGTAGACGCGGCCAGGGCCGGCCGGCGCGAACAGGAAGACGCCGTGCGCCCCGCTTCCTTTCACCAGCTGTCGAACCTGCTGCGGGTCCGGCGATGCCGAGTCGACCGCGCGAGCATCGCGCAGGGCGACGAAAAGGAACGGGTTGCCGGTGCTGGCGATCTGCGCCGGTATGTCTTGCAGGATCGCGCCCTCCGCCACACCAATGGCCGCCGCGACCTCCCGGTGCGGCAAGACCCGGCCGTACTCGAGCGGCGGATGCGTCATCCATGTGAGCTTGCCCTCGCGCCGGACCTCAACGGGCCCGACCTTCTCCTCGAGCGTGAACCGCTCGCCCTTGGCAACGCCCTCGTGCGCCAGCACCCACGCGGTGCCGATGGTCGGATGGCCGGCGAAGGGCAGTTCGATGCCGGGCGTGAAGATGCGAATCCGTGCGGCGTGCGACGGATCGTCGGGCGGCAGCACGAAGGTCGTCTCCGAAAAGTTGATCTCGCGCGCGATGCGCTGCATCAGGCCGTCGGCCAGGCCACGACCGTCGAGGACCACCGCGAGCTGGTTGCCCGCGAGTGGCTTCTCGGTGAAGACGTCGACTATTCGGACCTGGCGGGGATGATCAGACATGTGGTCGTGCCATGCGCGAGCAGCTTGCCGGAATCGATGGCGTGCACCTTGCCCTCCGCCGTGGCCACGGTCGCGCCGCGGTGGACGACCACGCCCTCGCAGCGCACGCGGCCCGTGTCGACGGTCATCGGGCGCACGAAGTTGACCTTGGTCTCGAGGGTCGTGTACCGGTCGCCGACGCCGAGCGTAGAGTGCACCGCGCAGCCCAGAGCCGAGTCGAGCAACGCCATCGCGTAGCCGCCGTGCACGACGCCGATGGGGTTGTAGAGATGTTCGCCCGGCTCGCCTTCGAACACGGCACGGCCTTTCTCGATCGCGACTCCGCGAAAGCCCATCAGCATGGCGATCGGCGGCGGGAACTTGCCGTTGAACGCCTCCTCCAGGATCTCGAGACCCGTCTTCCCGGCCGAGTTCCGCATGAGCGTGAACGGGTCCTCCCACGTGACCGTGCGCGTGCGCATGTCTAACCTGAAAAGGCCGACAGCACGGCCAAAATTCCCAGGATGGCGATCGCCACGCCGCTGAAGGTACTGATCCCACGGACCACCGCCGGCGTGAGACGGCTTCGGAGCAGCGAAACGCCGAGCACCAGCACGCACCACCACGCGGCCGAGCCGAGAAGGACGCCTAGCACGACCGTCGAGGGCCGGACCAGCGAACCGCCCGTGCCGAGGCCGAGCGTCGCCGCCAGCGCGGCGAAGGACACGATCGTGGCTGGGTTCGTGATCGTCAGGCCCAGGGTCGACGCGTAAGCCCAGGCCGCGCCGCGGCCGCTCGCCGCCGGCATCCCGGTCGCCTCTCTGCCCCGCGACATCAGGATGCTGAGTCCCAGGCCGACCAGGATGGCCCCACCGAGGACCGCCAACGGGCGCCGCCCGGCCGCAAAGGCCGTGGTCACGGCCGTCATGCCGAACGTGGCCACGGCCGCGTAGAAAGCGTCGGCGGTGGCAACCCCAAAGCCCGAAAAGAGGCCGGTGAGCCGGCCCTGGACGACGGTCCGCCTAACGCACAGGAAGAAGATCGGCCCCGGCGACGCGGCGACGGCAAAGCCCAGGACGAACCCCCTGAGCAAGAGGCTGAACACCGCGGTCCCTCATGGCGGAGCTCATCCTATACCGGCCAGAGGAAGCGATACCCAGCGGCGATAATCTGCGTTCAAGCAACCATGGCCCGCCGCCTGATCACCGCCCTCGGAGTCGCCGCCGGCCTGATGCTGGCCGCCCTCGTGGCGGCGGCGGCGTACTCGGCGTTGAAGGCGCCGCTCAACCTCAACCCGAACGCGCAGCTCTCGCCCGAGAACTGCTCGCCGGGGCCGTGCGCCAACGTGCAGGGCTACCAGATCTGGATCTCCAACGTCCGGCTCGACAACGACGTGGTCCGGATGACCGTGAAGTTTCAGAACTCTTCGAGCTCGACCCACGCGTCGCCCGACGACCTGCAGCTCATCGACGTGGGCCGCCGGGCCTCGAACATCATCACCGACAGCACCGGCTGCAACACATGGACACGCCACGACTTCAACAAAGGCGCCTACTTCGGACCGATCAACATCTGCTTCCGAGTGAGCAACACGACGCCGCCTTTCATCCTCCACTGGTCGCCGGACCTCGGCGCGTTCTGCTGCCAGAAGGACATCACCATCTGGCCCTCCTGAGCTTCAGGGCCAGGTCGGGCCGGTTGGTGACGATGCATTCGACCGCGGTGTCGTCCATGAGGCGTGCCATGCGTCGTGGGTCGTCGACCGTCCACACCCAGACGGGTTTGCCGGTGTAGACGACCGGATTCTTCTGGTCCAGGGTCACGAAATCCGTCGGGCTGACACGGACCGGCGGAAAGTGTTCCTTGATCGTCCGCGCCGACGACTCGAAGTCGGGCGTGACCACGATCCTGTCCGGCTGGAATCGCTCGAGCGCCCTGGCCACGAGCTCGAGCTCGAAGCCGGCCTCCTTGAGGTCGAGGTGGAGCCCGATGCGGCCGGCGGTCCGCGCCAGGATCTCGTCGTAGGTCGCGTGCCGCTCGCCGGGCGCCGGGGGGTGGTGGGCGTCGACGATGACGCCTTGATCGTCGCGCCGGATGTCGAGCTCGACGAAGTCGGCGCCCGAGTCGATCCAGCGGGGATAACCCGCGTGCGCGCTGATCAGCACACTAAAAGGATGGCGACGGTCGTGATCACGGGCGGGACGGGCGCGATCGGAACCGCGACCGTGGCCGCGCTGGAGAAGCGCCGGGCGCAGGTGGTCAAGCTGTCGCGGCCGGCGTTCGACCTTTCGGCGTTCGCCTCAGTTCGGGCCGCCGCGAGGGACCTGAACCGCGAGGTGCGCCACATCGACGCCCTCATCCACGTCGCGGCCGTGTACATGCCGCGATGGCAGAAGACGGTGGACGGCCTGGAGCTGATGCTGGAAGTCAATCACCTCGGCCCGTTTCTTCTCACCAACCTCTTGCGGGACCGGCTGGCCGGAGGCGGGCGGGTGATCACCGTCGCGGCGCCGTCGTCGACCCGGGTCGACATGGCGCGAATGCTGGACCGTGACCGCTTCAACCCCTTCTACTCGTTCGGCGCCACGAAGGCCGCGAACCTGATGTTCACGTTCGAGCTCGCACGGCGCGCGAAACGGTGGGACGTGCGCGCGAACGCGTTCCATCCGGGACTCGTGAAGTCGGAGCTGATGCGTGACTCGCCCGGGCCGCTGCGCGTGATCACCCGGTTCCTCTCTCGCGGCCCGGAGCACGCGGCGCACGACCTCGCCGACCTCGCGCTCTCCACCGCGCACGCTGGGACGACGGGGTGGTTCTTCAAGGGCGCGCGGCGGATCGATGCGCCGCGCACGACGCTCGACGAGGGCCAGCAGGGCTTGCTCTGGAAGCGCAGCGCGGAACTGGTGGAGCTGGAGGGCGGCTTCTAGGCTTCCTCATCGGGCGTTCACAAGTCCCTCACAACTCCTGGGAACGATTGGTGTCATGACATCTCGTTCACACAAAGGAGTGAATCGGCAATGAGACGCGGTTTCGGTTTGCTGGGATTGCTGGGCACAGTGATCCTGCTGGTCATCGTCGGGGCGATCGCCTACAACATCGGTTACTCCGATGGGCTGTCGACCCACCTGCCGGCGGCCGCCAACGGCGCGGTCGCGCCGTACTACTACTACGGCTTCGGCCACCCGTTCGGGTTCGGGTTCGGGCTGTTCGGAATCTTCTGGTTCCTGCTGATCCTGTTCGGCATCCTCTGGCTGCTGCGCCTCGCGGTGTTCGGCTTCTGGGGACGCCGGATGTGGGGCGGCGGCTGGGGCTACGGCCGAGGCTTCGGCCCCGGAGCCGGAGGACCCGGCGGTCGCTGGGGCTCGTTCGAGGAGCGCGCGCAGGAGTGGCACCGGAAGCAGCACGGAGAAACGCCTCCCCCTCCCCCCACTGAGACTCGCTCCGTCTAGGGGCGATGTCCGAACCTAGGATGGTCGTCAACGTGGCGACCATCCTTGTCGTCGACGACGAGCCGCGGATCGTGCAGCTCGTGCGCGACTACCTCGAGCACGGCGGTTTCACGGTGTTGACCGCGAGCGACGGCCCGGCGGCTTTGCGGTCGGCGCGGACCGGCCGCCCCGACCTCGTGGTCCTGGACCTGGGTCTGCCCGGCCTCGATGGGCTGGACGTGGCACGGTCGCTGCGCCGGGACGGCGGCGTCCCGATCATCATGCTCACCGCGCGGACGGAAGAATCGGACAAGCTGGTCGGCCTGGAGCTGGGTGCCGACGACTATCTCACCAAGCCGTTCTCCCCCAAGGAGCTCGTGGCGCGGGTGCGGGCGGTGCTGCGCCGGGCGTCAGACGCGGCGGCTCCGTCGAACGTGATCCGGGTCGGCCCGGACGTCGAGCTCGACGTGCCCCGGATGGAGGCGCGATTCAGCGGCCGGCGCGTCGACCTCACCAGGAGCGAGTTCCAGATCGTGTCCCTGATGGCGAGGCAACCAGGGCGGGTTTTCACGCGCGCGCAGCTGCTCGACGCCGTGCGAGGCGTGGCGATCGAGTCGTACGAGCGAGCCATCGACGCGCACGTCAAGAACATCCGCCGCAAGATCGGCGCCCGGTACATCGAGACGGTCTTCGGCGTGGGCTACCGGTTCGCCGAACCGGCGGCGGAATGAGCCGGCGCTGGGAGGCGCGGGCGTACCGGCGGCCGCCATGGTGGCCCGAGAACGAACCCTTCCCCCCGCCGGGATGGGGACGGCGCCGTGGGCCGGCGCCCTTCCTCCGCTTCATCGGGTGCTTCGTGCTCGTGGTGCTGTTCGTCTCGTTCCTGACCGGCGGCCTCGCCGGATTTGCGTTTCACGAGGGGTTCGGTTTCCATCCTTTCTTCGCCCTGCCCATCTTCCTGGTCATCGCGTTGATCCTCCTCGCCGTGGCCGGCGGCCTGCGCCGGGTGGCGGCGCCGATGGACAACCTGATCGTCGCCGCGCGGCGCATCGAGTCCGGCGACTATTCGGCGCAGGTGCCCGAGTGGGGATCGCCGGACCTTCGCTCCGTGGCTCGCGCGTTCAACTCGATGTCCGCGCGTCTGAAGGCGATGGACGAGCAGCGCCGGTCGTTTTTGG
The DNA here is from genome assembly GCA_035689485.1 of Candidatus Dormiibacterota bacterium. GTDB lineage: Bacteria > Chloroflexota > Dormibacteria > Dormibacterales > Dormibacteraceae > 40CM-4-65-16. Next base: position 4,771 of record DASSLL010000027.1, on the reverse strand, counting down.
CCGACGTGACGCACGAGCTGCGAACGCCGTTGTCGGTGATCCGTGGCCAGGCGGAAGCCATAGCCGACGGCGTGTATCCGGCGGACGCCGCGCACCTGGCTCCCATCCTCGATGCGACGCAAACGCTGGACCGGCTGGTGGAAGACCTGCGGACGCTGGTCCTGACCGACGCCGGCAACCTGGTGCTGCACCGAGAAGCAACGGACGTCGGCGTCCTGGTGCACGACGCGGTCGAATCGTTTCGGTCGCAGGCCGGATCTAAAGGTGTCGCGCTCACTTCCGATATCGCCCCGAATTTGCGGACCATCGAGGTCGACTCCGCTCGCATCCGTCAGGTGATCGGCAACCTGTTGTCGAACGCGATCCGCCACACGCCGGCGGGCGGCTCGGTCAAGGTCGCGGTGGGTTCAGCGGGCGATCAGGTGACGATCACCGTGGCCGATACCGGCGAAGGCATCCCCGCGGATCTGCTGCCTCATGTGTTCGACCGTTTCGTGAAGGGCCCGGACAGCAGCGGCAGCGGCCTGGGCCTCGCCATCGCGCGCGACATCGTTGCCGCGCACGGCGGGCAACTGGCGCTGAAGAATCTCGACCCCCACGGTGTCGAGGTGCAGGCAACCCTGAGCTGACCCTGGCCCGCAGGTCCGTTGGTGCGGCCCGGCAGTGCCACCCGGCCCTCGATTCCGAAGCCCGGCCGGGCCAGGCTTTCAGTCATGGCCGCAACTTTTCCGTCTCCTCGACAGAGCGCTGAGCGGGTCGCCTCGACTGAAGGCACGCATCGCCTCGCGCTGATCGGCTTCTTCGTTCTGACCTTCGCCCTGTCCTGGACGATCTGGGTGCCGGTCATGACCGCCAGCTTCGGCTGGCCGGGCTTCAGTCTTCCGCCTGCCGGGTTGTTGGGCGCGCTGATGCCGGGTGTGGCGGCGATCGCGGTCACGGCCTCGGTCGGTGGATGGGCCGCGGTAAGGGCTCTCCTGCGCCAGCTGACTGTGTGGCGCGTAGACGTCCGCTGGTATGCCGCGGCTGTCCTTCTGATCCCCGCGATCATCGGCGCCACCTTCGTCGTGAGCAGTGCCCTCCGTGGTTCGTGGCTGCCTACGCCAGAGATCACGTTCGGCGCCGTGGCTTTCATGCTCGTGCTGCAGATACCCAACACGCTCGCGGAGGAACTGGGCTGGCGCGGATTCGCGCTTCCGCGCATGGCGGCTCTAACCGGCTGGCTGCCGGCCAGCCTCGGCCTCGGGGTGATCTGGGCGGCGTGGCACCTGCCGTACTGGATCAGCGCCCCGAACGTCCATCTGTACGGAGCCGCCGCGATCGGTCTCTTCTTCGCGATGCCTGTCGCCGCGTCGGTCTTCCTGGCGTGGATGTACAGAGCTACGGGAAGCGTGCTGCTGACGTGGCTGACGCATCTCTGCATCAACGTGACCATCGCCTTCCTGCCGCTGTCATCCGAAACGATCGGCAGCCTCTGGCCGCAGGGTCTGTATACAGCGCTGATCGTCGGCGTCGGCGTCGTGGCGGCGTTACGGCTGCGGCAAGCCGGAAGGTCAGATGGCGTGCGGCGCTGAAACCCTGGACAACCACTCGATGCATCGCGGACACACAGGCTCGTCCACGTCTTCGTAAGGCCCGAGAGAAGATCGCGGGACCCCACAGAGAGCGGCCTCGGCGCCCGCTCGGACGATGTGGGCGAGAGCCCCGGCTTGGGGCCCGACCCGAGCGACGACGGTCGTGAAATCACCCGAAAGGATCGCCCGTACGTCGTCCATTTAGTGGCAGATTAACCGGCCGCCAACTTGCGGGCTTTGTCGCGGGCGAACAGTCCGCCAGATGCCGGGACTCTCGGCCGTCGTCACCCTGTCGCCGGCAGCCCATCGTTGAACCGCTATGGCGGTGCAAGACTCGCGGGGCCGGTGGTGGTCGGCCAACGGCAGTTGGTGGTGGGACGGTTGGCGTTGGCAAGCTGTCCAGCCAAGGGTGGAGATCCGTTCGATGAAGGCGGTGCGAGTCTGGGCGCTGTTGGCCGCAGGAAGCGCAGCCATCGCCTTGCTGTGCACCATTCCGTTCTGGCTGGATGCAATGGGATGGTCGTCGGCGGTCATGGGCTACTTCGCCTGGGTGCCCATGCTGGTGGCCTTGGGGAATCTTGCGAACCTGGTTGCGATCGCAGCCCTGGTCCTGGCCGTGCTCAAAAGATTTGCCGCCCACACGATCGCCTGGGCGTTGACCGGCGCGGCGTGCCTTATGTCCCTGCCCCTCTTCTACGTAATGGCGCTGGGATCGGCAGGAAGAGCATTTGCCCTGGTCGCCATGGCGAGCGCTCTCGCCGGCGCTGGTTTTGCGGCTGCAGCTGCAATCGCAGCCCGTCGTCGCCGCCCTAGTCCAGAGGTGGCGGCTTAAGCCATGTGCGAGAAAGTGGAGCGGGAGACGGGCTTCGAACCCGCTACCTCGACCTTGGCAAGGTCGCGCTCTACCAAGTGAGCTACTCCCGCTCGGTCAGAGCTTTCGATTTTACCCGCCGAGCGCTAGGGCGTGACCGGGCGCACGCACGGTGTCGGCGGGCGGCCCCAGCGGTCCCGGAGGGCGTTCACACGCAGCGCCGACTCGTGCAAACGAGTTCGATCCAGACGGCCTGACAGCACCGCGGCCTTGACCGCCGCGACAGCCGCCGACTCCAGAGACGGGTCGCCGTTCCCGAGCAGCAGCATGTCGTTGCCTGCCGCGAGCGCCATCACGGCCGCCTCGCCCAACGACCATCTCTGCCCGATCCCCCACATGCTCAAAGAGTCGGAGACGATGACTCCCGTGAAGCCGAGCTCACCGCGGAGCCGAGAGATGATCGCCGAAGAGAACAGCGCGGGAGTGGATCCGGAACCCAGCCCCGGCGTGTAGACCGCCGTGACCATCACCGCGTCCGCGCCCGCGTCGATGCCGGACTTGAACGCCGGCTCCTGCACCGCACGCCAGGTCGCCTCGGATTCCGGATCGGTCGGAATGGCCACGTGCGGGTCGCCGGCGGCGCCGCCCAATCCCGGGAAGTGCTTCACCGTGGCCCCCACCCCGCCTTCGTGCAGGCCCTCGACGGCTGCGGCGACAGACGGCGCGACGACTGCGGTGGAGGAGCCGAATGAGCGGTCGCCGATGACCGCGTCGCGAGGGTTGGTCCGGACGTCCGCGACCGGCGCCAGGTTCAGGCCGACGCCAGCCGCGGCGAGCCCCGCGCCGCTGGCCCGCTCGACAGAGCGCACGTTATCCGGACCGCCCAGCGCCATGTCCCGCGGCCAGGGCGGCGCGAGGTCCTTCACGTTCGAGACCTCACCGCCCTCCTGGTCGAGCATCACCAGGATCGGATGCGCGGAGCACTCCGACGAAGCGAGGCGCTGCAACCGGTCGCTCAAGTACTTCAAGTCGGGCGAATAGCCGCCGAAGTTCGCCGTGAACAGCAGCACGCCTCCGACCTGATCGTGCGCCAGCACCGGCATCACCGACTCGTTCGGCACCGCGCCCCGCCAAGAGAACACCATCACGGCCCCGATGTCGGCGTCCAGATCCCAGGCAGGCGTAGGCGATGGCGGAATCGGCGAGGGCGATGTGATGGCGACCGCCAGACGTGCGGAAGGCATCGGCCGGCCGAGGACGACCAGGACGGCCAGCAATGCCACGACCACGACCAGACCGATTCGGGCTAAGAGCAACCTTTAGCGGCGGAAACGGTACCTCAGGTTCAAGGCCAGCAGGCCAAGCCCCCACAATGCCGCCATCAGCGGGAGCACGAGCGTCGGGTTCATGTGGGGCAGGCCCACCGCCTCCAGAAACCCATAGCCGAAAGTCAGCAACCCCGTAGCCGCCAGTGAGAAACCAAGTGCCTGCATCTGCGTCCGCTTCTGCACCTCGTCGAGCCGGCTCAGCGCCCGCACGGTGAGCCAGATGACGATGCCCGCCGGCGCGACCGGCAGGACCGCGATGAGGTACCTCCACGAGGCCTCCCCGTTGGCCTGCACGACCGTGATCGAGCCCACCAGGATCATCAGGTAGGCGAGGATCGCGAAGCCGAACTGGATCTGCGTCTTGTAGGTGACCCATGTCGAAATCGGCGTGATCCCGCCGGCCTGCGCCCCGGCCACCGCGACGGGCGCCGGTGCCTCCGTCCTCATGAACGGCGAGGCCGCATGGCTGAAGAGGGGGTCGACGGGCGGCTCGACCGGGGGCGACGGAAAGGCGGTCTCCTGGTCGCTCACAGCCGGGGAATACTACCGCCCCGTGGCTTCAGAATTGACGCTTAACAGGCTGACGCATGAGGCGAATTGGTGTCGGGATTCTGGTCTTGGCGCTGGGCGCCTGCGGGCCCTTTTGCGGCAACGGCAAGCTCAATCTCTCCAATGCCCACATGACGGCGACGTTCCGCTGCCCGCTCAACGCCGACAACCTCAGCTACCACGTCGACGGCTCCGTCGGCGCCGACAACCAGACGGGCGGCACCGTGACGATCAGGTCGATCACGATGGACACGAAAGTCACCGGGATCAAGGGCAACTGGGGCAACGAAGCGCTGGGGCGGACGAGCACCTCTGACATCAGCCCGTTCTCGCCGAAGACGGTCAACGCCGGCAGCAAGGCCACGATCAAGTTCACGACCGTGTGGACGTGCAGCGACCCGGGCACCGGCAACGCCGGGCTCTACGCCGACTTCGCCATCACGCTGACGCTGGACACGAGCGCGGGCAAGCTCAAGATCGGAGCCAACAAGCACCGGCTGGAGATGACTTAG
>DASSLL010000026.1:0-14456 GCA_035689485.1 Candidatus Dormiibacterota bacterium | reverse complement strand
CACCGGCACGGGGTCGGCAGCGATCGTGGCCGAGCTGGCGAAGGAGGCGGGCGCCCTGACCATCGGCGTGGTCACCAGGCCGTTCTCGTTCGAGGGCCGCATCCGCAACGACACCGCGGAAGAGGGCATCAAGGCGCTGCGAGGCCAGGTCGACGCGCTAATCGTCATCCCCAACGACCGGCTTGCCCAGGTGGCCTCCTCGAAGACGACGCTCGAGGAGGCGTTCCGGATGGCCGACGACGTCCTGCGCCAGGGCGTGCAGGGCATCTCGGACCTGGTCACTCAACCCGGCGTCATCAACCTCGACTTCGCCGACGTCAAGGCGATCATGGAAAACGCGGGCGAGGCCCTCATGGGCATCGGTCACGGCGCCGGCGACAGCCGCGCCGAGGACGCCGCGAAGCAGGCGGTGTCGAGCCCGCTGCTCGAGACGTCGATCGACGGCGCCAAGGGCATCCTCTTCAACATCACCGCCGGCAAGGACATCACCCTGCAGGAGGTGCAGAAGGCGGCCGAGATCGTCCGCGCGGCGGCCGATCCTGCGGCGAACATCATCTTCGGCGTCGTCCGCGACGACACGATGGCCGGCGAGATCAAGATCACGGTCATCGCCACCGGCTTCGGCGGCAAGACGCAGCAGGACGCGAGGCAGGAAACGACTCGTCGTACGATCGACCGGCCCGAGTTCGCCCTCGAGGAGCTCGGCGACATCAACATCCCCGCGTTCCTGCGCAACCGGATGTAGTCGACAAGGAGATAAATGCGTTGCCCGTACTGCGGTCACCACGACCTGAAGGTGGTCGACTCCCGCGACTCGGAGGTCGGGGAGGCGATTCGCCGGAGGCGCGAGTGTCTGCAGTGCGGGCAGCGATTCACGACCTACGAGCGGATTGAGACCGTCCCGTTCTTCGTCATCAAGAAGGACGGGCGGCGCGAAGACTTCGACCCCCAGAAACTGTTCACGGGCCTGAAGAAGGCGACCGAGAAGCGCGACATCTCGCCGGAGCGGCTGCGCGCGATCGTCGACGACATCGAGGCCGAGCTGCGGCGCTCCGGCCGGGTCGAGATCCCGAGCGGCGAGATCGGGGAGATGGTGATGGAGCGGCTTCGGGACCTGGATGAGGTCGCGTACATCCGCTTCGCTTCGGTGTATCGCGAGTTCATGGACCTCCAGCAGGTCAAGCGGGAGATCGAGCAGGTACTGAGCTCCCGCCGCTCGTAATACTCACGCTGTGAGAACCACGCCCGCGGCGCTGCACGTGCCCGAGCTCGCCGACGAGCCGGGCCTGGTGCACGGCTTCTCCACGGTCGCCCTCGGGTCCGTCGGCCTGAAGAACGCTCCCGACCGCGATGCCGTGCTGGAGTCACGGCGGACCTTCGCCGGGGTGCTCGGCCTCGACGGCGCCGAGCTGACCACGATCGGCTCGATCCACGGCGCCGGCGTCGCTCGTGTCGACGCGCCCGCCGGCTCCGTCGACGACGTCGACGCCCTCGTCACCGACCGGCCCGGCATCGCCATCTTCGCGACCTACGCCGACTGCTATCCCATCGTGCTCTGGGATCCGGCCAAGAGGGCCGCGGGCCTCGTCCATGCCGGCTGGCGCGGCACGCAGGCGGGCGTCGCGCGAGCTGCGGTCGCCTTCATGCGTGACGAGTTCGGCGCTCGGCACGTCGTCGCCGGAATCGGGCCCGGCATCTGTGGTCGCTGCTATGAGGTGGGCGACGAGGTCGCCTCCCAGTTCGACGCCCGTTTCGTCAACCCCGGACCGGGCGGCCGCTGGCTGCTCGACCTGGCCGCAGCGAACCAGGCACAGCTCGAGGAGGCGGGCGCCATCGCGGTCTACGACATCGCGATGTGCACCAAAGAGAGCTACCTCTTTCCCTCCCACCGCCGCCACCCGGACGGCACGAGATTCGGCGCGATCGTCGCCTTGCGATGAACGTCGCCGCGAACCTGGCGTCGGTCGTCGAGCGCATCGGACGCACTGGACGCAATCCGGACGAGGTGACGATCGTCGCCGTGACCAAGGGCTTCGGCGCCGGCGTCTGCGCGGAGGCGTTGCATGCCGGCCTGCGCATCCTCGGCGAGAACAGAGTCCAGGAAGCGCTGCCGAAGATCGAGGCGATCCCCGACGCGACGTGGCATCTCATCGGCCACCTGCAGACGAACAAGGTGGCGACAGCGGTCCGGCACTTCGCGATGATCCAGACCGTCGACTCGGCGCGACTTGCCGAGGCCATCGCCAAAGTGGACCCTGACATCCCCGTGCTCGTGGAGGTCAACATCGCCCGCGAGCCGCAGCGGTCCGGCCTCGACCCCGCGCTCGCTCTCGAGTTCATCCACGGTGTAAGCCACACGCTCAACCTCCAGGGCCTGATGGGCATGGGTCCCGCCGGCATCGACCCCGCGCCGGCGTTCACGGAGCTCCGCCGGCTGCACGCCGAGGCTCAGGAACGGCTGGGGAGGATGCTCCCTATCCTTTCCATGGGCATGAGCTCGGATTTCGAGGCCGCGGTCCGCTGTGGGAGCACGATGGTGCGCCTGGGCGAGGCGCTTTTCGGTCCAAGGCCGCACTAGATGGGATTGCTCGTCGCCTTCCTGACGCTGGCGCTGGAGGCCTACCTGATCGTGATCCTGGTCCGCGTTGTGTTCTCGTGGATCAGCCCGTTTCCGACGAATCCCGTGTCGAGGCTGGCCTGGGCGCTGACCGAGCCTGTACTGGCGCCGATTCGCCGGGCGCTGCCGCCGATGTCGGGCATCGACCTCTCCCCGCTGGTCGTGTGGCTGGCGGTGATCCTGCTGCTCGGCTTCCTGCGCAACTTCCAGTAGGTAGACTGGTAGATCGACTCGGCGTTGACGGAGACAGGTAGACCCGTCTGAGCGGCCGACAGAGAGCCCGGTTTTCGGTGAGATCCGGGTGGCCGATGAAGGGTTCGAGATCACTCCCGAGCCGTAAACCCAATGAGGGCCCGAGGTGGCAGCCTCGGGAATCTGGGTGGTACCGCGGGTCTTCGACCAAGACTCGTCCCAGGAGCAGCCGGCGAACGACTATTCCTGTGGAGTGAGAGTGTTCGAGAAAGTCGATCAGCGAGTCAGCTTCCCGGAGCTGGAGGTGCAGCTCATGGAGCGGTGGCGCGCGGAGGACACGTTCCAGAAGTCGCTGCAGCTGCGCGAGGGCAACGAGCGCTTCGTCTTCTACGAGGGCCCGCCCACCGCCAACGGCAAGCCGGCCACCCACCACATCCTCGCGCGCGCGTTCAAGGACCTCTTCGGCCGCTACAAGACCATGAAGGGCTTCTACGTCGAGCGCAAAGCGGGTTGGGACACGCACGGCCTGCCGGTAGAGATCGAGGTCGAGAAGAAGCTGAAGATCTCGGGCAAGTGGCAGATCGAGAACGAGATCGGCGTCGAGAGGTTCAACGAGCTCTGCCGGCAGAGCGTCTACGAGTACGTCGAGGACTGGCGGAAGTTCAGCGAGCGCATGGCGTTCTGGCAGGACTACGACCACGCGTACTGGACGCTGACCTCGGAGTACATCCAGTCGGTCTGGTGGGCGCTCAGCGAGATGTGGAAGCAGGACCTCGTCTACAAGGGCTTCCGCGTCGCGCCTTACTGCTCGCGCTGCGCGACGCCACTCTCCAGCCATGAGCTCTCGCTCGGCTACCAGGACAACGTGCCCGATCCGAGCGTGTACATCCGATTCCGGCTGAAGCAAGATCCGAAGACGTCGATCCTCGCGTGGACGACCACTCCGTGGACCCTGCCGGGCAACGTCGCGCTGGCGGTCGGGCCGGACGTCGACTACATCAAGGTCAAAGAGGGAGACGAGTTCCTCATCCTCGCCGAGCCGAGGCTCACGGTTCTCAAGGAGTCGCCGGACGTCGTCGAACGCATGAAGGGTCGCGACCTCGTCGGCCTCGAGTACGAACCGCTGTATCCGTACTCGGTGCCAGAGAACGGGAAGGCCCACTACGTCGTCGACGCGGACTTCGTCGCCACCGACGAGGGCACAGGCGTGGTCCACACGTCGGCCCTCTACGGCGTCGACGATCTCCGCCTGTGCCAGGAGAAAGGCATTCCGTTCAAGCACACCGTCGGGCTTGACGGGAAGTTTCTGCCGTACGTCGAGAAGTTCGCCGGACTGCACGTCAAGGAGGCCGACCCGCGGATCATCGACGACCTGAAGGAGCGTGGCCTGCTCTACAAGGCCGAGACGGTCCTGCACACCTACCCGTTCTGCTGGCGCTGCGGCACGCCGCTCATTTACTACGCGCTCGACGCCTGGTACATCCGCACGACCGCCCGCAAATACCAGCTCATCGGCAACAACAACGCGACCCACTGGGTGCCCGACCACATCAGGACCGGGCGCATGGGCGACTGGCTCGAGAACAACATCGACTGGCAGTTCTCACGCAGCCGTTTTTGGGGCACGCCGGTGCCGATCTGGGAGTGCCAGAGCTGCGACCAGAAGCGCATCGTCAGCTCGGCGGCCGAGCTCGGCCTGAAGGACGACGTCGACCTTCACCGCCCGTACATAGACGAGGTGACGCTCGCCTGCGAAAAGTGCGGCGGCGTCATGAAGCGCGTGCCCGAGGTCCTGGACACCTGGTTCGACTCGGGATCGATGCCGTTCGCGCAGCGGGGCTACCCGCGCGACGGACAGGACGCGTTCAAGCAGACCTTCCCGGCCGACTTCATCTCCGAGGCGGTCGACCAGACTCGGGGGTGGTTCTACACGCTGCTCGCCATCTCGACGCTGCTTTTCGAGCAGAACTCCTACCGCAACGTCATCTGCCTCGGTCACGTCGTCGACCCGAAGGGCAAGAAGGCCTCGAAGTCGCGCGGCAACGTGCTCGACCCGAACTACCTCTTCGAGACGTTCGGCTCCGACGCCGTGCGCTGGTACTTCTACACCTCGACGCAGATCGGGGAGAACTACCGAACCGGCGACGCCGTGCTCAGGGAGGCGTTGCAGCAGTTCTTCATCCCGCTGTGGAACTGCTACTCGTTTTTCGTCACCTACGCGCGCCTGGACGGCTTCGACCCGTCGCAGCAGGAGGTTCCGGTCGAGGGGCGTCCTGTGCTCGACCGCTGGTTGCTGTCGAGGCTGAGCGGCCTCGTCCACGACGTCGTCTACGGCATGGACCAGTACGAGCCCGTCGAGCCGGCGCGGCGCATCCAGCGCTTCGTCGACGACCTGTCCAACTGGTACATCCGCCGGTCGCGGCGGCGCTTCTGGAAGGCTCGCGATCGCCAGGACCAGCTGGCGGCTTACCAGACGCTGTATGAAGCCCTGCGCACCGTCGCGCAGCTGATGGCACCGTTCACGCCCTTCGTCGCCGACGCGATCTACCGCAACCTCGCCGGCGGCGAGTCGGTCCACCTGAGCGATTTCCCGCAGGCGAAGCCTTACCGCGACGAGCAGGTGGAGACCGACATGGCACGGGCGCGGCAGGCGGTCGAGGCCGGCCTGGCCGCGCGCGACGCCGCGCGGCTCAAGGTCCGGCAGCCGCTGGCGGGCATCGCTCTTCCCGGCGAGCCGCTCCCCGAGGAGATCGCGGCCATCGTGCGCGACGAGCTCAACGTCAAGAGCGTCTCCTTCGGCGCGGCTGAGGTGAGCCTGGACACTGTGATCACCGAAGACCTGAAGCTCGAGGGCCTCGCTCGCGAGATCGTGCGCCTGATCCAGGACCGGCGGAAGAAGCTCGGTCTCAACGTCGAAGACCGCATCGACACCCGCTACGACGCCGACGGCCTGACCGTGCGTGCCATCGAGCGCCACGGCGATTACATCAAGGGTGAGACTCTATCCTCGACGCTAGAGCCGGGACGCGACGGCGGGTTCGACGGCGAGCAGACGATGCTGGAAGGAGAGCAGCTCTGGATCGGTCTCAAGAAAAGGTAATCACCACCGGCCGCATCGTCTTCGTGGTCGTGGCGATGGTTGTGTTCGTCCTCGACCGCATCACCAAGGAGCTTGTCCAGGCGCAGGTGCCGCTCGGCACCGAGGTGCCGGTCATCGGCCACCTGGTCGGCATAACGAACGTCAAGAATTCAGGCGCAGCCTTCGGGGTGGCGCCCGCGGCGGCGGCCTTCTTCCTTATCGCCTCGGTCGTGGTCGCGATCGGGCTGGTCGTGTATGTCTTCCGGAATCCCGGCAGCACCTGGACTTTTGGGGTGCTCGGGCTGATCCTGGGCGGCACTGTCGGCAACGGTTTTTCGCGCGTCGTCGACGGCACGGTGACCGACTTCGTCAACGTCCACTTCTGGCCGGTCTTCAACGTCGCCGACTCGGCCATCTCCGTCGGTGTCGTGCTTTTGCTCGCGGGTTACTTGATACGGCGTCCCACCAGCTGATCGCGGCCGCACCGTCGCCGCGACTCGACGTCTTCCTCGCCGAGCGTGCAGCCGGCATGAGCCGTTCCGCGGCAGCGGCATTGATCAAGAAGGGCCTCGTCCACCTCAACGGCCGCAGCGCCCGGGCGTCGGACCGGATCGCCGCGGGCGACGTGGTCGACTTCGAGCGTCCCGGGCGCTCGTCAGCCCGCGCGGTGGCAGAGGACATCCCGCTGCAGGTGGTCTACGAGGACGCCGACCTCCTCGTGATCGACAAGCCGGCCGGCATCGTCGTCCACCCGGCGCCGGGGCACGTCTCCGGCACGGTCGTCAACGCGCTGCTCGGCCTGGGCGGAGAGTGGTCGGCGGCAGGCGGCGAGACCCGGCCGGGCATCGTGCACCGCCTCGACAAGGGCACCTCGGGCCTGATGGTCGTCGCGCGAAACGACCTGTCGCACCGCGCGCTCGCCGGTCAGCTCAGCGACCGGACGCTCAGCCGCACCTACCAGGCCGTCGTGCGCGGACGCGTCAGGGACGAGGCGGGCGTGCTGGAGGGCGCCATCGGCCGCCACCCTCGCGACCGCAAGCGCATGGCCGTGGTGGCGCGGGGCAGGTTCGCCCGCACGCGCTACCAGGTCGTCGAGCGAAAACGAACCCATACGCTGTTGCGCTGTGACCTGGACACGGGACGCACGCACCAGATCCGGGTACACCTCGCGACCTTCGGGCACCCGGTCGCGGGCGACGCCGAGTACGGCGGCGCCGAGCCTGGCGCCGGGCGGCCGATGCTCCACGCCTGGCGCCTTCGACTGCGTCACCCGCGCACGGGACAGGAGATGAGCTTCGAGGCTGCTCCGCCGCCGGACTTCGTCGACTTCTGGGCTTCGCTCGAATGAGCCGGGGCCTCCTCATCGTCATCTCCGGGCCCTCCGGCGTCGGCAAGGACACGCTGATCCGCCGGCTGCTCGAGCTGGACAGGCACCTCGTCTACTCGGTTTCCGGCACGACGCGCCGTCCAAGGCCGGGTGAGCGGCCGGACGAGAACTACACGTTTCTGACGCCGGAGAAGTTCGAGGAGCTCGTGCGCGAAGGAGCCTTCCTCGAGCACGCCACGTACAACGGCAACCTTTACGGCACCTTCCGCGAACGCGTGGAAAGCGCGCGCGATGCCGGCCATGACGTAGTCCTGAAGATCGACGTCCAGGGCGCCGACCAGGTCAGGCGGCTCGTGCCCGATGCGATCAGCGTCTTCGTGGTCGCGCCGTCGGAGCAGGAGCGCGAGCGGCGGCAGGTCGAGCGCGGCAGCGAGTCCGCCGAGGACATGCGGTCGCGGACGCAGATCGCGGAGCGCGAGATGGCTCACGCCGCGGACTACGACCACGTCGTGACCAACGACGACGTCGACCGCGCGGTGGGGGAGATCCGCCGGATCATCGACCAAGCCCGCGGTCGCGTAAGTTAGCGGCACCATGCCCCTCGATCCGACGCCGGTGCCGGAAGAGCTGCGAGGGCTGCGCATCGCGCTCCTCGTCTCGGGCGGCATCGCCGCGTACAAAGTGGTCGACCTGGCGTCGGCGTTGACCCAGGCCGGCTCCGAGGTACGCGTCGCCATGACGCCGTCCGCGACCCGGTTCGTCGGGCCGCCGACGTTCCAGGGCGTGACCGGCCACGGCGTGCTGACCGGCCTGTGGAGCGCGGACGCCACCCCCGAACCGCACGTGTTCCTCGGCGACTGGGCGCAGCTCATCCTGGTCGCCCCGGCGACCGCAAACGTGATCGGCCGCATCGCGTCGGGGCGGTCGGACGACATCGTCACCGCCACGCTCCTTGCCGCGCGCTGCCCGGTGGTCGTGGCGCCGGCGATGAACGACGCGATGTGGGCCAAAGCCGCGGTCCAGGACAACGTCGCCACGCTGCGGCACCGCGGGACGGCGGTCGTCGAACCTGAGAGCGGGCGGCTGGCCAGCGGCCACGAAGGCGCGGGCCGGCTCGCCGGCTCGGGCGCGATCCTCAACGCGCTCGTGCATGCGGTGCGCTCTCGCTACGACTACGCCGGCAAGCGCGTCGTCGTCACCGCGGGCGGGACGCGCGAGCCCATCGACCCGGTGCGATTCATCAGCAACTACTCGAGCGGCAAGATGGGGTTCGCGCTGGCCTCCGCTGCGGCCGACCGCGGCGCGAAGGTGACGCTCGTCACCGCGGCGAACCACCCCGAGCACCACGGCATCACCGTGCAGCGCGTGGACACGGCGGAGGAGATGCTCGCCGAGCTGCGCTCGCAGCTGCGCGGAGCTGACCTGCTCCTGATGGCGGCGGCGGTCGGCGATTTCCGGCCGGTGAAGGCGGCCGCGCAGAAGATCCGGCGCGAGGACACGCCCAACCTCACGCTCGGCCTGGAACCCATCCCCGACCTCGTGGCCACGCTGGCGGCCGAACAAGAGGTCGCGGAAGTGTTTCGGGTGGGATTTGCCGCGGAAGACTCGTCGCTCGACGCCAAGGCGCTCGAGAAGATGAAGAGGAAAGGCCTGCAGGGCATCGTGGCCAATGACATCTCGCGGCGGGACATCGGCTTCGGCAGCGATTACAACGCCGGCGTCCTGCTGTTCGCGGACGGCGCGCGCCATGACCTGGAGAAGGCGACCAAGCGCGAGATGTCCGACAAGATCCTGGACCTGGTCCTGCCGCGGCTGAAGAAGCGGTAGAGGTGCCCCTTTTCGCCGAAGTGGCCGTCGAGGCTGCTCGCGGCGTCGCCCGCGAGACCTACACATACGAGGTGCCCGAAGGCGTCGACGTCGTGCCCGGAAGCCGCGTCACCGTGCCGTTCGGGCGGCGCAGCACGTATGGGTTCGTCGTCTCGCTCGGCACAGAGCAGCCGGGCGTCGACACCAAGCCCATCGAGACCGCCGGCACAGAGCCGCTGCTGCTGCCGTACCAGGTCGAGCTGGCGAGGCTGGTCGCCGACCACTACTGGATTCCGCTGATCGAGGTGATCCGCGCCATGCTGCCCCCGCGCGTGCGCAGCACCGGCAGGACGGGGTCGACCGCCTCGTCGCGGCAGACGCGGCACTCACGCCTGCTGGAGCTTGCGGTCGCGCCCGCGCAGCAGCTGCAGCCGGTCGAGCTCACGGTGGAGCAGCGCGCGGCCATCGACGTCGTCGAGTCCAGCCCGGTGACCTTGCTCCATGGCGTCATCGCGAGCGGCAAGACCGAGGTCTACCTCGCGGCGGCGGAGCGGGCGCTGGGGGCGGGGCTGCGCGTCCTGCTCCTGGTGCCGGAGATCTCGCTCACGCCACAGCTGGTGCAGCGGGTGCGCGCGCGGCTCAAGGCGCCGGTCGCGCTCCTGCACTCGCAGCTCACAGAGCTCGAGCGCGCCCAGCAGTGGTGGCGCGCCCGTCGCGGCGAGGCACAGGTCGTGCTGGGAAGCCGGTCGGCGGTCTTCGCCCCGATCCCGAGGCTTGGCCTCATCTGCCTCGACGAGGAGGGCTCGACCGCGTACAAGCAGGACCGGACGCCGCGCTACGAAGCGGGATGGGTGGCGCGCAAGCTCGCGGCGGTGTCGGGCGCGCGGCTCGTCGCCGGATCGGCCACGCCCAGCGTGGCGACGTACCACGACGCGCGGGAGGGCGTCATCGCGCTGGCCACGCTCGAACATCGCATCCGCGGACGTGACGCCGAGGTCGACCTGGTCGACATGCGCGACGAGGCGGCGGAAGGCAACCGCCAACCGCTTTCCCGCCGGCTGGTCGAGGTAGTTACGCGGACGCTGGACAACGAGGAGCAGACGATCCTGTACCTGAACCGGCGCGGTCTTTCGACGTACGTCATGTGCCGGGACTGCGGCCGGTCGGTGCAGTGCCTCGGCTGCTCGGTGGCGCTGGTGCAGCACGCGGAAATCGACGGGCTCGTCTGCCACTACTGCGGCTATGCGCGCCAGATGCCCTCGGTGTGCGATTTCTGCGGCAGCCGCAACATCCGCGCGCTCGGCATGGGCACGCAGCGGCTCGAAGGCATGGTCAAGCGCCTCTGGCCGCAAGCGCGCGTGCTGCGGCTCGACAGCGACGTCGCGCGCGGCCCCGACGCATATTTCCGCGTGTGGGAGGCGTTCAGCGAGCGACGCGCGGACATCCTGGTCGGGACGCAGCTCGTGACCCGGGGCCTCGACCTCCCCGCGGTCACATGCGTCGGCGTCGTCGACGCCGACCTGCCGCTGCACTTCCCCGATTACCGTTCGGCGGAGAACACGTTCTCGCTGGTCGCGCAGGTCGCGGGCCGCGCAGGCCGCGACGGGCGGCCGTCCACGGTCGTCGTTCAAACGAGCAACCCCGAGCACTACAGCCTGCGATGCGCGGCGGAAGGAGACTACGAAGGCTTCTATGCGGCGGAGCTTCCGGCCCGAAAAGCTTTCGTGTTTCCGCCGTATGCCGACCTCGCTGTCTTGACCAGGACCGACCGTGACGACGAACGCGCCGCAGCGGCGGCGCGAGAGGCGGCTGAGGGCATCGCCGCGGGACTGCTGAAGGATGCTGTCGACGGCATCCGCGTCATGGGCCCGTCACCCGCATTCATCCACCGGCTTCGCGGCGAATATCGATGGCAGGTCACACTGAAAGGCAAGGACCTCGAGCGGGCGCGACATCTGGCGCCGCGAGGCAAAGGATGGAGCTATGACGTCGACCCCGTCACGTGACATCGCGACGCGCAAGAAGGACGTGCTGGCCTTTCTCGAGAGGCAGGGTCACTACTGGCTGTCGACGGCGGAGATCGGCGGCCGGCCTCACGTGATCGCCGTCTCCGGGCTGTGGCACGACGGCGAAATCGTCGTGACCACGCTGGGCACCAGCAAGACGGCAAAGAACCTCGCGATGAGCCCTGCAGTCGTCCTGGCGGGAGGCGATCCTTCCGACGCCATCGTCATCTACGCCCAGGTGATCGAGAGCGTGCCGGTCGAGGACTCGCCTCGGATGACCCAGGAGTGGAAGGCGGCCATGGGCTGGGACCCGCCGGGCGATTGGATGTTCTACCGGCTGCGGCCGAATCGCATCCAGGCTTTTCGCGGCTACGACGAGATCGGCGGCCGTGACGTCATGATCCGATCGCGGTGGGTTGAACCCTAACCACGTTGGGTTTTCGCAGCCCACGGGTAGAATCGGAGAGCACTCTGATGGTCAGGCCGATCCTCACTTTCGAGCATCCCGTGCTGCGCGAGAAGGCCAAGAAGGTCACGCGCGTAGATGCGTCCATCCAGCGGTTGCTGGACGACCTCGTCGAGACGATGCTCGACGCCCCTGGCGCGGGCCTGGCCGCCAACCAGATCGGCGTCGCGTTGCGCGTCTGCGTCGTCAAGGGCGACGACAAGCAGATCTGGGGCCTGGTCAATCCCGAGATCGTCAAGACCGACGGGACGCAGGTCGGGCCCGAGGGCTGCCTCAGCTATCCGGGCTGGGTGGGCGAGGTGGAGCGCGCCGAGACGGTCGTCGTCAAGGGCCGCAACCGGCGGGGCAAGGAGATCCGAGTCAAGTCTTCGGGGTTCACCGCCCGCGCCTTCCAGCACGAGATCGACCACCTCGACGGCATCCTTTTCACCGACCGGCTGACGAGCCTGGACACGCTGCGGCGCGTCGAGGAGCTCGTCGGCGACGAGAGGGAAGAGGCCGTCGCGGCGGCGTCGGGGTAAGGCGACCTTCTACAGGATCGTCTTCGCCGGCACGGCCGCCTTTGCCGTGCCGTCGCTCCGAGCGCTGCACGCCGCCGGCCATGAGGTTTCGCTCGTGGTCACTCAGCCGGACCGGCCGGCGGGCCGGGGCATGAAGATGACGCCGCCGCCGGTCAAGGTCGCGGCGGGGGACTTTGGCCTTGCCGTTTCTCAGCCGGAGCGGATTCGCGCTGCCGAGGCCGTCGAGCGCATCCGCGCGCTTGCGCCTGACGTGCTGGTGGTGGTCGCCTACGGGCAGATCATCCCCCGGTCGTTGCTCGACGTGCCCCGACTCGGGGCCGTCAACGTCCACGCGTCGCTGCTGCCGCGGTGGCGAGGCGCAGCCCCGGTCGCCCGCGCGATACTCGCGGGCGATGGCGAGACCGGAGTCTCGATCATGAAGATGGACGAGCAGCTCGACCACGGACCGATCCTCGCCGTCGAGAGGACGCCGATCGGCGAGCACGAAGACGCGGTCGCGTTGACGGCGCGGCTGGCCGAACTGGGTGCGGCGGCGCTGGTGACGACGCTCGCGCGTCTCGAGGTGATCGTCCCGGCGGACCAGGACGACTCGAAGGCAACCGTCGCCAAGAAGCTCAGCAAGGAAGAAGGCATGCTCGACTGGAGCATGGACGCTCACGAGATCGACCGGCGCGTCCGCGGTCTGCAGCCGTGGCCCGGCGTGACGCTGCCGACCGCTCGGGGCCGTGTGAAAGTCCTGCAAGGTCACGTCGAGGGCGACCGCTACATCCCCGAAGTCGTGCAGCTTCCGGGCAAGAAACCGGCGCCGGCGAAGCAGGTCCTGGGCGATGTCTAAGGACGCAAAGGATCGCGACGTCGCGGTCAACCGGCGCGCGTTTCACGACTACTTCATCGACGAGAAATACGAGGCGGGGGTGATGCTCACAGGCACCGAGGTGAAGTCGGTGCGCAACGGCCGCGCGAACCTGCGTGATGGTTTCGTTCGGATCGACAACGGCGAGGCGTGGCTCGAGAACGTGCACATCTCGCCGTACGCGCAGGGGAATCTCATGAACCACGATCCGCTGCGCGCACGAAAGCTGCTGCTCCACCGCAAGGAGATATCGAGCCTCATCGGCAAGGTCAAGCAGCGCGGGTACACTCTCATCCCGCTGCGGATCTACTTCACGCGCAACCACGCGAAGGTCGAGGTCGGGCTGGCGCGCGGCAAGCGGGAATACGACAAGCGCGAGGCGATCGCCGCGCGTGAGGCCAAAAGGGAGATCGAGAGGGCGATGCGGAGATGAAAGTGCTGTTCATCGCGGGCTTTGGTCCCATCGCCGAGGACGTCGAGGAGTCGCGTCGGTTGTACGAGGACGCGCTGGGCATCGCATTCAAGATCGAGGAGGGCGACTACCGACACACCGAAGAGCTGAAGGGCGCCAACTCATTCGCGGTATGGCCGCTGGCGCAGGCCGCGGAGTCGTGTTTCGGTTCTAAAACGTGGCCGGCGGACACTCCGCGCCCGCAGGCCTGGCTGGAGTTCGATGTCGAGGACGTCGCCGCAGCCACGCAGGAGATGCAGGAGCGCGGCTACAGACTTCTCGTCTCGAATCGGACCGAGCCGTGGGGCCAGATCGTCAGCCGGTTGATCAGCCCGGAGGGATTGCTCGTCGGGCTGACGATGACGCCCTGGATGCGCGAGCCGCGTTAGGCGGCGAGGTTGATGCCGATCGCGCGGAGCTTCTTGTTGAGCGATTCGATCGCGAACTCCACGATCTCGCTTTCGGTGTGGCCGTAGTCCGTCACGTACCGCGGGTCCGGTGGGTCGAGCGTGCCTGAGATGAGGGGGAGGCACTCGATCAACGTCCGCTGGATGAGAGGCGCGTAGCGCGCGGCATCCTCGCGCACGGCATCGCGCAAGAGCTTGATGCCGAAGCTCACGTGTCGTGACTCGTCTCGCGCGACGGCGGTGAAGCCGCGATAGAAGCCGCGGTCGGTCAGGCCCTGCTCGCGCATCGCCTCGAGCTCGAACCGCTGGCCGGTCAAAGCGATGGTCGCCTCGACGACGATGTGATAGAGGGTCACGCCTTCGACGAACGCGTCGAAGTCCTTCGGATTGCTCGCCAGGCGCTGCGCGGTCGACGGCAGCCGTTCGTAGAAGAGCTCGTTGTAGCCCTCGTTCGCCTCGGGACGAATTTCGGCCAGCAGCCGGGTCAGGTCGTGAGCGTCGGTGCCACAGACCTCGCGCCACCACTTCTCGAAGAAGATGGTGTGGCGGGCCTCGTCGACCATCTGAGTCGAGAGGAAGATCTCGATCTCGGGCGTGGGCGCGGCCCACACGAACGGAGCCAGCGTCGACGTGACGCGCTCCTCGCCGTTGAAGAAGAGGCGGTGCGACCAGAGCGTGGCTTTGCGGTCGATCTCCGTCGACTCGAGCCAGTCCTGGCGGTCGAGGCTGAA
>DASSLL010000025.1:0-5772 GCA_035689485.1 Candidatus Dormiibacterota bacterium | reverse complement strand
CGCCTCGACGGGATGCCCGTCGGCGTCGTGGCCAACCAGCCGATGCAGAAAGGCGGCGTGCTGTTCAACGATTCGGCCGACAAGGCGGCGCGATTCATCTGGCTGTGCGACGCGTTCGAGATCCCGCTGCTGTTCCTCGCCGATGTGCCCGGGTTCATGATCGGCACCGACGTCGAGCGCAAGGGCATCATCCGGCACGGCGCAAAGATGATCAGCGCCGTCTCCGAGGCGACGGTGCCAAAGATCTCGGTCATCGTGCGCAAGGCGTACGGCGCCGGCCTTTACGCGATGGCCGGCCCCGCATACGACTCGGACGCGGTGATAGCGCTGCCGTCGGCGCAGATCGCAGTGATGGGACCGGAGCCCGCCGTCAACGCCGTGTTCTTCAACAAGCTGGCCGAGCTGCCAGAAGACGCGCGCGACGCGCGGCGCAAAGAGCTCGAGGACGAGTACCGCGCCGACGTGGACCTCTACAAGCTGGCCTCGAACCTCATCGTCGACGACGTCGTCGAGCCGGAAGCGCTGCGTGAGGCGCTGATCAAGCGGTTCCGCGCGTACTCGACGCGCACGTCGCCGCGGGTCGAGCGCAAGCACGGGGTGTTCCCGGTCTAGAGGACATGAAGCCGGAGTTCGGCGAGCTGAGTCCTGACGGTCGCTGGTCCTGGGATGGCACGACGTGGGTTCCGGTCAACCCCGTTCGGCAGCCATCGGCCGGCCATCGCATCGGGCTCCTGGCGTGGGACCTCGTTCTCGAATTCTTTGTCACGCCTTTGGTGGGCTGGGTTCTGACTGCGGGGCTGATCCTGCTCGTCCTGATTCTGTTCTACCGGTGACCGACCCAGAGTCCGCAGAGTCACACGATCCGAGCTGTGACCATTCCGACGCCCAGTAGTACCGCTCCCCACGAGAACGCGCCCAGCGCGACCTCCAACGGATTGAGAAGCGTGCGCTCGTCGATGTCCACATGCGAGCCGTCGCTCATCGTCATCGTGCCGCTGACCGAGTGCGCCCGCCGGCGGACGAGACGGGCCGGCGTGCTCAATGCGCGCTGGCCGTACGACAGCGCGTAGGCGGCGCCGGCGACCAGGACGGCGCCGAGTGACAATCGTCCCGCTTGCGCGTAGTACGCCGTGAGCGCGGGGAACGCGCCCCACGAGAGCGCGAACCAGAAGTCGCCGTGCAGGCGGCCGCCCAGGAGCTCGAGGTTGTAGGCGAAGACGAAGAGCACGCCGGCCGCGATGAACGGCAGGAGTCCAGGGCCGACGACGGCGACGCCGAAAAACCCCAACCCGACCGCTCCGGCGAGGCCGGCGATGGACGCGGCCCACAACACCGCCGCCGGCAGGTCGGTGCGCAGCGGCCGGCCGTGCAGCTCGTCGAGCGCGTGCGCGGAGATCCCGACGGCGAGAAAGAACGCGGCCACCGTCGCGAGCAAGCGATCGAGGTGGAACGCCGGCGCGAGCCCCGCTCCGATCAGGACATAAGACAGGTGCCAGGCCGTGTATGGCGGATGGAGCAGCGCCCACAGGTCGCGGCGCCATCCTCGCGCGCCGGTCGCGTAATAGGCGGGGGCGAGGTCGGCCTCAGGCATGGTGCTTGCGACCCCACATGACGAGCCCGCCGCCGAAGCTCATCACCCTGGCCTCGACATCGACCATCCCCGCCTCGCGCCACGCCTCGAACAGCCGGTGCTCCGGCCAGCGCCGGTAAAAGCCTTCGATGTTCGGCCCCAGGAAGCGACCCGCCCTCCACCAAGCCCGCCCGCCGAGCAGGTAACCGGCCGAGGGCATCAGCGCCCGCGTGTAGATCCACCAACAGCCGCGCCAGAAAGGATTCGGCGGGACGAAGAAGTCGAGGCTCGCCATGCCGCCGCCCGGCCGGAGGACGCGGGTCAGCTCCGCCAGCGTCGCCGCCGGGTCGCCCACGTAGCGCAGCAGGTACGTGAACGACACGGCGTCGAACGAGGCATCCGGGAAGGGCAGCGCCTCCGCCCGCGCCTGCTCGAGGCGTACGTGCTGGTCGAGCCCTGCGTCGTAGACACTCTTGCGTCCACGCTCGAGCATCGGCTCGCTGATGTCGACTCCCACGACGTCGGCGCCGGTCGCGCGGGCGAGCGCCATGGCCACGCCCGCCGTGCCGGTGGCGACGTCGAGCACGCGCCGCGGCTTGAAGCGCGCGATGTGCCGGACGAGCTCGCGACGCCATCTCCCGTTCTGGCGCAGCGACAGCACCTCGGCAAGGCGGTCGTAGCGCGGCGGCAGGTCTTCAAACAGGGCCGCCGCAAAGGCGTTCTCCTGGCTCGCCATCGCCGACATCAGCGTACGGCCAGTTGATCAGTTAGACGAACAGCGGCTCCGCCTGCACGCGTTCCAGCATGGCGTCCATCTCGGCGTCGTCCGGCGGGCGCTCGAACCTCGAAGCCGAGTCGAGAACGAGCGGCAGCAGGTCGACGTCGCCGACGCTGTTGAGGAAGATCTCCGGGCGGCCCAGCGCCCACCACACCGCCAGGTCGATGTCGCCGGGCGACTCGAGCGGCTGGTACCACGTCGACCGAGTCTGGTCGCGCCCCATCCACGGCCTCATGGCGATCGACTTGATCGTCTGCACCGCGACGTTTCGCTCGCGGCACCTCTCGGCCACGGCTTCGAAGTTCTCGCGGTAGTAGGGGCTGCGCATGGTGGCGAAGTTGTAGGGCAGCAGGACCGAATCGAAGTCGAAGCGGGCAAGGCTGCGGCGGATCGTGGCTGCGATCTGGGCGCCGTGACCGGTCACGCCGATCCACCTGACCAGCCCTTCATCCCGCGCCCGCCGGGCGGCGTCGAGCGCGCCACCTGGGCTGAGCGCCTGGTCCCACTCGATCGGGTCGGCGAGGGAATGCAGCTGCCACAGGTCGACGTGGTCGACGCCGAGCCGGTCGAGCGACCGGTGCAGCTCTTCGCGTGCGCCCTTCTCGTCGCGCTTGCCGGTCTTGGTCGCCAGGAAGAACCGGTCCGGGTTGCGCTTCAACCAGGGCGCGACGCGGAGCTCGGAGTCGCCGTACGAGGCGGCGGTGTCGATGTGGTTGACGCTGTGGCGCAGGAGCACCTCGAGGGTCCGGTCGGCGACGTCTTGCGACACCCTGGCGAGCGCCGCGGCCCCAAATATGACCCTGGTGCTGTGATGGCCGGTGCGCCCGAACTCGGCCTTGGCGATCACCGACCCAAGGTAGCACCCGCGGGCGGCCCGAGCGCGTGGGCGCTTGGAGCCTGTATTGTGGCTTGGCGCGAGTTCAAATCAAAGGAGGCTGCATGGAGTTTTTCAACCTGAAGACGAAGCAGAAGGTCGAGATCCCGGACCACCAGCTCAAGAAGCGCCGCAGCGTGCGGACGACGAGCGGGGGCAAGCGGCAGGAGCGCTACGCGGTGATCGCCGAGGTGCACGAGGGCGGCAAGCCGCTGCAGCTCTTCAAGTTCGTCAACAAGGAGACGTTCGACCGGCTGGACGTGCCGGAGGTCGGTTAGGCCCGGTCAGCGTCTCGTAAAGCTCGACCGTCCGTGATGCGACGGCCGGCCAGCCGAAGTGGTCGATCACACGCCGGCGGCCGGCCTTCCCCATCCGGGCGGCGAGCTCGGGGTTCCCGAGCACCAGCTCGACCCTCTGCGCCAGCCCGGCGATGAAGGACCGCGGGTCGTCGGCGTCGTAGTCGACCAGGTAGCCCGTCTCGCCGTCGACGACGATCTCGGGTATGCCGCCGACGCGCGAGGCGACCACGGCCGTCTCGCAGGCCATCGCCTCGCAGATCACCAGGCCGAAAGGCTCGTAGATCGACGGGCAGACGAAGACGCCGGCGTGCGTGTGCAGGTGGATGAGGTCCTCGCGCGAGATGAAGCGGTCGATCCAGACGAGGTTGCCGCGCTCGGCGCGCACACGTTCCGCCAGGGCGTCGACCTCAGCGCCGATCTCCGGTGTGTCCGGGGAGCTGGCGGCGAGCACGATCTGGTAGCGCGGATCCACCTCTAACGCGGCCTCGAGCAGGAGCGGCAGGCCCTTCTGGCGCGTGATGCGGCCGTTGAAGAACGCGTACGGCTTCGTGGGATCGACACCGAGGCGGCGCAGCGCCTCCTCCGAGGGCTGTGGCCTGTAGATGCCGGCGTCGATGCCGTTGTGGATGACGTGGACGCGCTCCGGTCGCACCTCGGGGTAGCACTCGAGGACGTCTTTGCGCACGCCGCCCGAGACGGCAATGACCGCGTCGGCGGCCTCGATCGAAGTCCGCTCGCAGAACTTCGAAAGCTCGTAGCCGCCGCCGAGCTGCTCCGCCTTCCACGGCCGCAGCGGTTCGAGGCTGTGGATCGTCATCACGTGCGGGATCGACCAGGTGAGCTTCGAAAGGTGGCCGCCGAGGTTGGCGTACCAGGTATGGCTGTGGACGAGGTCGGCGCCTTTGACCGCGGCGGTCATGGCCAGGTTGATGGACATCGCCTGCAGCGCCGAGGCTTCGGGCTTCGGCTCGGCCAGCTCCGGCCAGGCCTGGTGGGCGGTGACGCCGGGTTCCTCGCGCGGGTTGCCCCAGCACTGGACGGTCACGTCGACCAGACGGCGGAGCTCGCGCACGAGGTACTCGACGTGCGTGCCGGCGCCCCCATAAACCTCGGGCGGGTATTCGCGGGTGAGGATCGCGACCTTGCGCCTCACGAGCACTGGAAGTTGAAGGCGGGCCGGTCCCAGCGTCCGGCCGCGGCTTCTTCGCGGCGCGCCTCCCAGTACAGCATGCCCGCGTCTCCCCACATGAGGTCCAGGCCCGAGTCCGAGTCGACCTGGAGGATGAGGCGCCAGTCCTTGACCTGGTGCGCCACGGCTTTCCACCTGTCGCGATCGAACTTGCCGCCGTCGTAGCAGCCGTTGAGCGCCTGCACGACCTCCTCCTCCACCGGGTGCTGGATGAACGTCGCGTGACCGCCCAGCTGATGGCGTCCGTTGACGTGCCACTGCCCCGCCGACCGGCGCAGCTCGTTCTCATAGTCGTGTTCGAACGCGTCGAGGGCGTCGAACTCTACGTCCGGAAGATCGACGTCTGCCGGTGTCTCGTGCACCCACGACCACGCCGGCAGCATGGCCAGCGCGGCACTTGGCTGCGGCTTGACGGGCGACTTCATCCGCCGCAGGTCTGCCCCCGCGGGCGAGTGGACGATCGCGACTCCCTGCTGCTCGTAGGAGTAAAGGCCGAGGATCCCGTCCACGCCATCCACCGCGTAGTCGGCGAAAAACGAAAGGAGGCCGCTCTCGGGCAGGCCCATTGGCGCCGGCGCCACCCTGGCGGCTTCGGCCAGGTCGACCTGGGCGAAGAAGATCATCGGCCGGCGCTTGCCCTGGGGATTGGTCCACGACGGCCATCCCGCGCCGCGGGGCAGGTCGGCGCTGCCGCCGTACTTGCTGACGCCGACCTTCAGATTCTTCTCGTCGATCGGCCACGTCGCCAGTCGAAGCGCGGGCCGGATCGAGTCGGCGATGTAGCGACCCGCGCTCGGGGAGGCGGCGATCAATCGCGCCTGCAGATCGTCAGGCGGCATCGAGAAATGGAATCACCGCGGCGGCGAGCGCGGGCTGGAGGTTGATGTCGTAGTGCGTCGCCCCGGGCAAGATGGCAAGCCTGTGCCGGGTCATGCCCGAGCGGTCCCAACCGGCGTCACGCCGGCCGCCGCCGAGAAGCTCGAAGAACTCGACAGCGTGGCTCGGCGGCAGGCCATCGGCGTCACCGATGACGAGCATCACCGGCATCCGCAGCTTGGGGAT
>DASSLL010000024.1:0-12171 GCA_035689485.1 Candidatus Dormiibacterota bacterium | reverse complement strand
CCGGGCAGTGCGACGCAGCCCACCGGCGTGACTTACATCTACAGCATCGCCGGCACATCAGAGGTCACCGCGCGGCTGGCGTCCGTCTATGACGCCTGGCCGCACGTGACCGCGCCCGGCCTCTGAGGCCGCTCACCGGTCGATAGTCGCGACAATCCGCCTCATTGGCGGACAAAACATGGCGATAGTCGCGACTATCGCCAAATTTGGACCGCCAGTTAGGAAGCGACCTCGCGCCGCCCGGTGTCACGGCGCGTCCGGTCCTCTGAACCGACCATCCGCTCCATCACCCCGCGGTACTGCAGCATCGCCTGGCGCATCGCCTCGGTCCTGTCCTTGTTCGAATACCCGAGCTTGTGCGCCCGCTGCACCTCCGCGGGCATCTCCCGCTGGGTGAGTGGGTGGCCGCGCTCGCGCATCACCGACATGACGAGGGACTCGGCCTCGCGGACCGCCTGCTCTGGCGAGTCCACGAACTTGGCCTCGATCTCGTCCCACTCCTGGATGTAGCGGTCTCGCGACTCGGCGGCCAGCGGGCGAAGCCTCGGCCGCCGCCCCCGCCCGACTCCGGCAGCCCGGACGAGCAACAACAAGACGACGATGACCATCGCCACGACGAGCAGCGTGACCAGGGTTCCCGTGTTCATCTAACTCGCCACCTCCAACTCAAACAACGCCTGAACTCGGGGCCGCACCGGCAGAATTAGGGCCCCTCAGATGGCCACGATCAGCGAACTGAACCCGGTTCGACCGGCTGCGGGCGTCCGGCCGCCCTGGGGCGCGGCCCTGTCGAACCGCCGCTTTCGCACGCTGCTGCTCGTGCTCGGCGGGGCGCCGATCCTGGTCGCGTACGCCTGGTACGGCGCCATCTGGCCGATCCTCTGGAACGAGCTCAGCGACTTTCGGCAGGTGTACCTCGAAGGGGCTCGCGTGATCGCCGCCGGCGGGGACCCGTATCAGTGCAGCACCGGCTTCTGCTCGGGTCACTCCAAGGGATGGCTCGGCGCGGCGGGCGCGGTCTACCCGCCCTTCACGTTGTGGGTGATGCAGCCCTTCAACCGCTTCGACCCGGCCACCGTCGACGCGTTCGCGCTCGTCGCGGCGAACCTCTGCCTGGTCGCCTTCATCTGGATCGTGGTGCGCGCGCTCGCCATCCGTGACTGGCAGTTCGTCGCCGTAATCGCGCTCATGTCGGCGAGCTTCGCGCCCACACTGACGGAGGTCCAGAACCGCAATTTCCAGGTGCTGCTGCTGACTCTCAGCGGCGTGCTGCTGCTCGCTTGGCGCAAGGGCGACCGCTGGTGGGCCGGTCTGGCCCTGGGGCTGGGGCTCGCCATCAAGCTGGTCGAGGCGCCGCTGCTCCTGCTTGGCCTCTGGGGCCGGCGATGGCTGCTGGTCGCCGTGGGCGTGGTCGTGTGGGCTGTCTTGTGGCTGCTCGCGGTGCCCAGCCTGCTTCCCGAATACCTGTTCCAGGTGCTCCCGGCGGTCGGTCGCGGCTCGGGCGAGGAGATGAACATCGCTCCGCTCGGCGCGGTCGCGCGCCTCTTCCATCCCGAAAGCCTCTACCTGCAAGGCCGCGGCGTCGACCTGCCGGTCCTGGCGATCACCGCGCTCGTGAGCATCTCGGTGCTCGCGATCACGGCGTGGCGTTTGCGCGCACCTCGGCCCGACGCGCAGGGCCGCTCGCTCGAGATCGCTGCGGCCTTCGCCGCGATGCCGCTGATGCTGACGCTCGTGTGGGCGGGGCAGCTGATCCTTCTGCTCCTGCCGATGATCGTTCTGCTCGATCTGGGCCTGCGCCGCGAGTCGCGAGGCCTCGTGCTCGCCGTGGCCATCAGCTGGCTGCTCATCGGGCCGGTGTACCTCGGCTTCACCAACGCGTTCGCGGCCGGCTTCGGCTTTCAGGCGCTGTTCGAGGTGTGGGTCGACGCGGCGCTCGCGGGCGCGGTGATCCTGTGGGTCGCGTGTCTCCACTCGCTGAAGGCGCGGGCCTGACCTGGTCCTCCGTAAGTCGACGCGCGGGCGCGTTGTACCTCTGTGGAGCTCCGGCAGGCACTGTTCTGGAGTGGCCTGCTGTTCGGGAGCCAGGTGACCGACACTCTGACCACAGCCACCGACCAGGCGAAGGGCGCGGTCGAGGCGATGCCGGTCAGCGCTCAGGCTCTCGACGTCGGCGGCGTGGCGCTGTTCTGGATCCTCAAGGTCCTCATCGTCGCGGGCGCCACCGCCTTGCTCGTGGCGGCGGCGCGCAAGGCCAGGGACGAGGACCATCGGCTGTCCCGCTTCACGTTCCGCGCCACGCTGGTCGCCGTGCAGGCGGTGACCGTCTGCCTGGCGTGCGTCTCCGTCAGCAACCTGGCGCTGCTGTCCTCGATCTCCTAGTAGAGGCCGGGCCGCAGCCCGCGGGGGTCGCGGGACGGCGCCCGCTCGACCTGGTGATGGCGGTCCCAGGCTTGCACGCAGCTTGCGCACGTGCAGCCGGGACCCGCCAGTAAGGAGCTCGAGTTCTGAGCTCTCCGGGACAGTTTCCTCAACGCTGCAACGATCTTTCTGCGACGTAGTGCTGTCATGTTTCCTCCGGGGTTGCTAGGACGTTAAATGGGCTAACGGCTGGCCGCCAATTTTCTTGTCAAAACCCCGGTCTGGGGCCCGGGAGCGCCGACTTTGGTTAGTTGCCCGGGCGTCGGCGTTAGAGCTTGCCACGAGGGGTCGGGGTTGCCGCCATCGTCCTACACAGGAGGAAGTTATGCATCGTTTGCGATTCGCGATCCTCGGCGCCGCCGCGGCGCTGGCATTGGGGACGGCGACCGCCGTCGCCATGCAGCAAAGCGCGGGCGGAGGCACGAATTCGGACCAGCACGGCGACAACGTCGCCTCCGCTGCCCGGACGACGTGCCCGCACGGACCGGGCGGAGTGCACGGCCAGTGTGTCAGCGCCGTCGCGTCGTCGAATAGCGAGGGCGACCAGGGCAACAGGGCGAACTCGCCGGCCCAGAAGTGCAAGGCCGCCGACGCCGCCGAGGACGCCTCCGAGAAGGCGCCCGCGAAGGGCGACAAGGCCGCCAAGGCCGCCGACAAGACCGAGGACAGGGCCGAGCAGCAGGCGTTCGTCGCCTGTGTTCAGGCCAACGCAGCAGCAAGCGGAGACACGTCAGAAACCGGCGATTCGGCTGACAGCTCCGACTCGTCCGACAGCTAAGAAGACCATGACCTGGTGATGAAGAGGCGGGGCTTTCGGGCTCCGCCTCTTTGCTTTCAGGAGGCGGCCGGAGTTCCGGTCAGCGCCCGCTCATACCAGGTGAGCGTTCCCGCCATCAGCGCGCCTGCATAGGGCAGCGTGAACAGCAGCCCTACGCAGCAGGCGAAGAAGCCGAGCGGCGCTATGAAGGCCGCGACCACCAGCAGGACCGCCGCCAGTATGGTCGGGCTGGCCTCGCCGGTCGCGAGGTGCCAGACCGTGGCCACGTCGAACCCGCCGCTGAAGCCGCCGCGATAGGTGTTGAGAGACACGGCGGGCAGAAGAAACAGCAGCAGCCCGAAACAAGCGAGGTCCAGCAAGCCCCCGAGGAAGGCGGCACCCGCGCCGTTGTCCGACGACGCGCCGGCGCCGCTGATGAAACTGCCTGGGAGGCTGAGGACCAGGGCGTAGACGAAGATCACGACCCAGAGGGCGACTCCCCGCTCGAGGTGAAAGCCGGCCGGCGCCAGCTCGCGCCGTCCGGCCCGGAAGTTGTCGACCGTCATCAGCACCCAGCCGAGCAACGCGATCGAGCCGATGATGGGGATGAGGGCGATCAGGCCCTGGATCACGAACTTCGAGACCCACTCACGGTCCGCGAAAGGCCAGGAGAAACTCTCGCCGACGCTGGTCATCGGCGCCGAGTCTAGCGGCAAACCGATGACCAGGCGACGGCGGCGTCAGCCGGCGTTCGCCAGCACGCCAGGGCGGCGGCGTGACGACTGCACGGCGAGCACTCCGACGAGCGCAGAAAGAATGATCAGAACCTGAAGCCAGCGGACTTTGCTCCCCACCGAATTTCACCTCCTTGGTCGAGATGCCAGCTAAACGCGGCGGCCACTGCGCGGTTACGCCAGCTGCGTGATGTCGTCCCAGCGATAGATTTCGTGCCACACGCCGTCGGCCCACAACGCGGGTTCGACGCCCGTCAGCGCCGCGCCGAGGCGATCGTAGAAGCGTGCGGCGGCGGCGTTGCCCTGGACCACCCCGAGCCGCATCGTGCGGTAACCACGGTCGAGAAGCTCGGCCGCTGTGGCCCGCATCAGCGCCGTCCCGGTTCCACCGCCACGCGACGCCCTGATCACGTGCAGCGATTCGAGCCAAGGGTCAGGACCCTGGTCGAGATGGGTGAGCGCGAAACCGACGACGGCGCGCGACGCATCCTCGGCCACGAGGAGAAGAGTCGACGGCACGCCCACGGCCTTTCTCAGGTACGCGAGCTGGACGTCGAGGTCGAGGAACGACGCCAGCACAGCCGGCGGGAGCAGCGGCGCGTATGTGTCGGCCCAGTTCGCGACCTTGATCTCGGCGACACGCGGCAGATCGGCCTCGACGGCCGTGCGGACTACTACGACGACCGCCTGAACTCCAGACCCTCGAACCCGCCGCTCGCGCGCCACTCCCGGATGTACTGGAAGTACGCGCTCGCGCCCATCGGATAACCGACCAGCGAGCGGATCTGCGGATCGTCGGCGTGGCCCTCGTTGTTGTAGTACCCCGGCGTGCAGTCGGGCGCCTGGAGCAGGTTCTGGCCGGAGGAGATGAGCTGCATCCACGCCTCCTCGGCCTCCTGCGTGACCTCGACCCGCGTCGAATCGGTCTCCGACGCGTGGGCGACGACGCCAGCCACCGTGCGCGCCGCGTCGTTGAGGTTGTGCGGCACGTTGGAGATGAGGTTCGCGCCCTGAAACAGCTGGACCATGAAGAGGTTGGGGAAGCCGTGCATGTGCACACCGTGCATCGACCTCATACCGTCACGCCAGTGCTGCGACAGCGTCTCTCCGTCGCGCCCGACGATCTCGAAACCTGACCGGTGCTCGAACTCGGTCCCGGTCTCGAACCCCGATGCGTAGACGATGCAGTCCAGCGGATATTCCTCGCCCGCCACGACCACACCGCCGGCCGTGATGCGCTCGACGCCCTTGCCGTCGGTGTCGACGAGGTGCACGTTCGGCTGGTTGAACGCCTGCAGGTACTCGTCGTGGAAGCACGGCCTCTTGCACAGCTGGCGATACCACGCCTTGAGATGGGCCGCCGTGGTCGGGTCCTTGACGATGGCATCGACGCGGCCGCGGATCTCCTCCATCTTCTCGAAGTCCGACTGCTCGAACGCGGCCATGATCGCCTCGCGGCTGAAGTCGCTGAGGCCGGCCTCGAGCACGCGGCTGCGGATGCGCCGCCCGATGTCGGTCCAGCCGTCCATGACCA
Source organism: Candidatus Dormiibacterota bacterium (assembly GCA_035689485.1). GTDB lineage: Bacteria > Chloroflexota > Dormibacteria > Dormibacterales > Dormibacteraceae > 40CM-4-65-16. Next base: position 6,725 of record DASSLL010000024.1, on the reverse strand, counting down.
GGTCTTCTTCAGGGAAGGCGAAGGACTGGTTCTCGGCGAAGTTGTCGAGCCACCGCTCCTGCCAGCCGGGCGTGGCGATCCCGGCGAACCACGCCGGGTCGGTCGGGTGGTTGTCGCGGACGTCGACGGACGACGGCGTCCGCTGGAAGACGTAAAGCTCCCGGCAGGCCGCCGCGAGCTCCGGGACGATCTGCACCGCCGTCGCTCCCGTCCCGATGACCCCGACCCGCTTGTCGCGCAGCTTCGTCATCGCCTTCCCCGACGGGTCGCCGCCGGTATACGCGTAGTCCCAGCGACTCGTGTGAAAGGCATGGCCGCCGAACGACCCGATGCCCGGGATGCCGGGCAGCTTCGGCACGTGCAGCGGCCCGATGCCGACGCCGACGTAGCTCGCCGTGAAATGGTCGCCGCGGTCGGTGCCGATCACCCACACGGCGCGCGCCTCGTCCCAGTCGAGCGCGGTCACCTCGGTGTGGAAGAGCGCGTTGTCGTACAGACCGTACCGGTTGGCGATGCGCCGGCAGTGCTCGAGGATCTCCGGCGCATGCGCGTACTTCTCGATGGGCATGTGGCCCGTCTCCTCGAGCAGGGGCATGTAGACGAGGGACGCGGTGTCGCACTGCGCTCCGGGGTAACGGTTCCAGTACCAGGTGCCGCCGAAGTCGCCGCCTTTGTCGACGATGCGCACATCGGTCACCCCGGACTCCTTCAGACGCGCGCCGGTCACGAGACCGGCGAAGCCGCCGCCGACGAACGCGAACGTGACGTGGTCCGTCTTCGGCGCCCGCTGCACCACCGGCATGTAGGGGTCGTCGAGGTAGTCGGGGAAGTGGTCGACCATGCGTATGTACTGGTCGTTGCCGTCCGGCCGCAGGCGCTTGTCGCGCTCCTCGCGGTACTTCTGGCGCAGCGCCTCCGGGTCGATGACCACGGCCATCAGGCGGGCATCACGGAGGGTGGCTTCCGGCCCTCGACGGCGCTGGCGGTGACATCGGTGATGATCGACGAAAACTGCTCGGCGTTCGGCAGCACCCAGAATCGATCTTCCTCGATCGCGCTGAGCACCTGGTCGGCGACGGCGGCCGGTTCCATTCCCGTTTCGACCAGCGCGCGAAGCATGGCCTCGAACATCCTCGACCTTTCGGTGTCTGGCTGCTCCGGCATCGGGCCGAGACGCTCGAGCCAGTTGCGTGTCGAGTCCGAGACGTTGGTGCGCACCCAGCCCGGGCACAGCACCGAGACTCGCACCCGCGAGCCCATCATCTCGAGCTCCTCCCGGACCGAGAGCGATAGACCTACGACCGCGTGCTTGCTTGCCGCGTACGGCGTGCCAAACGCCATCGGCAGGAGGCCGGCGATCGAGGCCGTGTTGACGATGTGTCCCTCGTCCCGCTCGACCATGCCGGGCATGAAGGCGCGGATGCCGTTGATGACGCCCCAGAGGTTGACCGAGAGCACCCACTCCCACTCGGACTGTGGTTTGGCCCATGCCGGTAGTGCCGTCACACCCCCGACTCCTGCGTTGTTGCACACCACGCGGACCTGGCCGAAGTCTTCGGCCTGCCGGCGGAGGTCGTCGACCGACGTTGCCATCGACACGTCGGTGGCGACCGCGATGACGGGACCGATCTCGCCGAGCGTGTCGGCCGCCCGCTCGAGCGCGTCTTCCTCGATGTCCGCCAGCACGACCTTCATGCCGCTGCGCGCCCACTTCTCCGCGAGCCCGTAGCCGATGCCGCTCGCGGCGCCGGTAACCACCGCCACTTTGCCGGAAAGGTCAGCCATCTCGCCCCAACCTCCGATCGTGCTTGTTCTGTCGCGACGAATTATCGCCCGTGAGTTTTCTTCCTGACGCGTGGGCATGGGCGCTGCGGTCGATGCCCCTGGCGGCTGCTCCTTCAGATGCTGGGGGTCGAGTCGACGGTCCAGCCCGCGCCCGTGCGCTCGGCGATGAGCGTGGCACGGGGTTCGACATAGGCCCCACCGAGAACCAGCTGGTGCCCAACTCCGATGCACCGACTCGAGGTCGGGCATGCCACCGAATCGAATGCTTCCACGTTGCTGCCAAAAATCGGCGGATGGCCGATCGTCCAGGCCCCGTTGTCACGCTCCGCGGTGATCACCGGGCCTATGTTGCCTCCGAGCCGCGCGGTCAAAACCGAGCCGACTGAGATGCAGTAATTGGTGGTTGGGCAGGCGACGCCGCCCAGGGTACCGATCGCTTGCGACGTGCCCGCGACCGTCCAGGCGCCGTCCGCCATCTCTTCGATGATCGGCTGCTCGGTGATCTCACTCGAAATGGCGAAATTTCCACCGGTCGCGACGCACCAGGTGACCCCCAGGCAGGCGATGCCGGAAAGACGACCAACCCCAGTCGCCGAGACGATCGTCCAACCCGAGCCCGAATCGCGTTCGATCAACGGCTGTTCCTTGCCGCCGGTCGCCCCGTGCCAGCCGACGGCGATGCACAGGCTCTGGCTCGGGCAGGCTATCGCGCTGAGCCGGTTGTCCTCATAGCCGCTGGTGTTGGGGGACGGCATCAGGACCCAACCCTGACCGCGGTTCTCCTCGACCAGGGTTTGCTGGTAGCCGGTTTCCGATTCGTAGCTCCCGACCGCAACGCAGCGACTCAGGGTGGAACAGGCGACGGCGTTCAGGCTCCCGACGTCGCCGAAGGCCGTGGGATTGGGGCTGGGCACGATGGTCCAACCCTCAGCACCGCTCTCTTCGATCAACGTCAAAGGATTCGACCCCTCGTCCTCGGAGCTCCCCACCGCGATGCACTTGCCCGATGCGAGGCAGGTGATGCCGCTGAGACTGCTGCCGGTGCGCCCGGTCGCGTTGGGGCTGTGGACGATCTTCCAACCGCCTCCGGAGTTCTCGAGCATCAGCGTTCGCGTGGCAGGGCCGATAGTGTCGATGCCTTCCGCCAGGTACCCGACGGCGATGCAATCCGTCGTCGTCCGGCAGGCGATGCCGGAGAGGTAGTTGTCGGTCGTCAAGTCGGAGACCGAGCGGGCGGACGATGCGACGACCGACCCGGGGGTCGAGGTATGCCCGGATGGACCACAGGCCACAAGGCAGACGGCCGCCACCGTCCAAAGCGCGCTGATTCGCATCACGTGAGCGACATTGTCGGGCCTCTCAGGACAAAGGGAATGGCGCTCCCGGGCCTGAACGTTATGTGGTGTGAGCGGGTTGGTTGTGGGCGCAGAGGAGGTCAAGCATTGAGTCATTTCACTGAGCGCGAGATCACCTATCTTCGCGGTCAGCGCCTTGGCAGGCTGGCCACCGTCGGGAGCGATGGCGCACCGCACGTGGTCCCGGTGGGCTTTCGCCTCGACGAGGCGGGCATGGCGATCGAGGTCGGAGGGCACGGTCTGAGCCGGTCGAAGAAATGGCGCGACCTGCAGGCCAACGCGCGTGTCGCCCTCGTGGTCGACGACCTGCAAACCGTCAACCCGTGGGCGCCGCGAGGAGTGGAAGTTCGAGGGCGGGCCGAGTTGCACTCGGACGGCGGGCAGAAGTTCGGGCCGGGATGGGACAGCGCCTGGATCCGAATCGTCCCGCAGCGGATCGTCAGCTGGGGCATCGAGGGAGCCCCGTTTTCAGCCGAGGGTCGCAAGGCTCGCTCGGTCGGCTGACGCCGGCTCGCGGAGCCTGCCGTTGCTGGTCAGGTCCGGATCGGTGCAGGAGGCAAGGTTGAAGCAGCACGGCCTTCGCTTCCCGCTCTTCATCTTCGAGATGCTGACTTCGACCCGTCGCCGCCGCGTGTCCGGATTCCGGGTGGCGTTGACCCAGCGCACCCATTCCCAGCGCGCCATGGGCGTGATGTCCGTCCACAGGTTCTGGATCTTCACTGGCGCGGTGGCGAGAGCTGCCTCGAAATCTCGCGGCAGGCTGGGCTCCGGCCAGTCCTTGCTCACCGTGAGCTCGACCTTCGCAACGTCGCCCGCATCGAGGCCGGCGGATCGCTGGAGCTGGCCGTCAACCCTCATCCAGTGGCCGAACCGGCCGTCGGGTTCCAGGACCGTCTCGAGGTCATGGCCGTTGATCGTTCCATGCACCGCCACCTGCCCGCGCGAAGGCAGCTTCTCGCTCGCCTTCTTCGGCAGCCGCAGGAGGGTCGTGCCGTCGAGCTCGTAGAGCCTGGCGTCGAAGTTGATCACCGGCGCTAGCGGCTGGGCGATTCGACCTTCTCGACCCACCTCGCCCGCCACTCGGCGGCGGGAAAGGGAGCGGCGAAATATTCGGTGACCCGCAGCACCTTGTCGTCGCGGAGCTCGAACAGGTCGACGAAATGCCACACCTCGCCGTTCGGGTAGGTGAGCGTCCCCTCCACCGTGTACTTGTCGCCCGTGCCGATGATGCGCAGCGGCGTCCAGGACGGCGTCAGGACCCACTTGTCGTCGGCGCCGCGGACGCGGTCGACTGTGGCATCGGGGAGGCCAGGGTAGTTCTTCAAAACCGCGAGGTTGTTTTCTCGACCGCGGATCTTTTCACCCGACTGCGGATACTCGAGAAGGACGTCTGGATCGGTCATCTGATCCATGAGGTCGGCCATTTCATCGAACTGCCTGGCATTGAGCGCCTTGTACCAACGCTCGAGGTTCTGCCGAGCCTTCTCCGATTCCACGAGCGTGAGGATAGCTGCTCTCCTCAGCGTTCGAATACCGACCAGCAGATGTCGTTGCGCAGGCGCTGGTCGTCGAGCACGCGCTCGCGAATCGCCTCCGGCAGCTGGTCGCGCTGCCACCTGCACTCGAGTCGCCCCGCGCTCTCAGCCTCCCCTTTCGACGCGGCGGCGCGCGCGGCTTTGATCGCGTAAGCGGCCGCACCGAGCTCGTGGGCGGCGACGTGCGCGACGGCCGCGGCCTGGCCGGCGGCGTGTGCGGCATGCCGCGGTGCCCCGCTCAGGTCTCTGGCCGCGGCGTTGGCGTGGCCCGCCGCATTGCGCGCCTCGGTCATGAGGATCTCGCCACGCGCCCAGGCGCGAGCCCGCTCGATCGCCTGACGAGGTCGCGGATCGCCTGGCCGGACCGACTCGAAGAGGTCGAGGACGTGCTCCGCGCACGTCGCCGCCCACTGGGCCAGGAGCCGGTGATCGGAATCGATGAGAGTTCCACCACGACGGATCGTCACGAACCGAGGATCGCGGTCTTTCGGGAGGATCACACCTGACTCATCATGCCGGGCGAAATGGCCCGGCGCCGGCCGGGCCTTCGACCCTGGAACCTGACCGCGTTTCGCACGAGCCTTGTTTCGTGCGTGGAAACGGATTTCGACTGGGTGCGATCACCGCCCTGTTGATGATCACCACCGCTTCCTGTGCCCCGAGCACCACAACGGCCGGGCCGCGAACCTTCTCCCTCGCCGGCAAACCGATGGCCGCCTGCACCGTCAACTCAACGCGCGGCTACCAGATGGCTGGGAAATGCGGATACCTCACCGTCCCCGAGAACAGGGCCGACCCCAAGGGCCGGAACATCGACATCTACGTCGTGATCATGCCGGCGATCGACCCCGCCAAACCGGCAGAGCCGGTGTTCTTCATCGCCGGCGGCCCTGGATCGTCCACCGTCCACGATTGGGCCGAAGCGCCGCTCGTCTTCGCGGGCATGAACGACCACCACGACATCGTTCTGGTCGACCAGCGCGGGACCGGCAGCTCGCATCCTCTGGTGCTGCCGCCACTCAACCCGGGTGAGTCTCCCACCGACTACAAAGCGCGGGCGCTGGCGGAGATCGACGGGGACCCGCGGTACTACACGACCGCAGTGGCGATGGACGACCTGGACGCGGTGCGCCAGGCGCTTCATTACGACAAGATCGACCTTTACGGCGGCTCGTACGGTGCGACTGCGGTCCAGTACTACTTGCGTCAGCACGGTGATCGTGTCCATGCCGCGGTCATGGACGGCGGGACACTCGTGGAGGTGCCGATCTTCGAGCTGTTCGCGCCCAACAGCCAGCGCGCGCTGGACGCGGTTCTGGGCCGGTGCCTGGCTGACACCACGTGTGCGTCCGCCTATCCAGAGGTGCGCGCGGAGTTTGCGTCGGTGATGAGCGGACTCAGCCGGCGACCTGTCGCGACGACGATCATGGATCCGAGCGGCGAGCCGATCGTCGTGACGTCAGACGTTTTCGCGGTCACGATTCACCAGCTGCTCGTCGGCAGCGAGTCGGGCAAGATCCCCTGGCTGATCCACCAGGCGTCGTCAGGCAACCTGACGGCGGTAGCGGTCGAGCTGAGCAGGTACCTCGGCGGCGGCGCAACGACCCTTGTCATGAGCCTGGAGATCCTGTGTTCGGAGGGGTGGGCGAGGAATGATCCGGAGCAGGTCAAGGTCAAAGGCGAGGGCAGCTACCTCTTGTCGAGCCAGATCGCGTTCGCCGAGATGTACGCCGGCGCCTGCCGGGACGCGCCGCCCGGCTACGTGCGCGCCGACGACGCTCAGCCTGTTCGCACGAACGTTCCGGTACTGATCCTCAACGGAAGCGACGACCCTCAGGATCCTCCGGCCAACGTCGCGGCCGCGGCGCAGGAGATGCCGAACTCGCTGCTGGTGATCGCGCCAGGGCAGGGACACACCGTCGGGCACATCGCATGCCTGCCGATCGTGGTCACGACCTTCTTCGACCAGGGCAAGGCGCGCGCCATGGCCGCCGCGAATGCCTGCACGGCGACGATGGCGCCGCCCGCGTTCGTTCTGGGCTGATCCCGC
>DASSLL010000023.1:0-16091 GCA_035689485.1 Candidatus Dormiibacterota bacterium | reverse complement strand
CGGTGCCACAGCGCACCGTCCTGACCCGGAACAAAGACGTCCAGGCGCCCGGATGCCCATGACGAGACGGCCGGAGTCGAGCTGATGATCCCGCCGAGCGTGTCCCACGAAGACCACCGTGAGCCGTTCCAGGCTATGTGCGATACACCGTTGTCCTGGCCTCGTGCGAACACGTCGATCCGGTCGGGGCCCCAGGAAACTGCGGCCGGCCCAGACAAGAGGCTGCCCCCCAGAGAGTGCCACTGACTCCATTTGCCGTTTTCCGACGTCCGCTGCCAGAGCGCTCCGTCCTCTCCCCGGATGAAGACGTCCATCCGGTCCGGGCTCCACGAAGCGACCGCGACCGAAGACGTGCTGTGGCCGCCGAGGTTCGTCCAGTGGAGCTGAACCCGCTGCGGAGCCGGCACGTGCGGTCCACGTTGGCCGCCCTTGATCGCGTGGCCGGGAGCGCCCGTCAGCCCGGCGACGCCGACGGTGATGAGAGCGGTGGCGATAGCGGCCACCAGCCACTGGCCCCGACGCATATCAGTAGAACGCTGCGGGCCCGCGAAAAAGACTTAGGCCAGCGCCGAGTCCAGGTCCGCGATCAGGTCGGCCGCGTCCTCCACCCCGATCGACAGCCGGATGAGCCCGTCCCCCACGCCCGAGCGCTTTCGCTCCTCGGCCGGGATGGACGCGTGGGTCATGCGCGCCGGGTGCTCGGCCAGGGACTCGACCGCGCCCAGGGACTCCGCCAAAGCGAAGATCTTCAGCCGCTCCAGGACGCGGAAGGCGGTCGCCTCGTCGGCCACCTCGAAGCTCACCATGCCGCCGAAAAGTCGCATCTGGCGCTCGGCGACGGCGTGGTGCGGGTGCTCGGCGAGCCCGGGATAGAAGACGCGCTGCACCGCCCTGTGCCCCTGCAGAAAGCGCGCCACCTCCATCGCGTTGGAGCTCTGCCGCTCCACCCGCAGGGCCAGCGTCTTGACTCCCCGCAGCAGCAGCCAGCAGTCGAAGGGCGACGGCACCGCGCCCACCGCGTTCTGGTGGAAGCGCAGCTGCTTCTCCAGGTCCGTGTCGTTGGTCATCAACGCGCCGCCGACCACGTCGCTGTGCCCGCCCAGGTATTTGGTCGAGCTGTGGACCACCACGTCGGCGCCGAGGTGCAGCGGCTGCTGGAGGTATGGCGTGGCGAAGGTGTTGTCGACGCAGACCTTCGCGCCGTGCGTGTGCGCCACCTCGCTCACCGCGTCGATGTCGACGACGCGGAGCAGCGGGTTCGTGGGCGACTCGAGCCACAGCATCCGGGTCTTCGGCGTCATCGAGCGCTCGACCGCATCGATGTCGGTGGCATCGATGGCCGTGAAGCTCAGTCCGTAGCGCTTGAGGACCTTGTCGAAGAGGCGGAACGTCCCGCCGTACACGTCCTCCATGTAGACGACGTGATCGCCCGGGTTGAGGAGGAGCATGAGCGTCGTCTCCGCTCCCAACCCCGACGCGAACGCGAGGCAGTGCCGGGCGTCCTCCAGCGCCGCCAGGTTCTCCTCCAGCGCGTTGCGGGTCGGGTTGCCCGTCCGCGAGTACTCGAAGCCGTGGTGCTTGCCCACGCCCTGCTGGGCGAAGGTCGTGGCCATGTGGATCGGCTGGACGACGGCGCCTGTCGCCGGGTCCGGGCCCTGGCCGGCGTGGACGGCGACGGTGGAGAACCCCCAGCTCGGATCTCTATCCACGGCCGCGATGGGCCACGAACTCGAGCAGGTCCGCGCGCGTGATCACCGCGACCGGCTTCTCACCCTCGACCACCAGCACGGCCTGCTCGCCGCGCAGCAGCGGCTCGAACGCGTCGTCGAGCGAGGAGTCGAACGCGACCTGGCTGAGGGGCGCGTCCATCGCCGCCGAGACCGCTGTGGTGACGATCGCCGGATCGCGGTACACGCGGTCGAGCAGCGTGCGCTCCTGCAGCGTGCCGACCACCCCCTGCCCGTTGGACTCCTCGACCACCGGCAGCTGCGAGATGCCGTAACGCTGCATCAGGTCGATGGCCTCGCCGACCGACCTGGTCGCCTCGACGGTCACGAGCTGGGGCAGGCCTCTCGGATGCGTGGCCAGCACCTCGCGGATCCGCACGGCGCCGATGCGCGCGAGGAATCCGTTCTGGCGCATCCACTCGTCGTTGAAGAACTTGCTCAGGTAGTTGCGGCCGGTGTCGGGGAAGAGCACGACGATGACGTCGTCCGGCCGGCGATCGGCCGCCACCGTGAGCGCGGCCTGGAGCGCCAGCCCCGAAGACCCGCCGACCAGGATCCCTTCCTCCCGCGCCAGCCGGCGCGCCGCCATGAACGATTGCTTGTCCGTGACCTGCACGATCTGGTCGACCAGCTGCAGGTCCATCGTGCCGGGGATGAAGTCCTCGCCCACGCCCTCGACCTTGTAGGGCGCGATGGGTCCGGAGTAAAGGGACCCTTCCGGGTCCGCGCCGACGATGTGCACGGCCGGCTTGCGTTCCTTCAAATACTTGGCGACGCCGCTGATCGTCCCGCCCGTGCCCATGCCCGCGACGAACACGTCGACGCGCCCCTCGGTCTGCTCCCAGATCTCCGGCCCCGTCGTCGCGTAGTGCGCCTCCGGGTTGCGCGGGTTGAAGTACTGGTTGGGCTGGAACGCGCCGGGGATCTCGCGCGCGAGGCGGTCGGCGACGGAGTAGTACGACTGAGGCGATTCGCGCTCGACGTTGGTCGGGCAGATGACGACGTCGGCGCCGTACGCCTTGAGCAGGCTGATCTTTTCGGCCGACATCTTGTCCGGCATGACGAAGATCATCTTGTAGCCCTTGATCGCGGCCACCATGGCCAGGCCGTGACCGGTGTTGCCCGAGGTCGGCTCGATGATCGTTCCGCCGGGGCGCAGCTTGCCGGTCCGCTCGGCGTCCTCGATCATGGTCAGGCCGATGCGGTCCTTGACGCTGCCGCCGGGGTTGAGCTCTTCGAGCTTGGCCAGGATCGTCGGCTTGAGACCGGCGGTGACCTTGTGAAGGCGCACCAGCGGGGTGTGCCCGACGAGGTCGAGGATGGATTCGGAGAAGTTCACCGCACCCTTAATCCGGATTCTATCCCCCGGTCGGCGCGGTGCTCGGCGCCGAACCAGCGGAAGAAGATGACCAGGGCGGCGATGGAGAGCGTCACTTTGCCGAAGATCATCAGGACGGCGCCCGCGATGGTCTGGTCGATGACCGCGGTGAAGCCGGCGATCAGCCGCGGCGCGTGCGTATAGAAGTCGTAGAAGGGGACACGAGAGAAGATGAGCGCCAGCGCCACGCCGTCCTGGGGCAGCGTGGCCAGCAGCATGTAGACCAGCTTTGCCCCGGCGGACAGCTTCCATAGCGCCTGCGCCGAGGTCGAGTCGATCATCGGCCAGTAGAGCAGCAGCCCTGACCCGATGAACATCAGATGCTCGACGACGTGCACGCCTTCGTTGACGAGGGTCGCGTCGTAGAGCGCCGGGATGTGCCAGCCGACCATGACCACCGCGGCGAGCACCTGGGCCGGTGCGGGCTCGGTCGCCGCGCGGACGCCCGGAACGGCCGCCAGGCGCGCCGCCATCCGCGGCGACAGCCCCAGCAGCATCAGAGGCGGGGCGACGAAGGCCAGCAGGACGTGCTGCAGCATGTGGACGCTGTCGAGGTAGCGGTCGCTGATGGTGTCGAGCGGCGTCTCGAGCGCGAGCCACAGCGTCGCGAGGCCGGCCAGGAAGTAGAGGGCGTGCCTGCGCGTCGCGTCCGGTGAGCCGCGGGCGAGCCAGGCGTAGGCCAGGCCCAGCGCGAGCAGCCCGGCGTAGACGGTCAGGTCGAAAGGCCAGGTGTCCACCCTTCACCCCGACCCTCTCCCCGGAGAGGAGAGGGAAATTAGAAAGATGGCGACCACCAACACGTGCGCCGCCGTGCACCAGAGGCAGATCGCGCCCACGCGCACGATCTCGATGAAGACGAGGAAGAGAACGGTCAGCACGCCCGCGGCGGACCACGCGAGCTGGAGCCGGCCGAACGGCCGAGTCCACAGCACCGCGCTCACGGCGAACCACACGATGCCCGAGGCCGACGTCGGCACCGCCGTGCCCAGGATCACCGCGTAAGGGCTCGACAGCACGGCTTCGCAGTTGATCGACCCCGTCACCGGGCAGGCCGGCACGAAGCCGATGAAGTGAAGAACCGTCAGGTAGATGGACACGCCGACGCCCGCCACGCTCAGGGCGACGGCCGCCGTCTGCGCGCGGCTCACTACTTCAGTTTCGTTTCGAGGTTCTGGATCGCGGTCGTGCAGACCGTTGCCGGCTGGTTGTTGACGCTCTTGCAGATGGCCGCCGTGATCAGGTTGGCCGAGCCGATGATGGCTTTGGCCTCCGGTGAGTCGGGCGACTTCAGCGTGTCGGCCAGGGCGAGCCAGCTCATCCCGCCGATCGCGTCCGGCGTGTACATCGCGCCGTTGAACGCGAACTTGTTGGCGATATCGACGAACGGGATGGACGAGCCGCTGTCGTACTGGTTGACGAGCTGCTGCTCGGCCGGCGACGGCGTCTCCAGCGGGTTTTGATTGCGGTCGGTCGTCTCGACGGCGCGAAAGTCGACGTACTGGCTCGTGTAGGTGGCGCCGTGAAACGTGAACGTGATCGTGTTCGGATAGACGTCGGTCGAGGACGACGTGGTCGTCTTCAGCCCGGTGAACGTGCCGAAGCGTGACAGCGCGATGATGAGCGGCCAGCGCTGGGCGGCGCAGTACGGGCAGTACTCGGCGCCGTAGTAGAAGACCTCGGGCTTGCCGGTGGATCCGGTGAGCGCCGCGCCGGAGATGGGCTTGATCAGGTTGTTGGCCGTGCCCTGGCCGACGGCGTCGAACTCCGACGCCGGCAGCGTGGTGATGATCGAGATGACCTGCGCGGTCGTGTCGGTGCTGGGTGGCGGCGGCGGCAGCGGCGTCGTGTACCAGCGGTAGATCAGGAAGGCGCCGATCACGGCCGCGATGACGATGACCGCGGCCGCCGGCATGAGCCACCGAGGCGTGCCCGACACGGGCTTGCGCGCCGGCTGCCGGCGCCGGTCGGGCTGTACGCGTTTGTTGCCGGCCCTGTTCGCCATCAGCCGCCCAGCGTAATGGGCTGGGAGAGGATCCAGAGGCTGGTCATGGTGTACATCACCATGAGCAACAGCATCGGGTACTGGCTGAGCAGCGCGCGCTGAGCGGTCCGGAACCTCTCCCCGGCGCGGAGGTGGGAGAGGAAGACGGCGACGATGTGGCCGAGCACGATGAGGATTATGTCCGCGTACCACACGGTCGAAGCCTGGGCGAGCGCGAAGTTGGGCTTGAATCCGGCGACGGCAGGCAGGAGGTGCCATCCCTTGCCGAGCGGGTCGTCCAGCAGGGGGATGAAGTACTGCGAGTTGACCAGGATGTAGCTGTAGTTGTGCGCCGCGTTGTAGACGAGCGCGATCGGCACCAACGTCAGCGCGAACGTCGACACAGTGATCTTGACGTCGACCTTGCGCCGGCCCAGGTACATCACCGCCTCCATGAAGGCCATGAAGATCAGCAGGAACCCCACGGTCAGCAGCACGAGCCCCAGGGTCCGCTCGAGGAACAGGCCGAAGGCGCCGAGGGGCAGCCAGAAAGGCTTGAGCGCGACGGTGAAGTCCTGCCACGCCGGCGTCGCCGACACGCCGTCGAACGCGAGCGTGCTGAGCATCAGGATCACGAACACGACCCAGTCCCATCCCGCCGGCGCGCCCTTCAGCAGGCCGAAGCCCCACGGCCGGAGGTAGACGGCCTGGATCGCACCGGTGGGATCACGCTCGGTCTCGACCGGGCCGAAGCGCGCGACCACGCTGAACAGGACGGTGAAGGCCTCGCAGTGCTCGAGCCACTCGTCGCGGCCGAACCAGAGCATGCCGGCGAGCGTGACGGCCGTGTACACGAGCGCCGAGACGGCGACGGCGACCGGGCGGCTCGCCATGCCGCTCGTCAGCTCGAGGCAGGCGAAGGCGAAATACGCCGCCGCCGCCGGCCAGACGCCGACGTTGGGCAGAACGCCGCGAGGCTTCACGCGGACGAATCGCGTCACGGCGTCGTAGATGGCCGACCACGGGTTGAGGAAGTGCCAGAGGTTGCCCACCAGGCCCGAGACGATGACCGTCATCGCCCAGAAGAAGATCCAGACGATGTACTCGGCCGGGTTGTAGAAGTTGTTGGCCGGTCCGAAGAACCCGCAGATCACGGTCGCGATGAGGGCGATGACCCCAATGGCCCCGCCCGCGAGACGCGGCCACGGCGAGCGCGCCACGGGCAGGAGCCACGGCGCCGCGCGCCGCGGATACGTGATCGCCCGCTCCCCGGTCTTCTCCCCGGCGAACAGGACGACCAGGACGAACGAGAGGAACACCACGCCCCCCGCCGCATAGAGATAGAGAGCGCGCGCGATGGGCAGGTCATAGCGCGCGCCGAAGCCGTGGAGGAGGATGCCGGCGGCCGCGGTCATGGGCTCACCGTGAGCGTGCCGAGCGGGTGGCTGGTCGACTCCCACTCGATGTCGCAGCTGCACGTCTTGTCGGCCTTGAACGAGTGCGTCGTGGTCTGGCCCGGCTTGACGTCGAAGGCGATGTCGTACACGTGGAGGTGCACCTCACCCTCCGAGTCGCTGGTCATGTTGATCGTGACGTTGTCGTTCTGGTGGGCGGGCAGCTCGCTCGGTGACATGGTCGTGCCGCCGGTGACGCTCACGTTGAACGTCAGGTTCTCGCCGCCCTGGTGCCCGGTGGCGTAGAGGACGACGGCTCCGGCGACGATGAATACGCCCACCAGCGCGGCGACGACGTAAAGCCGCGATCTGCTCAAGCGCGCTTCACGCGATCGATGTTAGGGCGAGCTCGCCATCAGCCATTCGTGCGCGCGGAGCAGCGCCAGGGCCACCGACCCGAGCAATTCCGCGCGCTCGACGAACACCGCCGTCCTCACGTCGACCGCCTCGGCGGCCGCCTGCACGGCGTGCCGGCGGATGGATTCGCGCAGCGGGTTCATGAGCACGTCGCCGGCGCGGCTCAGGAGGCCGCCGATGATGACGCGCTCGGGATTGATGAGGTTGCACAGGCCGGCGACGGCGACCCCGATCTCGCGGCCCGCGTCGGCCACCGCCCGCCGGCAGCGGAGGTCGCCGCCGGCGGCGAGCTCGACGATTCGCGCGAGGGTCAGGCGCTCGCCCCCGATGGGACCGACGAGCTCGACGATGGCGGGGCCGGACGCGACGGTCTCGAGGCAGCCGCGGTTGCCGCAGTAGCAGAGCGGCCCGGCCTCGTCGAGCGTGGTGTGGCCGATCTCTCCGGCCGTGCCGGTCGCGCCGCGCAGCAGGCGGCCGTCGATGACGATGCCGGCGCCGATGCCGGTCGCGGCCTTGACATACGCGAAGCTCGCGCAGTCCCGCCCTGCGCCCCACGTGAGCTCGGCGAGCGCGCCGAGGTTGGCGTCGTTCTCGATCTGCACCGGGACGCCCAGACGCTCCTCCATCTCGGACGCGATGCGCAGGCCGACCCAGCCGGGCAGGATGGTCGACGAGCCCGCCGTGCCGCGCGCCCGGTCCACAGGTCCGGGGATGCCGATGCCGGCCCCCAGCACGTTGCGCCGGTCGACACCCGCGGCGTCGAGGACCTCGCCGAACATGCGCGAGGCCCCCTCGAGCGCCTGCACGGCCTGCCGGTTGACGTCGAGCTCGAAGACCCGCTCGGCCAGCACGTTGTGCGCCATGTCGGCTATGGCGATGCCGACGTGGCTGTGGCCGAAGTCGATGCCCGCCACCACCCGCGACGGATCCCTGAGCACGAGCTGGACGCCCGGCCGTCCGCCGCGCGCCGGCCCGGGCCTGGCGTCGACGTCGAGGACGAGGCCGGCGTCCTTCAGCTCGGCGATCAAGCTCGAGACGGTGGTGCGTGACAGGCCCGTGGCGCGGGCGATGTCGGCCTGGCTGATCTGACCCTGGACGCGGAGGATCTCCATGACCCTCTGGCGGTTGCGGTCGCGAAGCCACGCCAGGCTTCCGGCGGAAGTGTTGGCGGTGGTCATGCAACCCGAAATCTTCGCCTCGCCCAGGGCTTTGTCAAGAGTCCTGACAACTTTCCCCGGCCCGTATGCCGCTGTCTTGACAAACCCCCCGTGGTGAGCAATGCTCTGCCCCGTCCCTCGGGCCCTGCTGAGTAAGACCTGCTGTCGGCGCACTCTCGCCCCGGGGAGGAAACGGGAAGAAGGCAGCGGGAAAACTTGGAAGTGAGGTTAGTGCGCATGAAGCTAGCTCGGCTATTGCCCGCGCTCGTGGCAGCGGGCGTCTTCATCACCGCCTGCGGCGGCGGGACCGGTTCGTCCAGCACCCCGGCGACGGTCCCGTCGGACCTTAGCATCAGCTCGTTCACGACCGACTTCTCGTACATGCCGAACCTGAAGGGTCTGGTCGCGGCCGGGAAGGGCAAGATCGGCGTGCTTCTGCCGGACACCACCACCTCGGGTCGCTACCAGGCGTACGACCTGCCGTTTCTGAAGAAAGCCCTGGACGGCGCCGGCTACACCTCGTCGGACTACACGATCGACAACGCCGCGGGCCAGGAGGCGACCGAGTACTCGCAGGCCCAGGCTTTGATCACGGCCGGAGCGACCGTCCTGATCATGGACCCCCTCAGCCCGACGGTCGGTACGCAGATCCAGTCCTACGCGCAGTCCCATGGTGTGAAGGTCATCAGCTACGACCGCGCGACGTTCACCGGGACCAACACGTACTACGTCAGCTTCGACAACGTGCAGGTCGGCGAGCTCATCGGTAAGGGCTTCGTCCAGTGCGTCTCGGACTGGAAGGTCTCCAACCCGCAGGTCTTCGTGCTCCACGGCGGCCAGAACTCGGACCCGAACGCGATCGACTTCGCCAAGGGCTACAACGACGCGATCTGGGGCCAGAAGGTGGCCAACGTCGATGACGGCGCGACCAACAGCCAGGGCATGAAGCTCGTTCACGAGCAGGTGGCCACCGACTGGAACAACCAGACCGGCCACGACATCTTCCAGCAGCAGTACACCGCGCACCCGAACATCAACGCCACCGTGGAGGCCAACGACGGCCTGGCCGGTGCGGTGATCCAGGTGCTCAAGAGCAAGAACATCCCCGCCAACAAGGTGCCCACGACCGGTCAGGACGCGAGCCTGTCCGGCCTCGCCTATGTCCTCCAGGGCTACCAGTGCGGCACCGTCTACAAGCCGGTGCAGATCGAAGCCCAGGACGCGGTAGCTCTCGCCACCGTGCTGCGCGCGGGGGCCACGCCTCCCAGCGCGCTCCTCAACGGCACCACCTCGCCTCCCTCGGGCTCCACCGGCAACACGCAGCCGGCGTCGCTCCTGGTTCCGACCTGGGTGACGACCCAGAACATGAACGCGACGGTGATCAAGGACCAGTTCGTCGACAAGTCGGCGCTCTGCAGTCAGGCCGGCGCGCCCGCCTGCACCGCCGCGGGGATCTCGTAAACCGAGCATGAATCGCGACGCCGCCGCATCGCGCGGCGGCGTCATTTTTTGTGGAGGCAGATAATCTCCCGGTGATGGCTGCGGTTGCGGTGACCGACGCTAGCCACGAGCCGTTGCTGAGATTGCGGGACGTCGACAAGCACTTCGGTCCGGTGCAGGCGCTTTACCACGTGAACCTCGACCTTCCCTCCGGCAAGGTGACAGCGCTGTGCGGCGACAACGGCGCGGGCAAGACCGTGACCACGAAGATCGTCTCGGGCATATACCAGGCCGACGCCGGCGAGATCCTCTGGCAGGGCCACCCCGTCCACATCCGCAACGCGCGCGACGCGTCGCGCCTGGGCATCGAGACCGTCTACCAGGACCTCGCGCTCGCCGACAACCTGGACATCGTCCAGAACATGTTTCTCGGCCGCGAGCGGGCGCGAGGCGTGCTGCTCGACGAAGACAGCATGGAGCGCGCCGCGGCCGAGACGCTGGCCTCTCTGCGCGTGACCACCGTCAAGTCGATCCGCCAGCCAGTCGCATCGCTGTCCGGCGGTCAGCGTCAGTCCGTGGCCGTCGCCAAGGCGGTGATGTGGAACTCGAAGCTCGTGATCATGGACGAGCCGACGGCCGCGCTCGGCGTCGTCCAGACCCGTCAGGTCCTCGACCTGATCAAGCGGTTGCGCGACCGCGGCCTCGCGGTCATGGTCATCTCCCACAACCTCAACGACGTCTTCGAGGTGGCGGACCGGATCGCGGTCATGTACCTGGGCCGGCTGGTCGTCCAGGACGACGCATCGAATTTCGACCGGCAGTCGGTGGTGGACTACATGACGACAGGAGGTTCAAGCCGCAGCGGTGGCAGAGCCAGAGAGAGCTGACGTTCCGACCGCCCCCGGCCATGCCGCGGACCTCACCGCCGCGCCCGAGGCCGCGAAGGAGGTCCCTCCCGAGGTCGTCGCCCAGTCGCTCGGCGAGTACGTGCGCGGATGGTCCGCGCGGATAAGGGCCGGCGAGAGCGGCGTCCTGCCGGTCATCGCCGCCATGGTGGCGATCCTGGTCGTCTTCACGATCTGGAGTCCCAACCACGTCTTCCTCTCCGCCGTCAACCTGGTCAACCTGTTTCAGCAGAGCGCGGTCGTGATGGTCCTCGCCATGGGCGAAGCCTTTGCGCTCGTGCTGGGGGAGATCGACCTGTCCGTCGGGTTCGTCGGTGCGTGCGGCGCGGCGATAACCGTCCAGCTGGTTCAGCCGGTGACGACGCGCTGGCCATGGTGGGCCGCGATCATCGCCGGACTTCTGTTCTGCGCGGCGTTCGGCGCCATCCAGGGCACCCTGATCACGCGGCTGCGCCTGCCGTCCTTCATCGTCACGCTCGGCGGCTACTTGATCGCGCAGGGCCTCTTTCTGATCATCCTGAACTTCGGGCCGTTCTCCGGGTTTCCCCTGCTCGCGGGCAGCGACTCCAACCTCCAGGCGATCTACGACATCATGGCCGGCAACATCGACCCGATCGTCTCGTGGGTCCTGGCGGCGGTGGGCGTTCTCGCGCTCGGGGGATTCATGTGGTGGTCCGACCACCGGCGCCGGACGAGCGGCCTGGTCGCTCCGCCGGTGAGCCTGACCTACATCAAGATCGGCCTCATCGCGGTCGTCGCCGCGGTCGTGGTCGCGATCTGCGACGCCAACCGGGCGTCGATCGGCGTGCTGTCCGGCGTGCCGTATGTCATCCCGATCGTGCTCGTGGTCCTCGTGTCCTGGACCGTGTTGCTGGAGCGCACGAGGTACGGGCGGTACGTCTACGCGATCGGCGGCAACCCCGAGGCGGCGCGACGCGCCGGCATCAACCTGCCCATCATCCGCACGGTGGCGTTCGTGCTCTGCTCGG
Source organism: Candidatus Dormiibacterota bacterium (assembly GCA_035689485.1). Taxonomy (GTDB): domain Bacteria; phylum Chloroflexota; class Dormibacteria; order Dormibacterales; family Dormibacteraceae; genus 40CM-4-65-16. The sequence continues at coordinate 4,703 of DASSLL010000023.1, read as the reverse complement.
TGACCGCGGGCATCGCGATGCTGCTCTACGCGTCGCTGCTCGGCGGCATGTCGAACAACGTCCAGGGCGGGCAGTACGTGCTCTACGCGGTGGCCGCGGCGGTCATCGGCGGGACGAGCCTGATGGGCGGCCGGGGCAAGGCGCTGCACGGCGTCCTGGGCGGGCTCGTGATCGGCGGCATCAGTAACGGCATGAACCTGCAGGGATTGCGGTTCGAGGCTCAGTACATCGTGACCGGCATCGTGCTGCTGGCCGCGGTCACGATCGACGCGCTCTCGCGCCGCGGCTCCGGGTCGGGGAGCGTCACCCGGATCTGATGATGTAGCCTTCCGCCTGACCGCGTCGTTTTCCCCAACGTCCCAGCACACGAGGTGGCAATGAAGCTCGGAAGAATCGCGGCGCTTTTCATCCTGGCCGTGAGCGTGGCGGCGTGCGGCGGCGGCCCGACAAGCCAGGTCGTCCCCGGCAAGAAGGTCGCCCTCCTCCTGCCCGAGTCGGCGCCGGCGCGCTACGAGAGTCAGGACCTGCCGCTTTTCCGGACGAAGCTGCAGGCGCTGTGCGCCGACTGCACGGTGCTGTACCAAAACGCCGGCGGGGATGCCGCGACGCAGCGTTCGCAGGCCGACGCCGTCATCGCCGCCGGCGCGAACGTCCTCGTCCTCGACCCTGTCGACCCGTCCGCCGGGTTCGCGATCGCTTCGACCGCTGCCTCTCACCACGTCCCGGTCGTGGCGTATGACCGGCTGGTCATGAACGTCTCTTCTGTCCGGTACTACGTGGGCTTCGACGACGCGGCGATCGGGACGCTGCAGGGCACGGCGCTGCTCGCCGCCTTGAAGGGCTCGCACCCGGCGGTGGTGATGCTCAACGGCGACCCCGCCGACCGCGATGCGACGGCGCTGAAGAAGGCGGTGCACACGGTGATCGACGGCAAGGTCGTCGTGGCGCGCGAGTTCGACACGCCTGCCTCGAGCTCCGACGCCGCGCAGGCCGAGATGACGCAGGCGCTCACGGGGTTGAGCGGCAAGGTCGACGGCGTCTACGCCGCCAACGACGAGATGGCGAGCGGCGCCCTGGCCGCCATCAAAGCGGCGAAGCTCACGACGACGCCCCCCATCACGGGTGGAGACAGCGAGCTTGGCGCCGTGCAGCGGATCGTGGCCGGCGACCAGTACATGACGGTGTACCGGCCGGTGCGGCAGGAGGCGGAGGCCGCGGCGCAGCTGGCGTACGACCTGGCGTACGGGGTCGGTGTGGCGCCTGCCGTGACGGGCGGGAACACCATGGACAACGGGGCCGTCCAGGTTCCGGCGGTGCTCGTCCAGCCGGTGGCCGTGACCCGGCGGACGGTCCTCTCCACGGTCATCGCCGACGGCTTCTGGACGCGGGCGCAGATCTGCACGGCCGATTACGCGGCGGCCTGCCGGGCGGCGGGCCTGAGCTAAAGCTCCCTCTCCCCTCCGGGGACGGGGCCGGGGTGAGGGGCGGCCACGATTGGGAATTGGCCGGCCTGGGTAAACGTTCTTTCGAACAGATGGCAACTCCCCCCAAGTCCGAACTCCTCCCCGTCCTCCCCATGGACGACGTGGTCGTCCTGCCCCACATGTCGGTCACGCTCGCGATCGAGGGCGACACCCAGAAGGCGGCCATCGAGGCCGCTCGCCAGGGCAACCGCCTGATCCTTCTCGTCCCCCGCCTCGACGGCAAGTTCGGCGCCATCGGCACCGCCGCGCGCCTGGGCGAGTCGGCGGAGCTGCCGACCGGGGCCGAGGCCTTCATGATCCGCGGCGAGTACCGCGCCCGGCTGGGCAGCGGCCAGGCCGACATCGGCGGCGCCCTCTGGGTGAAGGCCGACCCGATCCTCGACCCCGAGCCTCCGACCGACAGGTCGCAGGAGCTGGCGCGCGAGTACCGTGCGCTGCTCGAGAACCTGGTCGAGTCACGCGGCGTGCCGCAGGTGGTGCAGTTCCTGCGCGCCGCCAAGACCCCCGGCCACCTGGCCGACCTCGCCGGCTACTCGCCCGACCTGAGCACCGAGCAGAAGCTGCGGATTCTCGAGGAGACCGACCTCGAGACGCGGCTGAGCACGCTCATCGAGTGGACCAAGGGCATCCTCGCCGACGCGTCGCTGAAGGAGAAGATCCGCAACGACGTCGCCGAGGGCATGGAGAAGACGCAGCGCGAGTTCCTGCTCCGCCAGCAGCTCGAGGCGATCAAGAAGCAGCTCAACGAGGGCCAGACCGACGTCGTGTCGACCTACCGCGAGCGCATCGCCAAGGCCGGCATGCCGGAGGCGGTGCAGACCGAGGTCAACCGTGAGCTCGACCGCCTGGAGCGGACGAGCGAGCAGAACCCGGAGTACGGCTGGATCCGCACGTACCTGGACTGGATGCTCGACATCCCGTGGAACGTGCGCTCGGACGACAACTACGACCTCGTCAAGGCCCGCCAGATCCTCGACGAGGACCACACCGGCCTGTCCGACGTGAAGGACCGGATCATCGAGTTCCTCGCCGTGCGCAAGCTGCGCAACGAGCGCGGCCTCGAGGTGCTGGGTGGGCGTGGCTCCGGCGCCATCATCACGCTGGTCGGGCCTCCCGGCGTCGGCAAGACGTCGTTGGGTGAGTCGATCGCGCGCGCCCTGGGCCGCAAGTTCACGCGCGTCTCGCTTGGCGGCATCCGCGACGAGGCGGACATCCGCGGCCACCGCCGCACCTACGTGGGCGCGATGCCGGGCCGCATCGTCCGCGCGTTGAAGGACGCTGGCACGAAGAACCCTGTGATCATGCTCGACGAGATCGACAAGGTCGGCAGCGACTGGCGCGGAGACCCCTCCGCGGCGCTGCTCGAGGTGCTCGACCCGGCGCAGAACCACACCTTCCGCGACCACTACCTGGAGGTCGACCTCGACCTGTCCGAGGTGCTCTTCATCCCCACGGCGAACGTCTCGGAGACGGTCCCGCCGCCGCTGCTCGACCGCATGGAGCTGATCCGCCTCGACGGCTACACGGAGGAGGAGAAGGTCGCCATCGCGCGCGACCACCTCTTGAAGCGGCAGGTCAAGCAGGCCGGGCTGAAGCCCGAGGAAGTGACGGTCGACGAGGCCGCGATCATGAAGGTGATCACGGACCACACCCGCGAGGCCGGTGTGCGCAACCTCGAGCGCGAGCTCGGCAAGATCACGCGCAAGGTCGCGACCAAGGTCGCGACGGGTGAGCTCACGCCCCCGGTGGCGATCACACCCGACCGCGTCCGTGAGTTCCTGGGCAAGGCGAAGTTCGACAACGAGGTCGCCGCCCGGACCGCGGTGCCAGGCGTGGCGACGGGGCTTGCCGTCACAGGTACAGGTGGCGACGTGCTCTTCGTCGAGGCCACGGCGACAGAAGGCAACGGTCACGGCGGTGGCCAGCTCGTCCTCACCGGCCAGCTGGGAGACGTGATGAAGGAGTCGGCGCAGATCGCGCTCTCTTACGTCCGCTCACACGCCGGCGAGCTGAACATCAAGGCCGAGGACGTGCAGAAGAACTTCCACATCCACGTGCCTGCGGGCGCGGTGCCGAAGGACGGTCCGTCCGCGGGCGTGACCATGACGACCGCGATCGCGTCCCTGCTGACGGGGCGGCCCGTGCGCAACGTCGTGGGCATGACCGGCGAGGTCACGTTGCAGGGATTGGTGCTGCCCATCGGCGGCGTCAAGCAGAAGGTGCTGGCGGCCCACCGCATGGGGCTGACGGAAGTCATCCTGCCGAAGCGGAACGAGAAGGACGTCGACGACGTGCCGGAGACGGTGCGGAAGGCGATGACGTTCCACCTGGCCGAGAAGGTCGAGGACGTGCTGGCGCATGCTCTCGAGCCGCCGAAGCTGGCCAAGATCGAGGCGGCCTAACCCCGACTCCCCCGGATTCCGCCTCAGTTGGCGGGAAAGTGTGGAATTCTGTTCTGGATTCCGCACGAAATGGCCGGAACATGCGGAATTAACAGGCTGGGTGGGCACCATGCCGTCCCGCGTGCAAGCTGTCTGCGTGGCCCGCACAGCACGAGTGCCCGATGAACTGAAAAAGGGTCCTTTTTCACTAGCCGAAGCCCGGGCGGTCGGCATTTCGTCGAGCGCCCTGCGAGGAAGGTCGTGGCGGCGGCTGGCCAGTGGGATCTACTGCTGGATGGGATTCGATGAGGATCCATGGGACCTACTTGCGGCGTGGGCCAAACGGCTGCCACCCGTCGCCGCCTTCGCTGGGCTGACAGCCGCATGGCTTCACGGACATGACGTAAGTCCATGCCAACCGATCGAGGTAGTGGTGCCGGCAGCGCGCGGCGTCCGATCGCGACCGGGCATCGTTGTCCGGCAGAGCGACCTCGCTGAGATCACAACCGTTCGAGGTTTGCGCGCGACCACGGTCGCCCAGACATTCCGTGATCTTTCGCGCCGACTGCCGCCGGTAGAGCTGCTGGTCCTGGCCGATGAGGCCCTGCGTTTGGGTCTGGGTAGGTTTCACGAGCTGGCCGAGCCCGCCGACTCGCCGATGGAGACACGCTTGCGCTGGTCATTGATCACCGCGGGCTTGCCTCGACCCGAGGTGCAGACGGATCTGTACGACGGCTCAGGGAATTTCCTCGGCCGCGCGGACATCTACTACCCGCAGGTGCATCTGGTAATCGAGTTCGACGGTGGCAACCACCGCGACCGCCTCGTCGACGACGAC
>DASSLL010000022.1:0-35161 GCA_035689485.1 Candidatus Dormiibacterota bacterium | reverse complement strand
CACAGCGACGAGAGCAGGACGCGGCGCAGCGTGTTGCCGAGCGTGGTCCCGAAGCCGGGCTCCAGCGGCTCGATGTCGAACTTGCCGTAGTTCGCGCTCGTCTCGAGCTTGCGAACCTGCGGCACAACGCTCATCTGGGTGTCGATTGCCAAGGGTCTTCTTTCCTCCGATCCCTTATTACCGGGAGTAGAACTCGACGATCAATTGCTCTTCCACGCCGGACTCCATCTCGTTCCGCTCCGGGCGGGCCAGGACCTTCGCGGTCTTGTCGTCGCCGTTGAACGAGAGCCATGACGGCACGGGGCGCACCTTCGACGCCTCCAGGGCCACGTCGATGACCCCGTTGGCCGGCTTCACCTTGAGCACGTCACCCGGCTTGAGCTGGAACGACGGCACGTTGACCGTGTGGCCGTTCACCTCGAAGTGCCGGTGCGAGACGAGCTGGCGCGCCTGTTTGCGCGACGTGCCCAAACCAAGCCGGTAGATGACGTTGTCCAGCCGCAGCTCCAGGTGGCGGAGCAGGTTGATACCGGTCACGCCCGGCTCGCTCGTCGCCTGGTCGAAGTAGTTGCGGAACTGCTTCTCGAGCAGCCCGTAGATGCGGCGCGCCTTCTGCTTCGCGCGCAGCTGCAAGCCGTAGTCGGACGTCTTGCGCTTGCGCGCCTGCCCGTGCATGCCGGGCGCGAACGCGCGGCGCTCGATGGCGCACTTCGGCGTGTAGCAGCGCTCGCCCTTGAGGTAGAGCTTGGCGCCCTCGCGGCGGCAGAAGCGGCAGACGGGTCCGCTGTAGTTCGCCATGGTTAGACCCTCCGCCTCTTGGGCGGCCGCACGCCGTTGTGCGGGATCGGGGTGACGTCGGTGATCGCCGTCACCTCGAGGCCGGTGGCCTGGAGGGACCGGATGGCGGCCTCACGGCCGGCGCCGGGGCCGCGGACGAAGACCTCGATCGAGCGCATGCCGTGCTCGAGCGCCTTCTTCGCGGTGGCCTCGGCGGTCTGCTGGGCGGCGAACGGCGTCGACTTACGGCTGCCCTTGAATCCCTGGGCGCCTGCCGAGCCCCACGCGATGACGTTGCCGTCCACGTCGCTGATCGAGATGATGGTGTTGTTGAACGTGCTCTGGATGTGAGCCTGTCCAAGGACGACGTTCTTGCGCTCGCGGCGGCGCGTGCGCACCACCTTCTTCTGCTTGGTCACTACTACTTGCCTGCCTTGACCTTCTTCTTGCCCGCGACCGCGCGCTTGGGTCCGCGGCGGCTCCTCGCGTTGGTCCGCGTGCGCTGGCCGCGAACGGGCAGGCCGCGGCGATGCCGCTGCCCCCGATAGGAGCCGATCTCGGTCAGGCGCTTGATGTTGGTCGCCACCTCGCGACGCAGGTCACCTTCGATGAGGATCTCCTTGGCCGTGGCCATGCGGTCGATCACCGAGCGCAGGCGGCCGACCTCTTCCTCGGACAGGTCCTTGGTCCGCTTGCTCGGGTCGATGTTCGCCATCTTCACGATCTTCTCGGCCGTGGTGTTGCCGATGCCGGTGATGTACGTCAGAGAGATGACGCTGCGCTTGGCCGGGGGAATGTCGACGCCGGCGATTCTCGCCATTTAGCCTCCTGCTACCCCTGCCGCTGCTTGTGTTTGGGCGTCTTGGAGCAGATCACGCGGACCACCCCGTTGCGCTTGATCACCCTGCAGCTGGGACACATCTTCCTGACGGACGGACGTACCTTCATCTCCAAATCTCTCGAATGCGGCCCCTCGATCGATCGTCGGTCGCGAGCTCGACCCCCACCTTGTCCCCGGCCATGAGCCGGGTGAAATGGGTGCCGAGGCGATCGGCGACGTGAGCCAGGACCCTCGCCCCGTTCTCCAGCTCAACCCGATACACGCCGTTGGGAAGAGGCTCGACCACAACCCCCTTCACGATCTGGGGGCGCTGGGGCACGAACGGCGATTGTACCAAACTCGGGATAGACCTCAGTCGAGCGCTCCTTTGGTGAGCACGACGGGCCCCTTTTCCGTGATAGCGACGGTGTGCTCAAAGTAGGTGGACAGGCTGCCGTCGGAGGTGCAGATGGTCCAGCCGTCCGGCTTCATGTACACCTCGTGGGTCCCGGCGTTGACCATCGGCTCGATGGCCAGCGTCATCCCCGGCTTGAGCTTCGGCAGGTCGCCGGGGCGGCCGAAGTTGGGCACCTGCGGGTCCTCGTGCATCTCCCGGCCGATGCCGTGGCCGACGAACTGGCGGATGACCGAAAAGCCGTTGGCCTCAACGTGGCCCTGGATGGCCGAGGAGATGTCGCCCAGAAAGCCGCCCGGGCGGGCCTTGTCGATGCCGATGTACAGCGCCTCCTCGGTGACCTTGAGCAGCTTCTTGGCCTGAGGGGTGATCTTGCCCACGCCCACCGTGATGCCCACGTCGGCCCAGAACCCGTCCAGGATGAGGCCCAGGTCGAGGCTGACCAGGTCGCCGGCCGCGATTTTCCGGCTGCCCGGGATGCCGTGCACGGCCTCGTCGTTGATCGACACGCAGATCGACTTGGGGAAGCCGTGGTAGCCGAGGAAGCCCGGCGTGGCGCCGCCCGCCCGAATGAGCCGGTCGGCGATGACGTCCAGCTCCGCGGTCTTCACCCCCGGCTCGCACGCCGCCCTCAGCGGCGGCAGGACGGACGCCAGCAGAGCGCCGGCGCGCGCCATCTGGTCGATCTCGTGGGCGGTCTTGAGGTTGATCATCTATCTCTTCGCTTGCTGGCTCCGGCTGGCCTGGGCGCCAAGGCGCCGTTCGAGGGAGCGGACACGGCCGCCAGGACCTGGCGGCTTATCTCCCCGATTGTTCCCCTTCCGTCGATCTCGGAAACCAGGCCGCGGTAGTGGTCGAGGACGGGGACCGTCTTTTCCAGGTAGATCTCGATTCGCGGCCGTACGGCCTCCGGGCGGTCGTCCTCGCGCTGGACGAGCGGGCTGCCGTCGACGGTGCAGGCGCGGGTGGCCGGCGGATACGTGCGCTGGCAGTCGGGACAGACGAGCCGGCCCGAGAGACGGCGGAGAAGCTCGTCGATCGGCACCTTCAGGTAGATGACGCGGTCGAAGCGCTTGTGCAGCTCGGCCATCAACGTGTCCAGCGCCTCCGCCTGGGGCACGGTCCGGGGGAAGCCGTCCATGATGAAGCCGGGCGTCACGTCGGGCTGTGTCAACCGGCTCCGGATGATGCCGATCATGATTTCGTCGGACACGTATTTGCCCGCCGCCAGGATCGGCTGGGCCTGCTTGCCCAGCTCGGTGCCCGCGGCGATCTCGGCCCGGAGCATGTCCCCGGTCGCGATGTGCGGGATGCCGAAGCGGTCGCGCAGCATGTTCGCCTGGGTCCCCTTGCCGCTGCCTGGGGCTCCGTAAAGGAGCAGGTTCACTTGATGAAGCCGCGGTACTGACGCATCACGAGCTGCGTCTGCAGCTGCTTCATCGTGTCGAGCGCGACGCCGACCACGATGAGGATGGCGGTGCCGCCCAGGTACATCTGCTGATGCGGGATGCCCGAGATCTTCGCCGTCGCGATCGGCAGGATGACGGTGATGAACCCGAGAAAGACCGCGCCGACGAAGGTCACCCGGTTCATCACCTGCTGCAGATAGTTGGCGGTGGGCGCGCCTGGACGTATGCCGGGGATGAAGCTCGAGTACCGCTTCAGGTTGTCGGCCACGTCATTGACGTCGAACGTGATCGCCGTATAGAAGTACGTGAACCCGAAAGTCAGCAGGAAGTAGAGAGCGTTGTAGGTGACGGCCATCGGCAGGTTCGGCGTGTCCGGTGCGAAGTTGCCCTGGATCCAGTGGGCCGCCCGGTAGTACCACGTGTCAGGCGGCGCGGCGTTGAAGTAGTTGGCCACGATCGTCGGCAGGAACATGACCGAGATGGCGAAGATGATGGGGATCACTCCGGCGTGGTTGACGCGCAGCGGCAGGAAGCTCGCCCTGCGCCCCACCTCGCGGCCGCCGGCCACGCGTTGGGCTGACTGGATAGGGATCTTTCGCGTCGCCTGCTGGACCTCGATGATCACCGCGGTCATGAACAGCGCGATCGAGCCGAAGATGATGAACGGCACGTAGTCGGCGAGCCCGCCGCCCGTGCTGTGGGCGCTGAACACCGACGCGATGCCCTGCGGGCCGCGGCCGATGATGCCGGCGAAGATGATCAGCGAAACGCCGTTGCCGATGCCGTACTCGGTGATGAGCTCGCCGAACCACATCAGCATCACAGTGCCGGCGGTGAGGACCATGATGATCTGCAGGCGCTGGAACCAGTCGAGCGCGGGCAGGATCGCCGGGCTCGTGTTCTGGAACAGCACCGTGAAGCCGTAGGCCTGGCCGGCGCCGAGCGCGACGGTGAGGTAGCGGCTCCAGCGCTGGATGCGCCGGCGACCCATCTCGCCCTCTTTCTGGATCTCCTTGATGCGCTCGGAGATCACCGTCATCAGCTGCATGATGATGGTGGCGTTGATGTAGGGGTTCATGCCCATGGCGACGATGCTGAAGCGCGACAGGCCTCCACCCGAGAACAGGTCGAGGAGTCCGAGGAGAGCCTGCTGGTTGAACAGAAGGCTCAACGCCGACTGCTTGGCGCCGGGGATGGCGATGTTGGCGAAGAGGCGGAAGACGATGAGGATGCCGCCCGTGAAGAGGATCTTGTTCCTGAGCTCGGGCAGGCGGATCGAGTTGATGAGAGCTTCGAGGAAGTTCATCTAATTACTCGTTCGGCTGGGGCGCCTCTTCCGTCTTCTCTTCCTTCTCGCCGCCGATCACCGTCACCGTACCACCCGCCTTCTCGATCGCTTCGCGCGCGCTGTTGCTGAAGGCATGCGCCTCCACCGAGAGTTTGCGCTTCAGGCGGCCCGCGCCCAAAATCTTGATCTTCTCGCCCCCGTGCACCAGCCCGGCCTCGAGGAGCGCCCCTGCGTCGACGCGCGCCCCGTCGCCGAAGCGGCTCAGCTTGGAGACGTTGACGACCGCGTAGATCTTCTTGAAGCGGTTCTTGAAGCCAGGCAGCTTGGGGAGACGCTGCGCCAGCGGCATCTGCCCACCTTCGAAGCCGAGGCGGAAGCCCTCACTGCGCTTGTTCTGTCCCTTCTCGCCGCGGCCGGCGGTCTTGCCCCGGCCGGAGCCCGTGCCGCGGCCGACGCGCTCGGGCCGGCGGTGGGCGCCTTTCGCGGGCTTGAGGTCGTGGAGCTGCATCGGCCTCAGTGACCCCTCTGATGTTTCTTGGTCGAGCGGGCCCGCCAGATCTTGTACCTGGCGCGCCGTGGCCGCTCCCATGGCTCGCCTTCGACGGCGACCAGGAAGTTCACACGCCGCAGCATGCCGCGGACCGCGTCGTTGTCGGGCAGCTCGCGGGTCTGATTCATCTTGCGAAATCCGAGCGACTCGACCGTCGCGCGGATCTCCGGCCTCGCGCCGATGGGCGACTTCATGAGCGTGGCGCGCAGCGTCTTATCGGCCACTGGTGGTTCCCGAGCCCACGGGCTGCTCCGCCCCCTCACCCTTGCCGTCTGACCGCTGAGCCGAGGGAACGCCCGCCCCATAGGCGGCGGCCAGGCGCTTGCCGACCATCTGCCCCACCTCACGTCCCCGCAGCTCCGCGACCTGCGGCGCCGTCTTCAGCTGCTGCAGCGCGGCGAGCGTGGCGCGGACGGTGTTGATCGGGTTGTTCGTGCCGTGCGACTTGGTCAGGATGTCCTTGATGCCCGCGGTCTCGATGACGGCGCGCATGGCACCGCCGGAGATGACGCCCGTGCCGGGCGCGGCCGGCTTGAGCATGATCCGCGCGGCGCCCCACTTCAGCTGCACCTCGTGGGGGATGGTCGTGCCGACCATGGGCACGGTGATCATGTTGCGCTTGGCGACCTCCATCCCTTTGCGGATGGCCTCGGTCACCTCGCGCGCCTTGCCGATGCCCGCCCCGACGCGACCGTTCATGTCGCCGACCACGATCAGAGCGCTGAACGAGAACTTGCGGCCGCCCTTGACCACCTTGGCCACGCGGTTGACGCGGACGACGCGGTCGGCAAGCTCTGAGCGCTCGCCCCTGTCGCCGCCGTAGCCCCGACCCATGTTTCTCGACATCTAAAACTCCAGTCCGGCCTCGCGCGCGGCGTCGGCCAGCGCCTTCACCCTGCCGTGATAAAGAAATCCGCCGCGGTCGAACACGACCTGGCTCACGCCCTTGGCCTTCGCCTTGTCGGCGATGGCCTTGCCGACCTCGGCCGCCTGGACCATGCCGTTTCCCTTGCTCTTCAGCTCGACCGTGGACGCGGACGCGAGCGTCGTGCTCGCACCATCGTCGATGAGCTGCGCGTACAGATGGTTCAGGCTTCGGAACACCGCCAGACGCGGCCGAGCCTGGGTGCCCGCGACGTGCACCCGCACACGGCGGTGCCGGCGCGCGCGGTTTTCCTTGCGGTCTTCTCTCTTGATCACGCTGTGGTTTTGGCCCCCTTGCCGGCCTTGCCGGGCTTCCGGCGGACCTTCTCGCCGCGGTACATCACGCCCTTGCCCTTGTAAGGCTCGGGCGGACGCAGCCCGCGGAGGTTCGCCGCCACCTGGCCGACGTCCTCGATAGAGATGCCCGTGACCGAGAACTTGGTCGGGTCCTGGACGTCGATGCTGATGCCCTTGGGCGGCTTGAACTTGATGGGATGCGAGTAGCCCAGGTTGAGCACCAGCTCCTCGCCCTGCTTGGCGACGCGGTAGCCGACGCCGACCAGCTCGAGGTTCTTGGTGAATCCCTTCTCCACGCCCTCGACCATGTTGGCGACCAGGCTGCGCACCAACCCGTGCAGCGCGCGGTTGCGGAAGCCGTCGTCCGGCCGCTCGAATACGAGCTCGCCGTCCTGCTGCTTGATCGTGATCTGCGCCGGCAGGGCGCGCTCGAGCCGGCCCTTCGGGCCTTCCACCGCAACGTGCCCAGGCCCGAGCGTGACCTTCACGCTCTTCGGCACCTGGACGGGCAGTTTTCCGATTCGAGACAACCTTCCCTACCTACCACACATATGCCAGGACTTCGCCGCCCAGACCCTTGCCGTTGGCCTGCCGGCCGCTCATGACGCCTTCGGACGTGCTGAGGATGGCAATCCCGAGGCCGCCGAGCACCCTCGGGATCTCGGTCTTCCGCGCGTAGACGCGCAGGCCGGGGCGGCTGATCCGCTTCACGCCCGAGATCACGCGGCTGCGGTCGGGGCGGGACTTGAAGATGATACGCATCGTCTGCGTGGTGCCGTCGGCCTCGACGTCGTAGCCGGCGATGTAGCCCTCGTCCTTGAGGACGCGTGCGATCTCCAGCTTCAACCGCGAGGCCGGGACCTTCACCTCGTTGTGTCGCGCGGCGTTCGCGTTGCGGATCCGCGTGAGCATGTCCGCGATGGGGTCGGTAACGATACCCGGCGGCGCCTTCCGGACGGTCTTGCCCTGTGTCTTGACTGCTGTGGCCATCATCCCCTCACCAGCTCGACTTGGTCACGCCGGGGATGCGTCCCTCGGCGGCGTGGGTTCTGAAGCAAATGCGGCACATGCCGAACTGGCGCAGGTAAGCGCGCGGACGTCCGCAGATCTGGCAGCGGTTGTGGAACCGCACCTGGAACTTCGGCTTCCTCTTCCAGCGCTCGATCGATGATTTCTTGGCCAACCTCTCTCCCTCTATCTCTTCCGGAACGGCATCCCGAGCTTCGTCAGCAGGCTTCGTGCCTCGTCGTCGGACCGGGCCGTGGTGATGATGCTCACCTCGAGCCCCCGCAGCTTGTCGATCTTGTCGTAGTCGATCTCCGGGAACACGACCTGCTCGCGCATGCCGAGCGAGTAGTTTCCGCGACCGTCGAAACCGTCGGGGTTGACGCCGCGAAAGTCGCGGATGCGCGGCAGCGCGATGCTGAGCAGCTTGTCCAGGAAGTACCACATGCGTCTTCCGCGCAGCGTCGTCTTGATGCCGACGGTCTGGCCGGCACGCAGCTTGAACGCGGCCACCGACTTCTTGGCCTTGATGAGCTGCGGCTTCTGGCCGGTGATGGTCGTCATGTCATGGACCGCGGCGTCCAGCGCCTTGTCGTTGTCCTTCGCCTCGCCGATGCCGATGTTCACCACGATCTTGTCGATGCGCGGCACCCGCATCACGTTGGCGTAGTCGAACTCCTTGGTCAGCTGCTGCACGATCTGGTCGCGATACATCTGCTGCAGGCGCGGCGGCGCCTCGGACTTCGTTCCCGGCGCCTTGGGGGCCGCTTCCTTCTTGGGCGCCTGCTGCTGCTTTGCCTTCGCCACCTCTACTGCTGCTCCGTCTTCTTCACGCGCTCGTACGGCTCGCCGCAATGGCGGCACACCAGCGCGCGCGCCCCGGATTCCAGGACCGTGTGCTTGCTCCGCGTCGGCCGCCCGCAGTGCGGGCAGACGAGCATGACGTTCGAGTAGTCCAGCGGCGCCTCGAAGTCGACGATGCCGCCCTGCGCGACGCGGACGCCGCCGCGCGTCTGTCCCGCCTTGGTGTGCCGCTTCAGCAGGTTGACGCCCTTGACCACGATCTTGTGCTGGTCGGGCAGCGTGCGCAGCACCTCGCCCTGCTTGCCCTTGTCCTTGCCGGCGATGACGATCACGGGATCACCGGGCGCGAGGTCGAGCCATCGGCGCTTGGGGGCCGGCTTGTTGGTCTGCATGCCTAAAGGACCTCCGGGGCGAGGGAGATGATCTTCATGAAGTTGCGCTCGCGCAGCTCTCGTGCCACCGGACCGAAGATACGAGTCCCTCGCGGGTTGTTCGCCTGCGCGAGGAGCACGGCCGCGTTCTCGTCGAAGCGGATGAGCGAGCCGTCGGGCCGCTTGTACTCCTTGTTGACGCGGACGACCACGGCCTTCACGACCTCGCCCTTTTTGACCTGGCCGCCAGGCTGCGCGGATTTGACAGTCGCCGTGATGATGTCGCCCACGTAGGCGTACTTGCGGTAGTGGCCTCCGGCCACGCGGATGACCAGGAGCTCCTTCGCCCCCGAGTTGTCCGCGACCTTCAGCCGAGTCTCTTGCTGGACCATTCGATTACTTGGCCTTCTCCACGATCTCGAGCACGCGCCAGCGCTTCTCCTTGCTCAGCGGACGCGTTTCCGTGATGCGCACGAGGTCGCCCACGCCGCATTCGTTCTTCTCGTCGTGGACTTTGAACCGCGCGCGCTGCTGCACCGTCTTGCGGTACAGGCGGTGGGCCTTGGACGACCCGACCTGGACGATGACCGTCTTGTCCATCCCGTCGGAGATGACCGTGCCCAGGCGGACCTTGCGGCGCCCGCGGGCCGGCGTGGCCGTGGCGGTGTCCGTCATTCGGTCTCCTCCTTCTTGGCCCTGCGGCCGCGTTTCGGCTTGGGCGCTTCCTCTTCGGGCTGCTGTTCGGGTTCAGGCTCGGGAGGCGCCTCGGCGATGGCGGCGGCCTGCTGCTGCTGGGCTTCCTCGATCGTCGGGCCGATGCCGAGGTCGCGCTCCTGGAGCACGGTGAGGATGCGCGCCAGGTCGTGGCGGACCTTTTTGATCTGGCTCGAGTTGTCGAGCTGGCCGACCGCGTGCTTGAACCGCAGCTCGTACAGCTCGCGCCGCGCGGTGCGCAGGCGCATGCCGAGCTCGTCGGCTTCGAGGATGCGCAGTTCGTCGACCCTCACAGCCTGCCTCCCGCCTCAGACGCGCTGATGATCCGCGTTTTCATCGGCAGCTTGGCCGCGGCGAGCTTCATGGCCTGCTTGGCCACCTCGGGGGTGACCCCGCCCATCTCGAACAGCACCCTGCCGGGCTTCACGACCGCCACCCAGCCTTCGGGGTTGCCCTTGCCGGAGCCCATGCGCGTCTCCGCCGGCTTCTTGGTGATCGATTTGTCGGGAAAGACGCGGATCCAGATCTGACCGCCGCGCTTGACGTGGCGGGTCATGGCGCGCCGCGCGGCCTCGATCTGGCGGTTGCTCATCCAGGCGGCCTCGATCGCCTGCAGGCCGAAGTCGCCGAACGCGACCGTGGCGCCGCGCGTGGCGATGCCGGTGCGGCGGCCGCGGTGCATCTTGCGGTACTTGACGCGCTTGGGGATGAGCACTTAGCTCTCCGCCTTCTTGGTGTTGCGGGTCGTACCTGTCTTCTTCACCGCCGCAGGGGTGGTCTTCGTGCGCACCGCGGTCTTCTTGACCTCAGTGCGCGCCTCGGCCCTGGGCTTCGGCGCGGCCTTGGGGCGCGCGGGGGCGGCCTTTTTCTCTTCGACGCTGCCGACGGCCGTGCGCGTGCGACGCGGGGCGGCCTGAGCGGCGGTGTCCGCGGTCGGGACCTCGACCTGCGCCGCCTGCGGCTCCGGTGTGGCCTCGATGATCTCGGCCTGTGGCGTGATCGGCTCAGGCGGGTTGGGCACCGGCTCCTCCGCCGGCGGTTGCTGCAGCCGCCGCTGGGCGGGTGAGATCTGGTCCTTGTAGATCCAGCACTTGATGCCGATCGCGCCGAAAGTCGTCTTCGCCGTGGCGCGGCCGAAGTCGATGTCGGCGCGCAGCGTGTGCAGAGGCACGCGGCCCTCGCGGTCCCATTCCCGGCGCGCCATCTCGGCGCCGCGCAGCCGGCCTCCGGCGTAGATCCGGACGCCCTTCGCGCCGGAGCGCATCGTGCGCAGGATCGCCTGCTTCATCGCGCGCTTGTAAGAGATGCGGCGCTCGATCTGGCTGGCGATGTTCTCGGCCACGAGCTGCGCGTCGAGCTCCGGCTGCTTGATCTCCTGGATGGAGATGCGCACGCGGTTGCCGAAACGCTTCTCGAGGTCTTCCCTCAGCTGGTCGACCGACGCGCCGCCCTTGCCGATGACGATGCCCGGCTTGGCCGTGTGGATGGTCACCGTGAGCTGGGCGTTGGACGAGCGCTCGGTCTCGATCTTCGCGATGCCGGCGTTGCGGAGGCGGGCCAGGATGATGCGCCGCATCTCGAGGTCCTCGTGCAGCATCTTGGTGTAGTCCTTCGGGTTGGCGAACCAGTTCGCCTCCCACGGACGGAAGACCCCGAGCCGGAACGCGTTCGGATGGACTTTGTGTCCCAAGCTATCTAGCCCCCTGAGGGCGATCCTCGACGATCGCCGTGATGTGACAGGTGCGGTGGAAGTACTCGTGCGCCATGCTGCGGCTGACCGGGCGGCGCCGATGCATCGTCGGCCCCTCGTCGATGAGCAGCTGCTTGAGCACCAGGTCGTCGCGGTTGAGGTTGAAGTTGTGCTCGGCGTTGGCGGCCGCAGACTTGATCGCCTTGGCCACGTCCTTCGCCGCGTGCTTGGGCGAGAACTCGAGCGCCGCCAGGGCGTCGGCCACCTTCATGCCCTTCACGGAGTCGGCCACCAGCCGCGCCTTGCGAGGCGCTCTGCGGACGAATCTCTGAACGGCCGAAACTTCCATCGTCGCCACCCTTTCCTCTATGCGCCCTTGACCGTCGTGGTCTTTTCGGTGTGCGTGCCATGGCCGCGAAAGTGCCGCGTCGGGGCGAACTCACCCAGCCGGTGCCCGACCATGTTCTCGCTGATGAAGACGGGCACGTGCTTCCGCCCGTCGTGGACCGCGATCGTGTGCCCGACCATGTCGGGATAGATCACCGACGCGCGCGCCCACGTGCGGATCACCCGCTTGTCGCGCGTCTGGTTCATCTTCTCGATCTTGTCTCTCAGGCTCGGGCTGATGAACGGGCCTTTCTTCGTGCTTCTCGACATGACTTACTTGCTTCTGCCTTTCTTCTCGCGGCGCCGAATGATCAACTTGTCGGAGGCCTTCTTCGGCTTGCGCGTGCGGTAGCCGAGTGCGGGCTTGCCCCACGGCGTCTTGGGGTTTCCACCAGGCCCCGTCTTCCCCTCGCCGCCACCGTGGGGATGGTCGCGGGGGTTCATGGTCGAGCCGCGGACCTCGGGTCGCCGGCCCAGCCAGCGCTCGCGCCCGGCCTTGCCGCCCGACTCGTTTTCGTGCTCGATGTTACCGACCTGGCCGATGGTCGCCTGGCAGCGGACGTGCACCCGCCGCAGCTCACCGCTCGGCATGCGGATGACGGCGTAGTCCCCTTCCTTGGCGAGCAGCTGGGCGGACGCGCCCGCGCTCCTGACCAGCTGGCCGCCGCGTCCGAGCGTGAGCTCGAGGTTGTGGATGGTGCTGCCCACGGGGATGTTCTGGAGCGGGATCGCGTTGCCGATCCGCACCGGCGCCTCGGGGCCTGCCTCGATGGGGTCGCCCACCTTCAGTCCCAGCGGCGCCAGGATGTAGCGCTTCTCGCCGTCCTTGTAGTGGACGAGCGCGATGCGGGCACTGCGGTTGGGGTCGTACTCGATGGTTGCGACCTTGCCCTCGATGCCGTGCTTGTCGCGCTTGAAATCGATCTTGCGGTAGAGCTTGCGGTAGCCGCCGCCCTGGTGCCGGGTGGTGATCCGGCCCTGGTTGTTGCGGCCCGCGTGCGTGGGCAGGGACTCGACGAGCGATCTCTCGGGCTCGGCCGCGGTGACGTCGTCGAATCTCGCGATCGACATGAAGCGGCGTCCGGGGCTGGTGGGCTTGAACTTTCTAACCGGCATCAGACGCTCCCGAACAGCCCTTCAATCTTCTGGCCCTCACCCAGGGTCACGATCGCCTTCTTCCAGTCGGTGGTGTGGCCGACGAGCCCTCGGCGGCGGAAGTTGCGGCGCTTCTTGCCGCGCATGTGGATGGTGTTGATCCGCTTGACCTCGATCCCCTGCGACTCGTACTGCTCCTCGAGCGCGTGCTTGATCTCCGTCTTGCTCGCGCTGGCGAGCACGCGGAAGGTGTAGCGGCCCTGCGAGTAGAGCTGGTACGTCCGCTCGGTTATGACCGGGCCGAGCACGATCTCGGAGGCGGCCTTTGTGCTCATTCCCCGTTCTCCTTCTCTTCCCCGTCTTCGTGGTCGATCTCGTGGCCTCGGGGGCTGAAGTTCTCCTCCAGCAGCTCGATCGTGTCCTTCGAGAGGAGCAGGTAGGTGTGGCTGAAGATGTCGCGGATGTTCAGATTGCGGGCCAGGACGATCTTCGCGCCGGGCAGGTTGGCGAACGAGCGGCTGACCGTGTAGTTCGGCGCCGGCAGCACGACCAGCGCGTTGCTGTCGAAGCCGATCGCCTCCCAGAGCTCCTGCGCCTGCTTCGTCTTGGGCTCGTCGAAGACAAAGGCTTCGATGACGCGGACCTTCTCCTCGCTGGCCTTCTGACTCAGCGCGGAGCGGAGCGCGAGCCGCCGCATCTGCCTCGGCATCTTGTGCGAGTAGTCGCGCGGCTTCGGGCCGAAGACCTTGCCGCCGCCCTTCATGGAAGGTTCGCGGGTGCTGCCGTGGCGCGCCCGGCCGGTGCCTTTCTGGCGGTACGGCTTGGCGCCGCCGCCCCGCACCGTCGCCCGGGTCTTCGTGCTCGCGGTCCCCTGCCGCGCGTTGGCCATCTGGCGCAGGTAGGCCTGATGCATCACGGGGATGTTCGGCTTCTCGTTGAAGATCACCTCGGGGAGGTCGACCTCACCGTTGCGCTCTCCCAGGGCGTCGAAGTACGGAGCCTGGACTGCCATGGCCTAGACCTTCCTCGGGTTCGGCTTGCCCGCCGGACCCTTGGGCTTGATCTTCTTCGTCGACTCCCGGATCAGGACCAGCGCGCCTTTCGCGCCGGGCACGCCGCCTTTGACCATGACCAGGTTCCGCTCGGCGTCGACCCGCACCACCTTGTAGGCGCGGGCGGTCGTCCTCTCGTTGCCCATCTGGCCCGACATGCGCACGCCTTTGAACACCCGCGCCGCGTCGGTGGCGCCGATGGCGCCGGGCTGGCGGACGTTCATGCTGCCGTGCGACTCGGGCCCGCGGCTGAACTTGTGCCTCTTGACCAGGCCCTGAAAGCCCTTGCCTTTGCTGGTGCTCGTCACGTCGACGAGCTCGCCGGCCTTGAACATCTCCGCCGTCAGGTCCGCGCCCTGCTCGACCCCGTCGTAGTTGCGGATCTCGACCACGTGGCGGTGGGGCTCGAGGTCGGCCTTCTTGAACACTCCGGCCCGCGCGGCGCCGAGCTTGCCTTCCTTGACCGCCTCGAAGGCGATGCGCACGGCGCTGTATCCGTCCTTCTCCTTGGTCCTCAGCCCGAGCACCTTGCACGGCCCGGCCTCGAGGACCGTGACCGCGCTCGTCGTGCCGTCCTGGTTGAAGAGCTGGGTCATGCCCAGCTTGCGTGCAAGGAGCCCTTTCACGATTTGATCTCGATGCTGACGCCCGCCGGCAACGAAAGACGCATGAGCGCGTCGACCACCCGCGGGTTGGGGTCGAGGATGTCGACGATGCGCTTGTGAGTGCGCATCTCGAACTGCTCGCGCGAGTCCTTGTCGATGAACGGGCTGCGGATCACTGTGTATTTGGAGATCTCCGTCGGCAGAGGGATGGGGCCGGCAGTGCGCGCGTTCGTGCGCCGGGCGGTGTCCACGATCTTGTCCGCCGCCTGGTCCAGGACTCGGTGGTCGTAGGCCTTGAGCCTGATCCGGATCTTCTGCGCCACTGCTTTGTGCTTTGCCCTCTTCCTTTATCTATGCGTCCGGCCTGCTACTTGACGACCTCGGTGACCACACCGGCGCCGACGGTCTTGCCGCCTTCGCGGATGGCGAACCGAAGTCCCGGTTCGATACCGATGGGCTCACCCAGCGTGATGTCCATCACGACGTTGTCGCCCGGCATGACCATCTCCACGCCCTCGGGCAGCTTGACCTCGCCGGTGACGTCGGTGGTCCGCATGTAGAACTGCGGCCGGTAGCCGGTGAGGAACGGCGTGTGCCGGCCGCCCTCTTCCTTGCTCAGGACGTAGACCTGGGCCTTGAACTGGGTGTGAGGCGTGATGGTGCCGGTCTTGGCGAGCACCTGGCCGCGCACGACGTCCTCGCGCTTGATGCCGCGAAGCAGCGTGCCGACGTTGTCGCCGGCCTGGCACTCGTCCATGTCGCGGTGGAACATCTCGATGCCGGTGACCACGGTCTTGGTGCTCTGCGGCTTGATGCCGACGATCTCGATCTCCTCGTTCCTCTTGAGCTTGCCGCGCTCCACCCGGCCGGTGGTCACGGTGCCGCGGCCTTCGATCGTGAACACGTCCTCGATCGGCATCAGGAACGGCTTGTCCACGGGCCGCTCGGGCTCGGGGATGTAGGTGTCGACGGCGTTCATGAGCTCGAGGATCTTCGGCGTCCACTCGGGGTCGCCCTCCAGAGCCTTGAGCGCGGAGATGCGGATGATCGGGATGTCGTCGCCGGGGAACTCGTAGCGGTTCAGCAGTTCGCGGAGGTCGAGCTCGACCAGCTCGATGAACTCCTTGTCGTCGACCATGTCGCACTTGTTGAGCGCGACCACGAGGTACGGCACGTTGACCTGGCGGGCCAGGATGATGTGCTCGCGGGTCTGCGGCATGGCGCCGTCGTTGGCGGCCACGACCAGGATCGCGCCGTCCATCTGAGCGGCGCCGGTGATCATGTTCTTGATGTAGTCCTGGTGGCCCGGGCAGTCCACGTGCGCGTAATGGCGCTTCTCGGTCTCGTACTCCACGTGGGTGATCGAGATCGTGATGCCGCGCGCCTTCTCCTCCGGCGCCTTGTCGATCCGGTCGAACGGTGTGAACTCGGCCAGTCCCTTCTCCGCCAGCACCTTCGTGATGGCGGCCGTCAACGTCGTCTTGCCATGGTCGATGTGACCGATGGTCCCGACGTTCAGGTGGGGCTTGGTCCGTTCGAACTTCTTCTTCGCCACTGTCTCCTCCTACTAACTCCTCGACGTGGTGCGCTTGTTGACCGCCTCGGCCAGGTTGCCGGGCATCTCTGCGTAGTGACTGAACTCCATCGAATACGTCGCCCGCCCCGAGGTCATCGACCGAAGCTCGGTAGCGTAGCCGAACATCTCCGCCAGGGGCACGTTGGCCCTGACGTTCTGCGACGTGCCGCGGCCTTCCATACCGAGGATATGACCGCGACGCGAGGCAAGGTCGCCCATGACGTCGCCGAGGTACTCCTCGGGCATGACGACGTCGACCTTCATGATCGGCTCCAGGAGGAACGGCTGCGCTTTCGCGATCCCGTCCTTGACCGCCATCGAACCGGCGACGCCGAACGCCATCTCGGACGAGTCGACCGGGTGGTATGACCCGTCGACCAGCGTGACCACGATGTCGACCACCGGGTAGCCGCCGACGACGCCGGTGCCCAGCGCCTCGCGAATCCCCTTCTCGATCGCTGGGATGTACTCGCGCGGGATGCGGCCCTGCGTGATCTTGTCCTCGAACGTGAACCCTGATCCGGTCTCGCCCGGCCGGACGTCGACCTCGGCGTGGCCGTACTGGCCCTTGCCGCCGGTCTGGCGGATGAACCGCCCGACGCCGTGCGCCGGCCGGCGGATCGCTTCCTTGTAAGCGACCTGCGGCTTGCCCTGGTTCGCGTCCACACGGAACTCGCGCAGGAGGCGGTCGATGATGATCTCGAGGTGCAGCTCACCCATGCCTTCGATGATGGTCTGCCCCGTCTCCTCGTCCGTGTGCACCTTGAACGTCGGGTCTTCCTCCGACAGCCGCTGCAGGGCCATGCCCAGCTTTTCCTGGTCGGCCTTCGTCTTGGGCTCGATGGCCACCGAGATGACGGGCTCGGGGAAAGTGATCGCCTCGAGCACGATCGGCGAGGTCTCGTCGCACAGCGTGTCGCCGGTCGTCGTCGCCTTGAGGCCCACCGCGGCGACGATGTCCCCGGTGAACACCTCGTCCACGTCCTCACGGCGGATGGCGTGCATGCGCAGGACCCGCCCGATGCGCTCGCGCCTGCCGGTCGAGGCGTTGAGGACCGACGAGCCGGCCTTCAGCCGCCCCGAGTAGATGCGCAGGAAGGTCAGCTTGCCCACTCCCTGCGGGTCCATCTGGATCTTGAAGGCCAGGGCCGAGAACGGCTCGTTGTCGTCGTGCTCGCGCACGCGCAGCTCGCCCGTCTTCGGGTCCTTGCCCTCCACCGCCGGCACGTCGGCCGGTGAGGGCAGGTAGTCGACGACGGCGTCGAGGATCGGCTGCACACCGCGGTTGCGCAGCGCGGCGCCGCACAGCACCGGGACGAGGACGCCGGCGACGGTGCCGCGCCGCAGGGCGACGCGGATCTCCTCTTCGGTGATGTCCTGCTCCTCGAGGTACTTGTGCATGATGTTGTCGTCGAAGTCGGCCACCGCCTCGATGAGGTCGTGGCGGTACTGCGAGACCTGGTCGGCCATGCCGGCCGGGATCTCCAGCGACTCGGTCGACTTGGTGCCGAGGTCGTCGGTGTAGACCACCGCCTCGCGGGACAGCAGGTCGACGTAGCCCTGGAAGGCGGCCTCCGAGCCGATGGGCAGCTGGATGGGCACGGCGCGCGCGCCCAGGCGCGAGCGGATGGACGCCAGCGATCCGTAGAAGTCGGCGCCGATGCGGTCCATCTTGTTGATGAAGGCGATCCGGGGGACGCCGTATCGATCGGCCTGGCGCCAGACGGTCTCGGACTGCGGCTCGACGCCCGCGACGGCGTCGAAAACGGCGACCGCGCCGTCCAGGACGCGCAGCGACCGCTCCACCTCGACCGTGAAGTCCACGTGCCCGGGTGTGTCTATGATGTTGATCGCGTAGTCGCGCCAGTTGGCGGTGGTCGCCGCCGAGGTGATCGTGATCCCGCGCTCCTTCTCCTGGACCATCCAGTCCATGGTCGCGGCCCCCTCGTGGACCTCGCCCATCTTGTGGATGCGGCCCGCGTAGAACAGGATCCGCTCGGTCGTCGTCGTCTTGCCGGCGTCGATGTGCGCCATGATCCCGATGTTTCGGACCTTGTCGATGGCGACGGGGCGCTCAGCCATTTTCAGTGCCACGCTCATGTCTCTCAGTACCGGAAATGCGAGAAAGCTTTGTTGCTTTCGGCCATCCGGTGGGTCTCCTCTTTGCGCTTCACCGCACCGCCGGTGTTCTGCGCAGCATCAAGAATCTCGAAGGCGAGCTTCTCGCTCATACTCTTCCCGCCCCGCTGGCGCGCGAAACGAACGAGCCAGCGCCGGGCCAGCGCCAGGCGGCGCTCGGGCCGGATCTCGACCGGCACCTGGTACGTGGCGCCCCCGACGCGCCGAGGCTTGACCTCGAGCAGCGGGGTCGCGTTTCGCAGGGCGAGGTCGAACACCTCCAGCGGCTCCTTCTTGGCCTGCTTGGAGGCGCGGCTCAGCGCGTCGTAGACGACCTTCTCGGCCGTAGAGCGCTTGCCGCGGTTCATGACCACGTTGACGAACTTGGCGATCGCCTCCGACTGGTACACCGGGTCGGGCGCGACGACACGCTTGACGGGACGGTTGCGGCGAGGCATCAGGCCGCCGCCTTGCCCTTTTCCCGCTTGGCTCCGTACTTGGAACGAGCCTTCTTGCGGTTCTTGGTGCCCGCCGTGTCGAGGGTGCCCCGGATGATGTGGTAGCGGACGCCGGGCAGGTCCTTGACGCGGCCGCCGCGGATGAGCACGACCGAGTGCTCCTGCAGGTTGTGCCCGATGCCCGGGATGTAGGCCGTGACCTCGATGCCGGTGGTGAGGCGAACGCGGGCCACCTTGCGGAGGGCCGAGTTCGGCTTCTTCGGCGTCTGGGTGTAGACGCGCACGCAGACTCCCCGCCTCTGGGGCGAGCCCCTGAGCGCGGGCGCCTTAGACTTCGCCCTGGCCGCCTTGCGGCCCAGACGAACGAGCTGCTGGATGGTTGGCAAGAATTTCTCCGGGTGGCGGGCTTGATCCCAGGCGGCATTAGCCGGCTGGGCGACGAACGATGAGTATACCCAAAACCCATTACTTCGAAGCTCGTCCGGAAGTCGCCTCCAGCCCCCGCACGCTGCGCCTCCAGCTGGGCGATCTGCAGCTCGACCTGTACGCGGACCGGGGCGTTTTCGGGGCCAGAGCCGTCGACCCGGGAACCATGGTGCTGCTCAAGGAGGCGCCGGCTCCGCCCGGCCGCGGCGACATACTCGACCTGGGCGCCGGCTACGGTCCCATCGCCCTGGCCGTGGCGCGGCGCGCGCCCCAAGCCAGGGTCTGGGCGGTCGACGTCAACCAGCGCGCTCTCGACCTCGTGCGCCGGAACGCGGAGCGCAACTCCTGCGCCAACGTGACGGCCGTCGAGCCCGACCAGATGCCGTCCGAGGTCCGCTTCGCCGCCATGTACTCCAACCCGCCCGTCCGGGTCGGCAAGCACGCCCTCCACGACCTTCTTCTCCGCTGGCTGCCGAGGCTCGAGCCTGGCGGCCGCGCCTACCTGGTGGTGCAGCGGAACCTCGGCGCCGACTCGCTCGCCGCCTGGCTGTCCGGCCAGGGCTTCGAGGTCGACCGCCTGAAATCGAAGAAGGGCTACCGAGTCCTCGAGGTGCGGCCGGCCGGGCAGCGAGAATAGACCGAACGTTGGCCACGCCGGTCCTCGAGATCCGCGACCTCAAGACCTACATCCGCCAGCGCAAAGGCCTGGTCCGCGCGGTGGACGGCGTCTCCCTGAGGATCGACCAGGGCGAGACGGTCGGGCTGGTCGGCGAGTCCGGGTGCGGCAAGAGCATGACCGCGATGTCGATCATGAAGCTGCTCCCCAACGGCGGCTACATCGCCGGCGGCTCGATCAAGCTCGACGGTCAGGACCTGGTGCCGCTCGACGACGACGACATGAGGAAGGTGCGGGGCAACGACGTCGCCGTCATCTTCCAGGACCCGATGACCTCGCTCAACCCGACCATGACCATCGGCAACCAGATCGCCGAGACGCTGCGCATCCACCGCGGCTGGAAGTCCGGCCAGTCCATGGCCCGGGCCGAAGAGGTGCTGCGGGTGGTCGGGATGCCGCGACCGGCCGAGCGCCTGCACCAGTTCCCGCACCAGCTCTCCGGCGGCCTGCGCCAGCGCGTGATGATCGCCATGGCGCTCGCCTGCGAGCCGAAGCTGCTGATCGCCGACGAACCGACCACCGCCCTCGACGTCACCATCCAGGCCCAGATCCTCAGCCTCCTCGACTCGCTCAAGCGCGAGTTCAAGATGGCGATCCTCCTGATCACCCACGACCTCGGCGTCATCGCCGGGCGCGCCGACCGGGTGGCCGTCATGTACGCCGGCAAGATCGTCGAGGAGGCCGGCATCGAGGAGCTGTTCTCGACGGTCCGCCACCCCTACACCGAAGCGCTCCTGCAGTCCATCCCGAAGGCCGACCAGGACCAGTCGCAGCCTCTGTACAGCATCCCCGGCATACCGCCGGACCTGGCCAATCCGCCTGCGGCCTGCCGCTTCAACCCGCGCTGCCGCTACGCCACGTCGGAGTGCACGACCTATGAACCGATGCTGGACGGCGACGAGTCGGCCCACGTCTATGCGTGCTATCACCCGGTCGGCGGCGCCAGGCCGAGCCGGGCGTTCCGCGACGTCGCGGTCGCCGGATGAGCACCCCCGACGGCCGGCTCCTCGACGTCCGCCACGTGGTCAAGGAGTTCCCCGTCACCCGCGGCGTGATCGCCCGGAGGATCGGCTCCATCAAGGCCGTCTCCGACGTCAGCATCTCGATCCAGCGGCGGGAGACGTTCGGCCTGGTCGGCGAGTCGGGGTGCGGCAAGACCACGCTAGGCCGGTTGGTGGTCGCGCTCGAGAAGCCGGACTCCGGCGAGATCTGGTTCGACGGGGACAACCTGGCCGCCATCAAGCGCGGCCGGCTCCGCGACGTGCGCAAGAAGATGCAGCTCATGTTCCAGGACCCGTATTCGTCGCTCGACCCGCGAATGCGGGTGCTGCAGATCCTTTCCGAGCCGCTGGCCATCCACCGCATCGGCAACGCCAGGGAGCGGCGCGAGCGCGTCGAGCAGCTACTCAAGGAGGTGGGCCTCAGCCCTCGCGCCGTCGAGCGCTACCCGCACGAGTTTTCGGGCGGCCAGCGCCAGCGCATCGGCCTGGCCCGCGCCCTCGCCCTGAGCCCGACGCTCATCGTCGCCGACGAGCCCGTGTCCGCTCTCGACGTCTCGATCCGCTCGCAGATCCTGAACCTCATGAACCGGCTGCAGGAGACCCACGACCTGACGTACATCGTCATCTCCCACGACCTGGGCGTGATCCGCTACGTGTCCGACCGCATCGGCGTCATGTACCTGGGCAAGCTGGTCGAGGTCGGGCCGGCGTCGGCGGTGTACAACCAGCCGGCGCATCCCTACACGGAGGCGCTGCTGAGCTCGGTGCCGGTGCCCGACCCGAAGGTCGAGCGGGCAAAGACCTCGCGCGTCGTCCGCGGCGAGCTGCCTTCACCCATGAACCCACCCTCGGGCTGCCGGTTCCGGACGCGGTGCCCGCGGGCGAAGGACATCTGCGCCGAGGTCGAGCCGACGCTGCGGAAGTTCGAGACCGGGCAGGAGGCGGCCTGCCACTTCCCGCTCCAGAATCCGGCGGCATAGGCGATAGTCGCGACTATCGACCATTTCCGCGTGGCAAACCGGGCGTTAGTCGCGACTAACGCCGGTCGTCATCGTTTCTGTAGCCGGACCTCGAACGCGTCGCGCATCGCGTCGCCGATCAGGTTGAAGGCCACGACCGTGGTCACGATGGCGATGCCGGCGGGGAAGATCAGCCACCAGTAACCGGCGTACGTGAACGTGACGCCGTCGGAAAGCATGTCGCCCCAGTTGGTCGACGGCGGCGGCACGCCGAGGCCGAGGTAGGAAAGCGTCGCCACGATCAGGATCGCATCCGCGATCTGGAACGTCGTGTTGACCATGATCGTGCCGATCGTGTTCGGGATGATGTGCCGGAGGACGATGCGCACGCTGCTCCCGCCCATCACGCGCACCGCGTCGACGTATTCCCGCGTGCGAAGACTGAGCGTCTCGCCGCGAATCAGACGGGCCGGAACCAACCACGCCACCAGGGCGACGAGGATGATCAGCATCCCCAGACTCGGCGTGAACATCGTCGCCAGCACGAGCAGCAGGAAAAGCGAGGGGATGGCCAGGAGCGAGTCGACGATGCGCATCATGAGCTGGTCCACCCAGCCGCCGATGAATCCCGCCACCGCGCCCCACACCACGCCGACGACGATCGCGATCGCCGCCGCGGCGATGCCGATCTCCAGCGAGGTCTGGCCCCCGACCATGAGCTGGCCAAGCACGTCCTTGCCCACGATGTCGGTGCCCAGCGGATGCGTGGAGCTCGGGGGAGCGGTCAGGTTCGCGATGTCGGTGTTGATCTGGTTCGTGCGGTAGATGAGCGGCCCGATGAAGCAGAACAGGAACATGAACACGACATAGCCGAGACCCACGAGCGCCAGCTTGTTCTCGAGAAAGACGTACGCGGCAAGCTTCCAGGCGCTCCCCGAAACCTGGACGTCACCGCCTTCGACGGCGCCGGCGGCGACGCCGAGCCCAGGCTGGCTGAGGTCGGCCGGAGCGGTCGCGCGGACGCTCATGCCTGGACTCTCACGCGGGGGTCGGCCATCGCGTAGCCGACGTCGGCCAGGAAGTTCCCCACCACCGTGGCGATGGCGACGATGATCGTCACCCCCAGCAGCACCGGGT
Source organism: Candidatus Dormiibacterota bacterium (assembly GCA_035689485.1). Taxonomy (GTDB): domain Bacteria; phylum Chloroflexota; class Dormibacteria; order Dormibacterales; family Dormibacteraceae; genus 40CM-4-65-16. The sequence continues at coordinate 12,607 of DASSLL010000022.1, read as the reverse complement.
AGTCGCGCGTTTGCGCCCCGTCCCAGAACAGCAGGCCCATGCCGGGGTAGTTGAAGACCGCCTCGGTGATGAGCGCGCCGCCGAAGATGCCCGGGAGGCTGAGGCCGAGCAGCGTGATGATCGGGATGAGCGAGTTTCGCAGGACGTGCCTGTACAGGATCGCGACATTCGAGACGCCCTTGGCCCGGGCCGTGCGCACGTAGTCCTGGACGAGGTTGTCCAGCGTCGACGAGCGCATGTAGCGGCTGAAGAGCGCGATCGTGGTCAGGGCCAGGGCGGCCACGGGTAAGACGAGCGCCGACAGCTGGTCCGGCTGGAGATAGGTGATCACGTCGCCCTGCGGGCCGACCGGCGGAAACAGGTTCAGGTCGACCGCGAAGAAGATGATCAGGACCAGCCCCAGCCAGAACGCGGGCATCGAGTAGAGGACGAAGGAGGCCGAGGTGAAGAAGTAGTCCTCCAGCTTGTTGCGACGCACCGCCTGGAGGATGCCGATGGGGATCGCCACGGCGAGCGCCAGCAGCGTCGAGATGCCAAGCAGGACCAGGGTCCGGGGCAGGCGGTCGTGGATCAACCCGAGCACGCTCTGATTGAGCCGGTACGAGAAGCCGAAGTTCAGGTGCAGCAGCTGGTTCAGGTAGAAGACGTACTGCTGCCAGATCGGCAGGTCGAGACCGTTGTCGTGATTGAAGATCGCGATCTCGAGCGGCGAAGCCTTCGGCCCCAGCGTGGCGCGGGCCGCGCCGCCGGGGAGGATGCGGGTGAGGATGAAGGTGAACAGGGTCACACCGAAGACCACCACCACCGACTGGGTGAACCTTCGGATCAGAAACCCGATCACTCTTGCTTCACCAGCTTAATGCCCTACATGCACGACGGCCGGGCGTTGATCCGCCCGGCCGCCGCTGACGTGAATCGAAAACGAGCTTTCTAGGAACCGCTTACGAAGTACCAGTTCTCCGGGTAGATCTGCAGCAGTGGGTCCTGCGGGTCCCAGCCGCGCATGGTCTTTTTGACGAGAGCGAGCTGCGCGTCCGCCACCGGGATCCAGAGCACCGGCAGCTGCTGCGCGAGATAGTCCTCGTAGGTGAACAGCGCCTTGAGGTCGTTGCTGGTCGTGGTCAGGTCGGTGTTCTTGTCGTTGGTCGGGTCGCTGTAGGCGCCGCCGTTGGAGCCGGCGCCGGTCGAGAAGAGCTCGTCACCGGTCGGGAAGTAGTCGGGGGCGAAGATCCAGCCGCCGCCCCAGTTGTCCATGTCGGCTTCGGTCGTGCCGCCGAAAGCGTCGCTGATCACGGTGTCAAACGGCGCCTCGGACAGATTGATCTCGATGCCCGCCTTGGAGAAGTCGGACTTCAGTGCCTCCATCTCCTGCTTGACGACGAGCGTGCCGGACGCGTACTCCAGCTTGAAGCTCGCCTTCTGGCCCTGGGTCACGCCGTCGCCGCACTTCCCGGCGCCGGTGCCGGGGCTGCTGCAGACGGACACGCCGCCGGGGTTGACCGTCCAGCCGTTGTCCTTGAGCAGCTTGACCGCGTTGTTCACGTTGAAGGGATACGGATTCTTCTGCTCGTAGGCGTCGGCGTACGGGTTGGCCGGCTTGACCGGGACCGGGCCATAGGTCGGATAGGCGTAGCCCTTGAAGATGTTCTTGATGTATCCGTCCTGGTCGATCAGGGTCTGCATCGCCTGGCGGAAGTAGAGCTGCTTGTAGATGGCGCCGTGGTCGGCGTTGGCGAAGTTGATCTGGAAGTACGTGATCTGCCATCCGATCCAGGGCTTGAACGTGTAATTGGTGAGGCTCTTGACGCCGCTCGGGTTGGGGTCCTGCTCACCGTTGACTGTGCCTACGTCCTGCGTCGGGATGTAGCCGTAGTCGATGCCGCCGGTGTGGATGACGTTGAACTCGGCCGTCTCGTCCGTGTACGGCTGCTCCTCGAACTGCGTCAGCGTGGGCTTGACGGGCCCGCCGTAGCCCGGGTTCGGAACCATGTCGACCAGGCCGTCGGTCGTCATGTGCTTCAACTTCCAGGGACCGTCGGCGACCTGCCATAGGGGATTGGTGTCGTAGGTGCCGATGGACTTCGACTGACCGTCCAGGTACTTGTAGACGGCCGCCGCGCCCTTGGCGTCGCGGTCGTAGTCGCCGACCGTGCCCGTGTCCGAGGTCTTGTCCCAGACGTGCTGCGGCAGCGGCGAGATCTGGCTCAGCTCGTTGTAGGTGAAGAAGTACGAGCCGTACGCCTTGTCGAGGTGGAAGACCGCCGTGTTGGAGTCCGGATATTCGGTGCTGGTCACGTTGTCGGGGTACTCGCCTGGCGAGTAAGCCGCCCAGTGACCCTTGTTGAAGGTCACAAGGTTCTGCCAGAACTCGATGTCCCGCGAGGTGATCGGCGTGCCGTCCGACCACTTCCAGCCCTTGAGCTTCATGGTCACCGTCTTGCCGCCGTCCGAGTACACCGGGTCTTTGGCGAGGCTCAAGTCGGAGTTGAGCTTGACCGTCCCGTTGGAGCCGAACCAGTACAGGGGCCGGTACATCAGGAACTGGAACTGGCTGAGGTTCGCGACGCTGAAGAAACCGCCGGACGCGAGCGGGAAGATGTAGTTCGGCTTGGCGTTCGGGGCTTCGGCGAAGACCGCCTTGCCGCCGGAGAGCCTCTGCTCGCTCGTCCCGCCGCCGCCACACGCGGCGATTACGAAGAGTGCGATCGACGCGACCGCGATCGCCCGGATGCCGCTGCTCAAGCGCATATCCCTAAGTACCTCGCAAGCAATCGTCACCCTGCAGCCTTCTTCCCGGAGGAAGCCGGGGCGAGAGTGCGCCGGCGGCAGGTCTTACTCAGAGCCTCTTGCGGGCTCGAATTGTCTTGTTCGGGCCAAGGGGGTGTCAAGTTGCTAAGCCGACGGCAGACCGAACGCCCGTTCAGTGCGGCGCGATCTGGATCGCCGCCGGTGACGTGGCTCCGGGCCACTCGTCGACCGGCGACGTGGTCACCCCAGTGACATAGGGACGCACCATGTACCAGCTCACGGTCTGGGCCAGGAAGGCGACGGGCGCATCGCCCACCAGCATGGACTGCGCCTGCTGGTACTCCTGTTCGCGACGGTTCGGGTCCGTGTCCGTTCGCGCCACCCGGACGAAGTTGTCGTACTGCTGGTTCTGCCAGAAGGCGACGTTCAGGCCGCTGGTCGTCAGAAAGATGTCGTACCAGTCCGCCTGGTCGGGGTAGTCGGCGCTCCAACCGTCGGGGCCCGAGATCTGGAACTGGCCCGTCTGCCGTTGCGACGCCAGCGTGTTCGGGTCGAGGCCCTGGAGGACCACGTTGATCCCGAGGTTCGCGACCAGCTGGTCGTGCACGAACTTCGCCGTCGCCTTGCGGAAATCCGACGACTGGTCGAACGAGAACGTCACCGAGACCTGCTTGGCCGACAGGCCGGAAGCCGCAAGCGATGCGCGGGCCTGCGCGACGTCGAACTTCTGCGCGGTCAGGTGCGCGTTGTAACCGTCCATGCCCTGCGGGATGAAGCTGGACGCGGCCATCCCCTGCCCGGCCAGCACCTGCGAGACGAACGCGTCGCGGTCGATTGCCTGGGCGATGGCGAGGCGCAGCTTGGCGTTGTTCAGCGGCGGCGCGTCGATCCGGAACGTCAGCCAGAAGACCTCGAGGTTCGGAGTCTTGACGAGCTGCCGGCTGAGGGTGGCGTCGCTGGTCACCGCCGCCGCCTGCGCAGGCTCGACCGTGATCTCGTCGAGCTCGCCGTTCTTGTACTTCGTCAACGCGGCGGCGCCGTCGCTGACCACGACGAAGTCGATCCTTGTGAGCGTCGGCTTCGGCCCCCAGTAGTCGGGATTGCGCTGGACCGTGATGTGGTCGTTCTTGGCGATCTCGGTGACCTTGAACGGTCCGTTCGTCACGAGGGTGTCCGGCGAGGTCGACCATTTGTCGCCGCTCTTCGTGACCACGTCCTTCCTGACCGGCGCCCCCGCGGGCATCGCCGCGAGCCATGGCAACGCGGGGTCCGGCCGCTCCAGCTGAACCTGGAACGTGAAATCGTCGAGCGCTTTCAGCCCGAGCGTGCCGAGCGCCGCGTCGATGCTCGCAGCGTCACGCTGCGGATCCATCAGGGCAACGTGCTGGCCGTTGAGCACCGCGTCGGCGAAGAGCGTCTCGTTCGGAGCGGCCAGACGCGGGTCGATCAGCCGCTGCCACGCGTAGACGAAGTCCTGCGCCTTCACCGGCGTGCCGTCCCAGTACTTCGCGGCGGTGCGGAGATGGAAGACGTATGCCGTGCCGGCGCTGTTCACCTCATAGGACTCTGCGGCTGCCGGGGAAAGGCCGTCGAGGTTGGGTTTGGGTTTGAGCAGCGGCTCGGCGATGGCGCGGAGGACACCGGTCTCGAACGGGTACTGCGTCTGCCCGGGATCTAGCGACGCGGGCTGGTCCTCGAGCATCACGCGCAGGGTCTGGTTGCTCGCGAGCTTCGGCGCCACGGTGACGTTCGGCTGGCACGCGGCGAGCATGGCGGCGACAACAACGAAGGCGCAGATCAGCCTTCGGCTTAGGGTCACCTCCAAAGTGTGCCAAAAACCGCACTTCGAAGCCGGGATTCTGTGGCTCTCAGCACAGTTTGCCCGGGCAAAGAGAAAGGGGCAACCCTGGCGGGCGCCCCCTTGTGCACGTTATCGCTGACTTTAACCCAAACCTGACACGTTTACCAGCCCGGCGTTACGATCGCCGCCGGCCGGGAGTTCGGGATGTTGATGAGCATGCGCCGGCGCGCCGCGGTCTGCCTCATTTCTCTCTGCCTGGCCGCCGCATGCGGCTCCAATCCGGTGAGCGGCACCCCCTCCCCTTCCCCCGCGCCGGGGCCGCAGATCATCACGCTGGTCGACCCCGCGGGCCACGCCAGCATCGTCGACCAGGGCCACTACGGACTCTTCGCCGTGATCACGCCGTCGGCGATCTGGGCGACCGGGTCCGACAGGCCGGGATTGAACGACGTCCAGCGCATCGATCCCGTGACCAGGTCCGTGACCGATTGGTTCCAGCCGTCGCGCGGTGTCGCGCTTCCCATCGGGGTCGACGCCGTCGGCGCACCGATCGTCGCCGTCGGCACACAAACCTCGAGCGGCGCCATCTCGGCGACGGAGATCGACATCGTTCCGGCGGCGGCGACCGGTGCCGGGGCGCGCGGTTTCTACACGATCTACGCCGACGCTGCGCACCCGTTGACGATCGTCGGCTGGCCGATCCTGTCCTCCGGGGCCCTCTGGCTCGAGACCGACCGCGGCCTCTTGGCGGCGCAAGGTCACGACCGGCTCGCTCTCGTGTCCGCGCACAGCGGATTCATCTCCGGGGGCTGCCTCTAGAAAAGGAAAAGGGCCGCCGGTGAGGGCGGCCCTCAGGGAGATTCGAGCCTACTAGACCGACAGCGTCTCCAGGTCGATCGGCTCCTCTTCGAGGATCCGCGCCGCCTGCTCACGCTGCTTCTTGTAATAGTCGAGCCCGGTCCCGGCCGGGATCAGCTTGCCGATGATCACGTTCTCCTTCAGGCCGCGAAGCCGGTCGACCTTGCCGGAGATGGCCGCTTCGGTCAGCACACGCGTCGTCTCCTGGAACGACGCCGCCGACAACCACGAGGTGGTGTTGAGCGCCGCCTTGATCAGGCCCAGCAGGACGGTCTGCGCCGTGGCCGGCTCGCCGCCCTCCGCCAGCGCCCGGGCGTTGGCCTCCTCGTACTCCCACTGCGAGACGATCTCGCCGGGGAGCAGGCCCGTGTCGCCCGCCGAGTCGATGCGGACCTTCCGCATCATCTGCCGGACGATGACTTCGATGTGCTTGTCGTTGATGTCGACACCCTGCGACCGGTAGACCTTCTGGACCTCGTCCACGAGGAACGTCTGCACCGCCTCCTTGCCGAGGATGTGGAGCAGCTCCTGTGGTGAGATCGAGCCCTCGGTGATCTGCTGACCGGCCTTGATGAACACCTTCTGGCCATCGCGGCGGTCGAGCTCCGGCCGGATGCGGACCTGGTGCGGGATCGGGTACTCCCGGACCTCCTCGTCCACGGTCCGGACGGTGATCTCCTTGGCCGAAACCGCCACCTTGCCCGCGTGCCGCGTCCGGACGTTGTTGTTCTTGGAGTCACGCGCGAGCTCCTGGCCCTCCATGACCTCCTCGCCGGACTTGACGAGCGCTTCCATCTTGCCCTCGACCGGGTAGCTGACCTCGAACTCCTCCTTGGAAGTCACGCGCACCTTGCGCGATCCCTCCTGGCGGATGATCTCGAGCTCGCCGTCGATCTCGGAGATGATGGCCTTGCCCTTGGGGATGCGGGCCTCGAACAGCTCCTCCACGCGGGGCAGACCCTGGGTGATGTCCACGCCGGCCACTCCACCGGTGTGGAACGTGCGCATGGTCAGCTGCGTGCCCGGCTCGCCGATCGACTGCGCGGCGATGACGCCCACCGCCTCACCGATCTCGACCAGCTTGCCGGTCGCCAGGTTGCGTCCGTAGCACGTGCGGCAGACGCCCTCACGCGCCTCGCACACGAGCACCGACCGAATCTTCACCGGCACCGAGCCGGCGATGATCTCGCGTGCCGCTTCGTCGGAGATCGACTGGCCCGCGGGGACGACGACCTTGCCGCCCACCGAGACGTCCTCGGCCGCGACGCGGCCGGCGATCTTCTCGAACAGCGGCTCGTTCTTCGCCCGCTCGGGCGTGATGTCACGGATCCAGATGCCGTTCGTCGTGCCGCAGTCCTCCTCGCGCACGATCACGTCCTGGGCGACGTCGACGAGGCGCCTCGTCAGGTAGCCCGAGTCTGCCGTCCGCAGGGCGGTGTCGGCCAGACCCTTGCGCGTGCCGTGCGTGGAGATGAAGTACTCCAGCACCGTCAGGCCTTCGGTGAAGTTGGCCTGGATCGGAAGGTCGATGATCCGGCCCGTCGGGTCGGCCATCAGACCACGCATGCCCGCGAGCTGACGCAGCTGCTGGATGTTGCCCCGGGCGCCGGAGCTCATCATCATCCAGATCGGGCTGAACTTGTTGAACGCTTCCTCGGTGTCGCGGCCCACCTTCTCATAGGCGCCCTGCCAGAGCTCGATGACCTTGCGGTATCGCTCGTCGTCGGTCATGACGCCGCGGCGGTACATCCGCTCGACGTCCGCGACCTCCTTTTCGGTCTCCCGGATCACCCGCCACTTCTCGTCCGGGTGCGGGATGTCCATGGCGGACACAGTCACCCCGGCCTGGGTGGCGTAGCGGAAGCCGAGCCGCTTGATGTCGTTGACCACGTTCGCGGTCACATCGCTGCCGTACAGGCGATACAGCTCGGCGACCAGGACGCGAAGCAGCTTGCGGTCGAAGTGCGCGTTCTGGAACGGCAGCGGCTGCATCGAGTCCTCGTTGAGCGGCTGCTTGCCCACGGGAAGCGGCTGGTTGAAGACCACGCGTCCCGGGGTCGTGACGATCAGCTCGCTGCCGATCTTCACCCTGATCCACTCCTGGAGCTTCACGACCTTGGCGTCGAGTGCGAGCAGGACCTCGTTCTGCGAGCTGAAGACCCGCAGCTTGGAAGTGTCCTGCGGCATCTCGTCGCGAGACGCCGTGAGCCAGTAGCAGCCCAGCACCACGTCCTGCGTCGGCGACACCACGGGGTGCCCGTCGGCCGCGGACAGGATGTTCTGGGAGGACATCATCAGATTCTTCGCCTCGGCGATGGCGCCGCTGAAGAGCGGGACGTGCACGGCCATCTGGTCGCCGTCGAAGTCGGCGTTGAAGGCGGCGCAGACCAGAGGGTGGATCTGGATGGCCGAGCCTTCGACCAGCACCGGCATGAACGCCTGGATGCCCAGGCGGTGCAGCGTCGGCGCGCGGTTGAGCAGCACCGGGTGCTCGCGGATGACCTCGTCGAGGACGTCCCACACCTCGGTCCGGCTGCGCTCCACCATGCGCTTGGCCGACTTGATGTTCGTCGTGTAGCCCTTGTTCACCAGCTCGCGCATGACGAACGGCTTGAACAGCTCGAGCGCCATCCTCTTCGGCAGGCCGCACTCGTGGAGCTTCAGCTCCGGGCCGACCACGATGACGGAGCGGCCCGAGTAGTCCACGCGCTTGCCGAGCAGGTTCTGGCGGAACCGGCCCTGCTTGCCCTTGAGCATGTCGGAGAGCGACTTGAGCTTGCGGTTGCCAGTGCCGGTGATCGCACGGCCGCGGCGGCCGTTGTCGATGAGCGCGTCGACCGCCTCCTGGAGCATGCGCTTCTCGTTGCGCACGATGATCTCCGGCGCGCCGAGCTCGAGCAGCCTCTTCAGGCGGTTGTTGCGGTTGATCACACGGCGGTAGAGGTCGTTCAGGTCGGACGTCGCGAAGCGGCCGCCGTCCAGCTGGACCATCGGGCGCAGCTCGGGCGGAATGACCGGCAGGACCTCGAGCACCATCCACGTCGGGCTGGCGTTCGACTTGCGGAAGTCCTCGACGACCTTCAGGCGCTTGATCGCCTTCTGCTTGCGCTGGCCGGACGAGGAGCGCGACTCTTCGCGGAGACGGTACATCTCGGAGTTCAGCTCGATGCGCGACAGCAGGTCGCGGATCGCCTCGGCGCCGATGCCGGCGCGGAACGCACGGCCGAACCGCTCCTGGAAGTCGCGGTACTGCGTGTCGGTGAGGATCTGCTTGGGGTGCAGCGCCTCGAGGTCGGTGCGCGTGGCCTCGATCTCGGCCTGCAGCGCCTCGAGCTGGCCCTGGATGCCCTCACGCTCGGTCTTGGTCGCGGCCTCGATCTGCGTCTCGAGCGACTTCTTGTCCGCGTCGAGCCGCTCCTTGGCTCGCTTCTGCGCCGCCTTGGTGTTCGCCTCCAGCTTCTCGATCTTCTCCTGGACCTTGGCGAGCACACCGCGCGACATCTCGCGCGACATCAGGTCGCCCTTGTCGATGACGATCTCCTCGTCGCCGTTCACGCCGACGGTCATCTGCCGGCGCGACTTGGTGCCGATCCCGGCCTTGATGTGCTCGGTCGCCTTCTTGCCCTGCGTGGTGAGCTCGTCGACCGCCTCCTGCAGCTCCTCCTCGAGCCGCGAGACCTCGGCGTCCACCTCGCCCTTGAGCTTCTTGGCGCGCGCGTCATGCTCCTGGCGCATCTCCCGCGCCTTGGCGTCGATGTCGGCGCGCAGGCGGATCGCCCTCTCGTCCTTGTCCATGTTGAGGGCGGAGAGCATGTCCTGGCGCACTTCCTCGTGCACGTCGGTGACGATGTAGTTGGCGAAGTAGAGGATCTTCTCGAGGTTGCGCGGCGACATGTCGAGCAGCAGTCCCATGCGGCTCGGGATGCCCTTGAAGTACCAGACGTGGCTCACGGGCGAGGCGAGCTTGATGTGGCCCATGCGCTCGCGGCGCACCTTGGACCGCGTCACCTCGACGCCGCACTTGTCGCAGATGATGCCCTTGTAGCGGTAGCGCTTGTACTTTCCGCAGTGGCATTCCCAGTCCCGCGTGGGGCCGAAGATGCGCTCGCAGAACAGTCCGTCGCGCTCGGGGCGCAGCGTGCGGTAGTTGATCGTCTCCGGCTTGGTGACCTCGCCGTGCGACCACGACATGATCGTGTCCGGCGACGCCAGCGAAAGCTTCAGCGCGTCAAAGTTCTCTAGCTTCAGCATCTACTCTGCAGAGTCCTCCCCGAGTTCCTCTCTCTCCAAAGAGATTCCAAGGTCGAGCGGAATCTCCGGAATGTCTTCCTCGCTCAAAACAATCTGTCTTTCGTCCTCGCTCAGGATCTCGACCCCGAGCGCGAGCCCTTCGAGCTCCTTGACCAGCACGCGGAACGACTCCGGGATGCCGGCCTCGAGCGTGTTGTCTCCCTTCACGATCGCCTCGTAGGCCTTGACGCGGCCGACGATGTCGTCCGACTTGACGGTCAGGATCTCCTGCAGGACGTGCGCGGCACCGTACGCCTCGAGCGCCCACACCTCCATCTCGCCGAAGCGCTGGCCGCCGAACTGCGCCTTGCCGCCCAGCGGCTGCTGGGTGACCAGGCTGTACGGGCCCGTCGACCGGGCGTGAATCTTGTCCTCGACCAGGTGGGCCAGCTTGAGCATGTAGATCATGCCGACGGTCACCGGCTCGTCGAACTCCTCGCCGGTGCGGCCGTCGCGAAGGCGGACCTTGCCGTCGGTCGGCAGTCCGGCCTTCTCCAGCTCCTTGACGATGGTCTGCATCGGCGCGCCGTCGAACACCGGCGTGGCGATCTTTTCGCCGAGCGCGGCCGCGACCCAGCCGAGGTGCGTCTCGAGCACCTGGCCGAGGTTCATGCGGCTCGGCACGCCGAGCGGGTTGAGCACGATGTCGACCGGCGTGCCGTCCGGTAGGTACGGCATGTCCTCCGCCGGCATGATCCGGGCGACGACGCCCTTGTTGCCGTGGCGGCCGGCCATCTTGTCGCCCGCCGAGATCTTTCGCTTCTGGGCGATGTAGACCCGGACCATCTCGTTGATGCCGGGGCCCAGCTCGTCCTTGTTGTCGCGGCTGAAGACCTTGACGTCGACCACGATTCCGCGCTCGCCGTGTGGCACCCTCAGGCTCGAGTCGCGCACCTCGCGCGCCTTCTCACCGAAGATCGCGCGCAGCAGGCGCTCCTCGGCCGACAGCTCGGTCTCGCCTTTGGGCGTGATCTTGCCGACGAGGATGTCGCCCTGCGCCACCTCGGCGCCGATGTAGACGATGCCGCGCTCGTCGAGGTTGCGCAGCGCGTCGTCGGCGACGTTGGGGATGTCACGGGTGATCTCTTCCGGACCCAGCTTCGTCTCCCGGGCTTCGGACTCGTACTCCTCGATGTGGATCGACGTGTACATGTCGTCCTTGACGACGCGCTCGGAGAGCAGGATCGCGTCCTCGAAGTTGTAGCCCTCCCACGGCATGAAGGCGACGAGCACGTTGCGCCCGAGCGCCATCTCGCCGTTGTCGATCGCCGGACCGTCGGCCAGGATGTCACCGACGTCGACGTGCTGGCCCGGCTTGACGATGGCGCGGTGGTTGAGGCACGTGCCCTGGTTCGACCGCGCGAACTTCTGCAGCGGGTAGTGCTTCTCCGGGCCGCCACCGTCGGGCTTGACCACGATCTCGAAGACCGGGGTCGCGTGGACGGTCTTCAGCTCCTTCGGGTGGGCGATGTCGACGACCGTCCCGGCGACGTCGGCGACGATCATCTCGCCCGAGTCCTTGGCGGCGTAGTACTCGACGCCCGTGCCCACCAGGGGCGCGTCGGTGACGAGCAGCGGCACCGCCTGGCGCTGCATGTTGGCGCCCATCAGGGCGCGGCCGGCGTCGTCGTGCTCGAGGAACGGGATCAAGGCCGTGGCCACCGACACGATCTGCTTCGGTGACACGTCCATGTACTGGATGTTCTGGATCTCTTCGATCTTGAAGTCCCCGCGCGCCCGCGCGGGCACGCGCGCGTCGACGAACGTGCTGTCCGGCGTCAGCGCGGCGTTGGCCTGCGCGATGCCGTACATGTCCTCTTCGTCCGCCGAGAGGTACTCGACCTCGTCGGAGATCCAGGGCACGATGTCGATGTTCGCCACGTGCGCCTTGAGGAGGCGGTCGAGCGCCTTCTGGTCGAGCGTCTCGTTCGCCGGCAGGATCTCGTTGCCCTTGCCGTCGACCGCCGGGCGGCGCAGCTTGCGACCGACCATCTTCGGCCCCACCGACTCGTTGAGCGCGACGCGGTTGTACACGCGACGGAAGGGCGTCTCGATGAAGCCGAACTCATTCACCTTGGCGTAGGTCGCCAGGTTGCCGATGAGGCCGATGTTCGGACCTTCGGGGGTCTCGATCGGGCAGATGCGGCCGTAGTGGCTGTGGTGCACGTCGCGGACGTCGAAGCCCGCGCGCTCGCGGCTCAGGCCGCCCGGACCGAGCGCCGACAGGCGACGCTTGTGCGTCAGCTCGGACAGCGGGTTGTGCTGGTCCATGAACTGCGAAAGCTGGCTGGAGCCGAAGAACTCCTTGATCGCGGCGACGACGGGACGAGCGTTGATGAGCGACGCCGACGTCACCGTGTGCGGGTCGCTGATCGTCATGCGCTCCTTGATGATTCGCTCCATGCGGATCAGACCCATGCGGAACTGGTTCTGCAGCAGCTCGCCGACCGCGCGCACGCGGCGGTTGCCGAGGTGGTCGATGTCGTCCGGGATCTGCTTCTCGCGCGGGGCGTTGTTCAGCTCGATGAGCTTGCGGATGAAGGCGATGAAGTCGCCCTTCTCGAGGATGCGCAGCTCGCGCCGGCGGACGCGCTCGAGGATGTCCTCCTCGTCGCGGCCGAGGCGCTTGTCCACCTTGTACCGGCCGACGCGCCCCAGGTCGAAGCGGCGCGGGTTGAAGAACAGCGACTGGAGAAGGTTCCGGGCGTTGTCGACCGACGGCGGGTCGCCGGGACGGACGCGACGGTACAGCTCGAGGAGCGCGTCCTCGGTCTTGGTCGTCGTGTCCTTGTCCAGCGTCGTCTCCAGGTAGCGGTGCTCGGGGTTGTTGTCGACGTCGCCGAACAGCTCGTGGAGGGCGCGCTTCTGCGCCTCGCGGTCGTTCTCGGTGCCCTTCATCTGCGGCAGCTC
>DASSLL010000021.1:0-15302 GCA_035689485.1 Candidatus Dormiibacterota bacterium | reverse complement strand
CGCCACACGAGCGAGACGCCCACGGCCGCGACGCACGCTGCTGTGATGGCCAGCATCCATGCCGACCACGTGTCGGTCCCCGTGCCGAGCCCGTGGACGACCCCGATCGGCCACGCGGCGTACGAGAGCCAGTGGACCACGCGCCACGCGCGCTGCCCAAGCCAACCGCGGACCAGGCTCGTGACGACGATGGCGAACAGCAGCTCGAACGCGATCGCGCCGAGGCCGAGCCAGAACGTGCGGTAGTAGGAGGCGAACGGGATGAGAGCCGCAATGCCCAGGTTCGTGAAGGGGTCGACCATCGCGGTGATGATGTGCAGGGTCAGGAAGACGAGGGTCATCAGGGCGAGGTTGCGGTGCAGCCCGGTGGTGACGAATCGCGGCCACATCCCGCCCTGCACGCGGAGGACGGAGAGGATGCCCAGCACGACCACGCAGGTCAGCAGGATCTCGCTCACCGCACCCGCGCCACGGGTCGTGTACCAGAGGACGGTGTCGGACACCGGTCAGCGCGAGGCGCCCGTTGCGACCGTGCCTCGTCCGCTGGGCGCGGAGCTGACCCCACTGCTGGACGGCAGGAGGCTGTTTGAGCTGTTGGAGCTGGAAGACGACTGGCTCGCCGAGGTCGACGCTGTGGAAGACGTGGAGCCGCTGGACTGAGCGGTCGTAGAGGCGCTGCCGGGGATGGTGGCGGCGCTGACGGCGGCGAAGACGCCCACCGCCGCAAAGGCGGCCGCGGCGAAGCCGAACGTCAGCCGGTTGAGGAGGCCCAGGGCCGCGTCACGGGCTTCGATGCGTGTCGATTCCATGAGCGTCAGTGTGTGGAACGTGGCTGGACTGGAAATGGGAACGACCTTAGAAATGGCTGGGAAGCGCCCGCCTCGCCATGGATGGTGCCCCCGGAGGGAATCGAACCCCCGACCTTGACGTTAGGACCGTCCTGCTCTATCCCCTGAGCTACGGGGGCGCGTCCGCCACCCGATTCTAGTTGTGCGCCGGGACCGACCCTTTTTGCGCAAAAGCGGTGTATCGAGGCCGGGTGATGGACCCTCTTTGCGCAAAAGGGGTGTATCCCGACGCTGCTAGCCCGGCCATTGCGTACCCGGCACCGGCAGGTACGGCATCGGGTCGATCACCTGGTCGTTCACCCGCACCTCGAAGTGCACGTGGGGCCCGGTGGAGAATCCCGTCGAGCCTTCGAGCCCGATGACCTGCCCGCGCACCACGCGGTCGCCCACGTTCACGTTGGTTTGCAGCAGGTGGCCGTACAGCGTCTCCACGCCGCCGCCGTGCGCGAGGACCACGAAGTTGCCGTAGCCGGTGTTGCCGTGGCCGACCGCCACCACCAGCCCGTCGGCCGAGGCCATCACAGGCGTGCCGAGGTCCGCCGCCATGTCGATCCCGGTGTGGAAGTGCTTGTACGGACCGTATGGCGGCTCCAGCGTCACGCTCGTCGGTCCAAAAGGCTGCGTGATCGTGAACGAGACCATCGGCCACGAGAGCGACAGGCCCTGGATCGGCTTGCCGACCGGCAGCGAGTGGTTGACCAGTGCAAGGCCGGCGCCCACCTGCGCCTGCGTCCACGCCGTCTCGTAGGAGCGCTGGATCAGGTCTGCCTCCTGCGACTCGAGGAGCGAGGCCAGCGTGTTCGTGACGTCCGGCGGCTCCCCGGTCAGCGAGTCCTTGGCCGACTGGATCTGCGAGATCAGGTCCTGCAGCTGGCCGCTGACATCGGTCTGCGTGCTCATCACGTCCTGCAGCGAGCTGAGGTTCGCGTTCAGCAGGTCGAGCGTGTTCTGCTCGCGGTCGAGGTCGTCCTGTTTCGCCTGGCGATCGCTCTGCAGCTGCGCCAGGTCCGCCTGCAGGCGCACCTGCAGCGCGTGCGCGCGCTGGCCGGCGACCACGGCGTCGGCGGTGGCCATCAGCGCCTCGTGCAGGTTGCCGGTCCGCGCGATGAGGATCCAGAACGACGTCGGCTGGCGGTAGATCGCCCGCGTCACCGCCGCGAGCTCGTCCTTCTCGACCTGGATGCGAGCCTCTGTGTCGGCGATCTGCGTGTCCAGACGCGCGATCTCGTTCTCGAGGTCCGAGACCACGGTCTCCTCCTGAGCGACCTCGTCGGTGAGCAGCTGCTCGGTCGACGTGTACGCATCGAGGGTGGCGTTGAGCTTCTGCTCGGCGGCGAGCGCACGCGCGACGTCGCCGCCAAGCCGCGTCTCGAGCAGGGTGTACGCGGCCTGATTCGGATCGACCGCCGCGGCCGCGCCGGGGCAGTCCGTCCTCGTGCCCGAAGCCGCGGTCGAGCTTGGGCACGGGGAGGGGCTCGTCGCGCCCGCCGCCGACGCGCCCAGCGAAAACAGCGCACCGACGAGCGCGGACGCGACGAGCGCCCGCCTCACGCGCGCGCCCTGCGGAAGCCGAAAAACGCCGTCGTCGCGCCGAGGAACAGGCCCGCCGTGATCACCGCCGCCAGGACGTATCGCACCGCCATCGCGTCGACTCCGGGCAGCACCTGCATGTAGACGGTGGACTCGAAGCGCATCGCCAGCAGATAGGCGCCGGCGACCGCCGCCGCTGCCAGCGCCCCGGCGATGGCGCCTGTGGTCAGACCTTCGACGACGAACGGACCGGTCAGCATCCAGCTGCGCGCGCCCAGCAGGCCCGTCACCGCGACCTCCTGCCGCCGAGACGCCGCGATCCCGCGCATCGCGTTGGCGATGACGACGTACGCGATGACGATGAACAGCAGCACGACGCCGCCCGCGATCGCGCCCGCGATGAGGGCAAAGTGGCGCAGGCGCGAGTACGTGTCAGGGTCGTACGACGTCGGGTAGCCCGGATCGACGGCAGGGTCACCCTTCACGGTGCCCGCCACGGCCGCGACCTCGGTCACGACTTTGACCTTGACGTCCAGGCTTGCGGGGAAGGGGTTCGTCGAGCTCAGACTGGCGAGGCTGTCCAGGCCCGGCCTCTGGCTCGCCTCGGCCAGCGCCTGGGCAGGGGAGAGGTACGTCACCGACGCCACGCGAGGGTCGGCCAGCAGCCTGGCCTTGAGCGAGCTCACGGCGTCGTTCGTCGCGTCCGGCGCCAGATAGACGCGGACGATCGAGGCCTGGCCGGCCTGGTCGGCCACGACGCGCGCGACGGCGATGCCGACCATCGCGAGCGTGCCGCAGAGGACGAGGAGCAGGGCGATCGTGCCGATGACCGGCGTCGTGCCGCGGACGTCGCGCTTCCAGCTGCGAAGGCCGGCGAGGACCGTCAGCCGGTAGCTGTTGGCGGCCATGGCGAGGCTTCGTCGCCAGAGTGGAAGGCGCGGCACCATCGGCTTCCTCCGATGCCGCGCCCGGGTGGGAATTACGAGCCTCCACCACGCGGTCGCGGCGCCGTTGCCGTTCGCGTGGCCGTTGCCATTTGCATGCCCGTTGCCGTTGACGTTGCCGTTGACGTGCCCGTTGCCGTTGACGCGACCGTTGCCGTTCGAGATCGAGCGGTGCGCCCCGTTCATGACGATGCGAGCGCTCGGCAGTCGCAGGATCCGCGTGGCGGGGAAGGTGTGGCGGTGGGAAGCCACGATGACCGTCGTCCCGCCTGCGGCCGCCGCTTCCAGCAGGTGCGTGATCCTTTCCGCGTTCTCTTCGTCCAGGCCGCTCAGCGGCTCGTCGGCGAGCAGCACGCGTGGTTTGGTGGCCAGGGCGCGCGCGATGGCGACGCGCTGGCGCTCGCCGGCGGAAAGCTGGTGCGGGTAGGCGCCCAGCCGGTCGCCGAGGCCGACCGATTCGAGTGCCTGCCGGGCGCGCTCCTTGACCGTGCGGTTGGGGACCTGCGGGTCGCGGAGCTGCAGGGCGAGGACGACGTTCTCGAAGGCGTTCAGCCGCGGCAGAAGCCGCTGCTCCTGGAACACGAACGCGACATCGCGCCGCACGCCGCCGAGCCCGCGGCGCCACCAACGGTGCAGCCCGCGTCCACGCACCCACACCTCGCCGGCGCTGGGGCGGAGCTGCCCGTGCACGAGCCGCAGAAGCGTGGTCTTGCCGGAGCCGCTCGGGCCGGTGATCTCGACGAGCTCGCCCGGCGCGACTGTGAAGTTCAGGTCCTTGAGCACCGACCGGCGGCCAAACGATTTGGCCACGGCGACGAGCTTCACCGTGGGTTCAACGGCGAGGGCGCCGTTCGTCGCGGGGCGCTGCCTGATCGCCCCGTTTTTTTGCGCCTTCACGTCGAGGACGCCACTTCCGTTGTGGCCGTTTTTAGACGCGCGGACGCGGCCAGTCGTTGCTGGTCGGCTTCCCACCCTTCTCGTCCAGATTAGCCCAAGCCGGTGCCCATGGGAAACAGGTACTAATGACCCACGCTGAGGCCGGCCTGGGAATCGGCCGTCAGCACCCGTGGAGCCGCAGCGGCGCGGGGGCGACCGCGATCGTGAAGGCGCCGCCGGTGGGGGAGGCGAGGACCAGGCGGCTGCCGTCGGCCTGATCGGACACGAGGCCCCTCACGGCTCCGTCCAGCGTCACCTGGCCGGTGACCTCGGGCGGGATGTAGACGACGGTCGACGGGTCGCCGTCGCGCCCGTGGGCATGGAGCGAGAAGAGGCCGTCCGAGGGGTCGTAGTGAAACGTCAGCAGCGTGTCCGCGGTCGCCTGCGGGTAGACGCGGCCTAGCAGGCGCTCACGCGACACGCGCAGGCATTCGTTGGGCGGCGGGTCGAACATCCCCCAGGTGCTGCCGTTGGACTCCTTCCAGGGCCAGAAGGCAAAACCGAGGTTGTGCTTCTCCTGCTCCAGCAGCTGGTTTGTCAGCCAGTTCCCATCCTGCTTCGGATCGCTCCCGAACTCGGACACGAACAGGGCCGCGTCCATCGCCTTCGCCTCACGCACCGCGGTCGCGTAGCTCTGGTCGTAGCCGCCGGGCGGATAGTCCTTCCACGGCGTCAGGGTGTCGAGCGTGTACACGTGCGTGTAGGCGTGCATCGCCAGCACGACGTTCGGATAGGAGCTCACCGGCAGGCCGAGGTGCGTTGGGTAGTCGAGAACCTCGCGGAACAGGCCGGTGTCGAGGAAGAAGAGGTGACGGTTGTCGTCCACCCCCAGGTCGCGGTAGCCGCACGTGGCGGGCATGAAGAACCCCGACCAGCACGGAAGACCGTCGTGCGCGCCGGTCAGCGCGTCGAGGACACGCCTGTAGAAAGGAAACAGGAGCAGGTCCTCGAAGCCGGGCGGCAGGTTCCAGCCAAGCCATGGCTCGTTGTACACGCCGTAGCCGGCGACCACCGGGTCGTTGACGAACCGCCTGGCGACAAACGCCAGGGCGGCGATGTACTCGTCCTGGATCCCGTCGCGGTCGTACCAGAAGTTGGAGTTGGCCTCGAGCACCGCGGGGTTCACCTCACGGTTCTGGCCGAAGACCCGCGAAGGAAAGCCGTCCGTGAAGGTGGCCCATCTGGGGGCGCCGCTGTTGTAGCCCAGGTTCACGTTTTCGCCCGGCCCGACGTAAAACGAGTACGCGTTCTGGTGCATGTCGACGATGACGTACATGCGCTGGGCGCGCGCCCAATCGACGATCTGCGCGATCCGATCGAGGTATGCCGTGTCGAACTTGCCTCGCTCGGGCTCGAGCAGGCTCCAAGAGAGCGGCAGACGGATCGAGTTGAAGCCGAGCGCGGCCATCGCCGCCAGGTCCGCCTCGCACAGTGGCGGGTACCTGTTGTTGGTCACGCTCGGCGGACACTGGCCTGCCTCGTAGTCGGACGTGTGGAAAGAGTTGGGCGCAAAGGTCCCGAACTCGAGGAGCGACGCCGGGATGGCGCCGTGAAGCAGGACCATCCGCCGCTGGTCGTCGGCGATGTACGGCGCGCCGCCTGAGGGATGCTCGACGTGCAGCCAGGGCAGATCGCCGCGCGGCGCGGTGCCCGGCGCCGAATATGGCGTCACCCGCGTCGCCAGGGAGACGGCGAGCGCGCCTGGATACGTGACCGCGGAGACCAGCACTACGGCGAGCGCGACGATGGCGCGGCCGATCACGACGCCGAGGCGATGAACCAGTAGGCGACGCCGATGACGATCGTGACGAGCGCGACCAGCCCGGCGACGAAGCCGCCCGTGGCGGCTGCGGCTCCGCGGAGCTCACCGTGCGAGGCGCGGATGCGGCGCAGCGAGCGGGCGCCGCTGAAGATGGCGAAAGGCGCAAACACTCCGAACCACAGCGCGAGCAGACCAAGGACCAGAGCCCTCGTCGCCGCGCGGTCTCTCACCAGAACTTGCCGCGGCCGAGAAGCACGTAGAGGATGGGCCCGATCCCCCAGAAGAAGGTGACGAGGATCCAGAGGAACTTGGCGAGACCACCGAGGTCGGTGCGGTTCACGATGTTGATCACGCAGAGGACGAACGCCACGGGGTGGAGGAAGATCGCGAGCAGAATCTCGACGATGAGCTTCATCGCAACGGCGTGGCGATCGCGGGCCAGCCACCCGCCGGTGCGTATTCCCCCTCGGCGTCGACGTCGTATTCGGCTTTGATGTCGCCACGTGCGATGTGGGTCACCGCCTCGAGGAAACGATCGACCTCGGCCTCGGTGTTGTAAGGCGCGAGGCTCGCGCGCACGGCGCCGGGAAGCGTCTTGCGCCGGCCGGTCGTGACGTCATCGACGATGGCGCCGACCTCGTCCCTGGTCATGTGGAGCAGGTGAATCATGTACGGGTGGGCGCAGAAGCATCCGTGGCGCACAGCGATGCCCCACTCGTGACTGAGCGCGGCGGCGACGAGCCCGTGGTCCATGCCTTCGACGACGAAGGTCGTCAACGCCAGTCGACCCGACTCATATGGCTCGGGGCTTCCCAGCACGCCGACTCCCGGAATCTGAGTCAGCCCGCGGAGCAGGCGATTCCCCAGCCGGTTCTCGTGCTCGAGCATCGCGTCGAACCCGAGCTCCAGCAGCGTGTCGATCGCGACGCCGAGGGCGACGGCGCCGATGACGTTCGGCGAGCCGGCCTCCTCACGCTCGGGCAGGTCGGCCCAGTACGTGTCCTCCCAGGTCACGATGCTGATCGCGCCTCCGCCCATGATCTCGGGGGCGCCGGCGAAGAAATCCCTCGGCGCGACCAGGACGCCTGCGCCGTACGGCGCGTACATCTTGTGGCCCGAGAGGGAAACGAAGTCGAGGTGACGCGGGTCGTCTGCCGACCGCACCGCGATGCGGTGGTGCGGCGCCAGCTGTGCCGCATCGACGGAGATCCGCGCGCCGTAGCGATGCGCCAGCTCCGCCACCTCGTCAATGGGCGTCACGAAGCCGGTCACGTTGGAGGCGCCGCAGATGGCGACGAGGCTGATCTTGCCGCGGCTCACCTTCAGCGCCTGTTCGATTGCGTCGAGGTCGATGTGGCCCTGTTGGTCGAGGCCGACCATGACGTGCCCGCTGCGATGGCGCCAGGGCAGGAGATCCGCGTGATGCTCCATCTCGGTGACCAGCACCTGCCTGCCGTCGAGCCTGGCCTCCTCGGCGGCGATGCGGTTCAACGCGTCCGTCGTGCCCTTGACGAAGATGACCACCTGCTCGCGTTCGTCGATGCACAGGAACTTCGCCACGTGCTCCCGCGCCTGCTCATAGGCGTCGGTGGACAGCCGCGACTTGTATCCCGTCCCGCGGTGCACGCTCGAGTAGAGGTCGGAGAACGACGTGACCATGTCGCGCACCCGCCTAAGGGGCGGGGTGCTGGCGGCGTTGTCGAAGTTGATGCCGGTCACGCTGCCGCCGCCGTGCGTCGGGACGGCCAGGTCGACTCCGGCGAAGTGCTCACGCCACACGTTCTTGGCTGATCCTAGCGCCCGCCGGACAAAAAGCCAGTCTGTACCCTTCGCACTAGGCAAGGCGTTGTCCGTTGTGTTATTGACACGAGATCGCCATGAAGAACAGCCGTGACCTGACCGGCGCCGTCGATTCGAGCCTGGCCGCCCGGGAGCTCAGCTTCCTGGTGCGGCTGACCCAGGCCGCGGCGTCGACGCCAAGGCCGGACGAGCTGCTCGAGCTCATCATCCGCGAGACGACGTCGGCCATCGGCGTGGACGTGTGCTCCCTTTACCTGCTGGCGCCGGAGGGCGGCGAGCTGCTGCTGACCGCGACCAACGGGCTCAACGAGAACATGGTCGGCCGGGTGCGCATGAAGGTCGGCGAGGGCATCACCGGCTGGGTGGCCGAGCTCCGCCGGCCGGCGGTCGTGCCCGATGTCAGCAAAGAGCCGCACTGGAAGTGGGTGCCGGGTCTCGACGAGGACCGGTTCCACTCCATGGCTTCGGTGCCGATCGAGTCCGGGCCGCGCCTCGTGGGCGTGATCAACCTGCAGAGCACCGAGCGACGCGAGTTCACACCGAGCGACGTCGATTTCCTCCGCGCGATCGCCGGCCAGGTGGCCGGGATCCTCGAGCGGAGCGAGCTGCAGCGCCGGACCGAGGTGCAGCTCGCGGAGATCAGCCTCTCGCACGACATCCACGAGCGGTTCACGAAGCTGTCGCTGGAAGGCGCCGGCATCCCGTCGATCCTCGAGGTCATAGGGGCGCTGGCCGGTGGGCGGGCGGCCCTGTACTCCGTCGACGGTTACCGGATCCGCGGCGCGGGCGAGCCGTCGGACGGGATGCCGCAGCGGATCCATCTGCCCGCCGGCGGAGGCGGCCCGGCGCGCGAGGCGAGGATCTCCGCAGGCCGGCCACCGCGGCCGCTGGACGTGGTCCCCGTGCGCGCAGGCGCCGACATGCTCGGCCTGCTGGCGGTCGCCGTCGACGAGGGCGCCGCCGACTCGGCGGGCCGGCTGCGCGCGCTCGAGCACGGGGCGACCGTCCTGGCGCTCGAGCTCTCGAAGGAGCGAGCGGCCGCCGAGGTCGAGCGCCGGCTGCGCGGCGACCTGGTGGAAGAGGTACTTGCCGGCGGTCTCGAGTCGGACGAGGCGGAGCGCATCGCGCGGCAGGCCGAGCGCCTGGGTCACCGTCTGCCACAACGTGCGTGGGTGGTCGTGCTGGAAGCGGACGACGACAAGACCGAGGCTGCGCTCGCGGCGCGTGGTCAGCAGGACCGGCTCGACGGCGCCTTGAGCGGCGTCGTCCGCTCGAGGTTGCCCGGCGCTCTGACGCTGGTGCGGTCGGCGTCTGCGGTGTTCCTGGTGCCGGACGAGATCGCCCCGGACCTCGCGGCGGCGGAGAAGCTCGGCGCGCAGATCCTCGCCGCAGCCGCGCCGGTGATGAAGCCCGGATCGGCGTCGGTCGGGATCGGGAACATCGCCAACGGCGTCGGTGAGCTGGCGCGATCGCACATCGAGGCGCGGCAGGCGCTGCGCCTCACCCGGCGCGCCGGCGGCCGAGCCCGCGTCGCCTCGTACCGGTCGCTGGGCGCCTTCCGCCTGCTGCTCGAGGTGCAGAGTCCGGATGCGCTGAGGCGCTTCGTCGAAGAGCTGCTGGGGCCGCTGCTCGATTACGCGCAGTCTCGTGACACGCCGCTGCTCGAGACGCTCGAGGCGCTGTCGGCGGCGCGCTGGGTGCGTCGAGCGGCGGCACGCCATCTGGGAATCCACATCAACTCGATGACGTATCGCGTGGAGCGGATCGAGTCGCTGACCGGCCTGCAGCTCGACGACCCGGAGACGAGAGTCGCGATCAGCATCGCGCTTCGGGCTCGGGCGATGCTCGGGATGTGACTCCTTTTCGATACTCAAGTGGCGCCAAAGGTGTCCATCGCGGGCCGGGATACACCGTTTCGGCGCCAAGACGGCGGATATGCAGCTTCTACGGGATCCCGAGAGGCGCGGCCGTGAGAGGCACCACCGTACGGTAGCCCTCGATGGCACGGACGACGGTCAGGACGACCACGACCACGACCGCCACCGCGAAACCGGAGAACTCGATCAATGCCCCCGCAGCAATGGAGGTGAAATGCGCGGCCTCGGGCGTTGCAACCACCACGAAAGCCAGGAGCAGGCCGCTGATCACCGCGAGTCGCAGAACATGGGGAGAGGCCGCGCGCGGCGCCCGGACGGTGCCGAAGTCGACCGCGGTGGCGAAGACGGCGAACAGCATGACGAGCGTGGCCTCGATCACGACGTAAGCCGCGTCCAGCCATGGGCTTGCGCCGTACTGATTCCAGTTGGCGACGAACCACTGCGCACCGCTCCGCTGGATGTTGTAGTTCGCCAGGACGGTGGGCAAGAACATGACGGCGAAGGCGAACTGCGGCGGCCTATAGACGCCCGAGTTCAGGAGCCGAAGCTCGATCGTCTTGCCGTCGACTGATAGGCGTCGGACTGCCAGGGCCACAGCCACCACGCCGACTGTGAGGCCGACTGTGAAGATCGCCCAGACCGCGAGCGGCCGGTAAAGGGCTTCGACCGACGGGGTGGCGGCGAGATAACCGGCCATGCGGTGCACCCCGCCTGCGACGTACGCCAACGCGTAGAGGATCCATGCTCCATATCCGAACCCGAGACCGAACTCGTCGAGCGCCCCGGCGACCATGATCATCACCGCCGTGCCGCCGGTGAGCTGGATGCAGACGAATAGACGTGACGACCAGTCCATGGCTCCGGGCAAAGCACCGACGTTCTGACCGAGCACGGTCCATCCATAGGCCTGACCGAGAGCCAGCAGCAACGCCAGGGCGGCGGTCCATCGCCGCAGATCCGTCGCGTCCCGGACGCGTGCTGAAACGAGCGCGAGGAGATTGACGATGATCAGCGCGTTTACATACGGACCGATGCCCTCGGTACCGAGGCTGTAGGCGTTGAAGATGACACTGTTCGGACCTATCGCGGCGAAAAAGCCTGGCTGTGAGTAGAGCTCGAGGCGTCGTTCGATGAACTGTCGCTGGATGTCGATGACAGAGATCTGGTCGAGCAGGCGCCACACGACCAGGCACACAGCGGTAACCAGCAGCGCACGCCGGTCGACCAGCAACCACAGCCGCGCCATCGCGAGCGAAGTCTATGCGGCCACATATCGCATGTTCTGGCCAAAACGTGCGGAATCACGGCGCGGTTTTCGCACGTTTCCGCCCGAAAAGTGCGGAATGGACCCGTTGAAACAAGAGAGGGCCCCGGCTTGCGCCGAGGCCCTTGGAGTGAATGGTCGAACGCTCTAGACGTCCGAGTAGAGCATGAACTCCCAGGGGTGAGGCCGGAGGGCGACCGCGTCGACCTCTTTCTTCCGCTTGTAGTCGATCCAGGTCTCGATCACGTCTTCGGTGAAGACCCCGCCTTCGACCAGGAAGGCGTGGTCCTTCTCCAGCGCGTCCAGCGACTCCGCGAGCGAGCCCGGCACCGACTTGATCCTGGCCTTCTCCTCGCCCTCGAGCTCGTAGATGTCCTTGTCCACCGGCTCAGGCGGGGTGATCTTGTTCTTGATCCCGTCGAGACCGGCCATGAGGCACGCCGAGAACGCGAGGTACGGGTTGGCCGCCGGGTCCGGTGACCGGAACTCGACGCGCTTGGTCTTCGGGTCGGTCGAGTACATCGGGATGCGCACGCACGCCGAGCGGTTGCGCTTCGAGTACACGAGGTTGATCGGCGCCTCGTAGCCGGGCACGAGCCGGCGATACGAGTTGGTCGTCGGCGCGCAGATGGCGAGCAGCGCCGCCGCGTGCTTCAGCAGCCCGCCGATGTAGTACACGGCCGTCTGGCTGAGGCCGGCGTAGCCCTTCGCGTCGGCGAACAGGTTGGCGCCGTCCTTCCACAACGACTGGTGCACGTGCATCCCGGAGCCGTTGTCCTGGAACAGCGGCTTGGGCATGAACGTCGCGACGTAGCCGTGCTGCGCCGCGATGTTCTTGATGATGTACTTGTAGACCATCATCTTGTCGCCCATCTTGGTCAGCGAGTCGAACCGCATGTCGATCTCCGCCTGACCGGCGGTGCCGACCTCGTGGTGCTGGACCTCGACGCGCACGCCGGCCTCGATGAGCTTGAGCATGATCTCGGACCGCAGGTCCTGCAGCTTGTCGGTGGGCGGCACGGGGAAGTAGCCCTCTTTGTGCCGCGGCCGGAACGCGAGGTTCGGCTCGGCGTTCTTGCCCGAGTTCCAGATGCCTTCCTCGGAGTCGATGTAGTAGTAGCCGCTGTGCGCGTTCTGGTCGAACCGGAGCGAGTTGAACAGGTAGAACTCCGCCTCCGGGCCCCAGTAGCTGATGTCGGCGATGCCGGACTTCCGCAGGTGCTCCTCGGCCTTCTTGGCGATGAACCGCGCGTCCCGCGAATAGGGCTCGCGCGTGATCGGGTCCACGACGTCGCAGATCAGAAAAAGCGTCTTGTGCGACAGGACCGGGTCGATCGTCGCCGAGTCCGCGTCCGGCATGAGCAGCATGTCGCTCTCGTCGATCGACTGGAACCCACGGATGCTCGAGCCGTCGAAACCGAGCCCTTCCGTGAAGCTGTCGACCTCCAGCTCGCCGAGCGGAAGGCTGAAATGCTGCCAGGTCCCCGGCAGGTCGATGAACCGGACGTCGACGACTTCGACGCCTTCCGCCTTCGCGCGTTCCAGCACCTCGCGCGGGCTGGTCTTGCTCTTGCTTCCCGACTTGGTCTCTACGGCCATGAACACCCTCCACGAAACTGAGATTTGACGGGCCCCAAGGCTCAGGGTAGGTAGCGGCCACCTGCGTGGTCAGGTGGGCTTGGCACGAAGTCCGGCGGCCGGTTTCCGTGTGAACCACACATAAACGGCAGCCGGAAGGCACGCGGCCCCTCGTGCGCTTGTCACGAGGCGGCGGCCGATGGATTCGGCCGGTGCGCACGTTTTTGAGCCGGCCTGGCGCCTCCTAGGCTCTGCCGCATCACACCAGGGAGGTGACGTCGTTGCCCAGTTCCCACGCCGCACGCCGCTGCTTGCTCGCCGTCTCGCTGGGGCTCCTGCCCGCGCTCATCCCGGTCGCGGCCCTGGCCGACGACAACACCGCGACCCAGGCCGCCGGCGTCGCCGCGGACACCGTCTGGGTGATCGTGGCCGCCTGCTTCGTGATGTTCATGCAGGCCGGCTTCGCGATGCTCGAGGTCGGGTTCAGCCGCATGAAGAACGTCGGCACCGTGGTCGCCAAGGTGATCACCAACCTGAGCGTCAGCTCGATCGCCTACTGGGCGGTCGGGTTCGGCTTCGCCTTCGGCGCGGGCGGCATCTTCGCCTTCATCGGCGGCAGCGGTTTCTTCGCGACGTTCAGCCCGGGTTCGCAGCTCAACCTTCCGGCCATCGCGGGCAGCACCGCTCCGGCGGCCGCCAAGTGGTTCTTCGAGTTCGTCTTCTGCGCCGTCTCGCTCGCGATCGTGTGGGGCACGATGCTCGAGCGGACGAAGTTCATCGTCTACATCCTCTTCGGCGTGCCGTTTGCCGCCTTCATCTATCCGCTCATCAGCCACCAGCTTTTCGGCGGCGGTTTCTTGATGGCGACACTCGGCTCGCAGGACTTCGCCGGCTCGACCGTCGTCCACCTCACCGGTGCGACCGCGGGCTTCGCCGGCCTGCTGCTGCTCGGACCGCGCATCGGCAAGTTCGAGCGCGGCCGCGCCAACGCGATCCCGGGCCACAACATGCCGCTCGCCCAGCTCGGCGTGCTGATCCTGTGGTTCGGTTGGTTCGGGTTCAACCCCGGATCGACGCTCAACGCGACCAACCTCCATTTCGCGGACGTAGTCGTCGTCACCAACCTGGCGGCCGCGGCCGGCGCCGTCTCCGCGCTGGCCACGATCTACCTGATCACCAAGACGATGGACGTGGGCATGATCGGCAACGGCGCCATCGCCGCGCTGGTCGCGATCACCGCGCCGTCCGGATACGTCGAACCCTGGGCCGGCATCGTCATCGGTGCCGTCGCCGGAGTGATCGTGGTCGTGGGCGTGCTCGTCATCGACCGCTACCTGGACGACCCCGTCGGCGCGCTGCCCGCGCACGGTCTTGCGGGCATCTGGGGCACGCTCAGCTGTGGTCTCTTCACGGTCCCCGCGCTCGCCAAGTTCAACGGCGTCGGCCAGGGCGGGCTGTTCTACACCGGCAGCTTCCACCAGCTCGGCGCGCAGGCGATCGCGGTCGGCGCCTCGTTCGTCACGGTCTTCGCCTTGAGCTACGGTCTCTTCTGGGTCATCAAGAAGACGGTCGGTCTGCGCGTCACCGCGACGGAGGAGATGGAGGGCCTCGACATCAGCGAGCACGGCATGTGGGGCTACCCCGAGTCGTTCATGCCGGTGCCGGGAGGTGTGTACCGCCAGCCGGACACGCCGACGGTCAATCCACATCCGTCGCATGAGCCTGTGCCGTCCAACCAGCAGGAGGTGTCGCCGGCATGACCGCGTCCAATGGATCCGAAATCGGCGGGCTCGCGATGAAGATGGTCGTGGCGATCATCCGCCACGAGCGTCTACAAGAGGTGCAGGACGTCCTCGACGAATGCGGCGTCTCGGGGGTGACCGTGACAGAGGTCAAAGGCTGCGGCGCCCAGGGCGGATACACCGAGACATATCGCGGCCGGGCGGTGCACATCTCGCTCCGCCCGAGGCTCAAGGTCGAGGCCGTGATGCGGTCGGAGATCGTCTCGGTCGTGGTCGACAAGCTCGCGGTCGCCGCACGCACGGGCAGCGGTGAGGTGGGGGACGGGAAGATTTTCGTCATCGGCGTCGAGGACGCCGTGCGTATCCGCACCGGCGAGCACGGTCCCGAGACGGTGCAGCACGCCGCCCGCGCGATGTGGGGCCACTAGGCGTGCGATCCGTCAGCCGGATGTGACTCTTGGTGGTCGGGGGAGCCAGCGCCTGACGTTCCTGCGGTAGTCGGCATAAGTCGCGCCGAATCTGCCCAGCAGGGTTGGCTCCTCATAACCGATCACGAAGAGATGGAAGAAGATCGCCATCGCGCCGGCGTACAAGAGCAGGGACAGGGAAAGAAACAGGGCCGCCTCACCAAGCACGACGGTGAGGGCCGAGATGTACATGGGGTTGCGCACCCAGCGATATGGTCCGGCGGCAACGAAGCGCGGGGGCGCGTCCCACGGCGCCGGCGTGCCCCGGCCGACGGTGGTGAAGCTCGAGATGCACCAGCCGTAAAGGGCGACGCCCGCCGCGATGACGGCGCATGCGGGCCAGGCCGCAGGACGGGCGTGGCTGCCGCCAAGGATCAACCACGGGACGTACACGGCCGCGGTTCCCGGCACGAGCGCGGTGAAGATGAGGTTCCGGATGACGAGGCCGGTCGTGCTCCTGGCTCGGCCATCTCTCTGCGGCATCACAGCCAGCGTGAAGACCAGCCGGCTGTGGCGGTGGCCGCGAACAGCGCCTGCAGCAGAAGGGCGGCGCG
>DASSLL010000020.1:0-26973 GCA_035689485.1 Candidatus Dormiibacterota bacterium | reverse complement strand
GGCTACTCGATCGGTTCGCCGAACTGACGGCTCCGCGGCTCGGGCAGCGGCACCACCTCGGCCTCGACCACGACAGGCGGCGCTGCCTCGACCGCCGCCGCCGGCTCCGGCCGCTTCCGCGACGACCGGCGGGGACGCGGCGCCTTCGCCGGCTTGGCCGGCTTCGCCGTCGTCCCGGTCAGTCTCTCCAGCGCGGCCCGGGCGGCATCCTGCTCCGCCTCCTGCTTGGTCGCTCCGTGGCCTGTGCCCAGCGGCTCCGCGCCCGCGAACACCACCGACGTGTACTCCCGCCGGGTGCCCACACGCGCGCCTTCGCTGTCGTAGACCGGGGTCTCGCCGAAGCGCTCCTGCGCCACCTGCTGCAGCCGCCCTTTGAAGTTCTCGTCGCGCACCGGCGACGGCAGCGCCCGGTACAGGGTCAAGTAGTAGTGGTATGCGGCGTCGTAACCGGCGTCGAGGAACACGGCGCCCAGCACCGCCTCGAACGCGTTGGCCAGAAGTGACTTGAGGTTGCGGCCGCCGCCTTTCGCGATCCCCTTCCCCAAATAGAGATAGCCGCCAAGGTCGAGCGTCTCCGCCAGCTGCGCCAGCGTGTTCGTGTTGACCATGGAAGACCGCGTCTGCGTGAGCTCCCCCTCCGTGGCCCCGGGGTGATGCTTGTACAGGAACTCGGCCGCGATCAGCTGCAAAACCGCGTCGCCGAGATACTCGAGCCGCTCGTTGTCGCGCGGCGAGACCGAAGGGTTCTCGTTCGCAAACGAAGAATGAGTGACGGCCTCGAGAAGAAGACCGGGGTCGCGGAAGTGAATCCCGATCTTGTGTTGGAGCTGGATCAGCGACTGCGCGAGGGGAACGGACTGAGCCTGTGCTATGAGCCGGCCTTCTCCTGGATGTACTCCCACGCCTGCCCGACCGTCGTGATCTTCTCCGCGTCCTCGTCGGGGATCTCCAGGCCGGTGTTCTCCTCGAACGCGTAGATGAGCTCGACGAGGTCGAGCGAGTCGGCGTTCAGGTCCTCCTGGAACGACGCGTCCATGGTCACCTGCTCGGGCTCGCATCCGAGGCGTTCCACGATGATGTTCTTGAAGTCCTCGAAGCTCAGCTTTTGAGTTTCCATTACGCGGTCTACTCTATCGCAAGCTCAGCGACGGCCGTGGGGCCGCCGACGGCGACCGCGGTCTTGCCCGGCGCGAGCTCGCGCATCATGCCGGTGAGCGCCTTCTTCGGTCCCACCTCGACGAACGTGTCGCAGCCCATCTCGACCAGCGCCGCCACGCACGCGGCCCACCGCACCGGCGAGCGAAGCTGCATCTCCATCACGTGCGGGATGCGGTCGCCGCCCTGGTGCGGCCGCCCCGTCAGGTTGGCCATCACCGGCACGCGAGGCGCGCGCCACTCGACCCGGTCGAGGGCGGCCCGCAGCCGTTCCGCCGCCGGCGCCATCAGCGGCGTGTGGAACGCTGCGCTCACATTCAGAGGAATGACGCGCTTGGCGCCGGCCGCCTGCAGGCGCCGCGTCGCGGCCTCGAGGCCGGCCGTGGTGCCGGCGATGACCGTCTGCGTCGGCGTGTTGTAGTTCGCGGGCCAGGCCTCGTCGACGTCCTCGAGCGCCGCCTCGACCGCCTCCGTCCCCAGGCCGAGGACGGCCGACATCGAGCTCGTCCCGGCGGGCACGGCCTCCGCCATCGCGTGGCCACGGTCGACCACCGCCTGGATCACGTTCGGCGCCGTGACCGCTCCGCCCGCCGCGAGCGCGGCGTATTCGCCGACCGAGTGGCCGGCGGCGGCCGCAGGCTCGACACCCCGCCGCCGCAACAGCGCCGTCAGGGCGATGCCGACGAAGCACAGCGCGGGCTGGGCGTTCTGGGTCAGGCGTAGCTCGTCGTCGCCGGCGGTGGTCAAGAGACGCCGCAGGTCGACGCCGGCGGCCGCGGAGCACCGCTCGGCCAGCTCAGCGATCTCGGGGTCAGCGAGGAGCTCCTCCCCCATCCCGGGCTGTTGTGAGCCCTGGCCGGGAAACAGAAACGCGACCTTCGCCATCCGGCCAAGGCTAACTTGTGCGCGTGCCTGCGGCCTTGCTGGCGAGACGGGATCCGGACGCGTGGCTCGAATCGGTCCTCGACCGTCTCGACAAATGGGGCCTCATGCTGGACTCGGACCCGATGCTGCCGTCGTGGCCGGCGCTGGCGGTGGATTCGCCGATCGACGGCTCCTGGTGGTCTCATCCGGAGGCCCACCTCATCCACAGCGCCGGCGGCCGCCTCTTCGCGCACCCCGACGTCTTGCACGTGGTCCTCGTCTCGGGCAAGCGCACGTGCGTCCATCGCCGGCTGCACGAGTCGTTCATCGCCGTCGCGGTGGCCGGCGACGACTGGAAGTTGGCCGGCCTGCCGCCAGAGTCGCGCAGGATGCTGGAGAGCCTGCGCGCCGCCGGCCGGCTGTTCGCGGACGACGCCGGCCTTCCGAGCCCGGACGTGCGGCGTAACGGCCGGCTGATGCGCGAGCTGGAGAGGCGCTTGCTGTGTGCCGGCGGCGACGTGCACACGGCGCGCGGCGCGCACGCGAAGTTCGTCATGACGTGGGATGAATGGCTCAAGGAGCGCAAGTTGCGCGCACCGCGACTGTCGGCGGCAACCGGAAGACGACGCCTCGACGAATGCCTGCGGCGGCTGAACGGTCTTTTCGGCGGCCACGGAACGCTGCCGTGGTGGCCGAGGAGGCCTACTACTCCTTGACCTTGATGACCTCGCGACCGGAGCCGGCGCCATAGTGCCCGCAGTGTGGGCACACGCTGTGCGGCCGCCGCGGACGCTTGCAGTTGGGGCACGGCTGGAGCTGGACGAGCGCGAGCGCGAGATGCGAACGGCGACGGCCCTTCTTCGACTTGGACAGCTTGACCTTGGGGAGAGCCATAAGACCCGGGAATTCTACGGGAAGCTAGCGGCCGGTCGCCTGGTCCGCCGTCTCCTCCGCCGGCTGGGCGGGCTGGGCGGGCTGGTTCGACTGCAGCGCCTCCACCCCACGCCGCACCGTCTGCAGCGTCCGCCCCAGGTGCGCCTCCAGCTGCTTCAGCTGCTCCAGCGCGTAAGCCTCCGACTCGCGCACGATCTGGTCGCCCTTCGCCTGTGAGTCCTTGACGACCTGCGAGGCATGACGCTCCGCGCGGCGCAGGATCTCGTGCTCCGAGGCCGTCTCCTCCGCACGCTCGTTGGCGCGCGACATGATGCGCGCCGCCTCGGCGTGCGCCTCGCCGACGATGCGCTGCTGCTCGGAGACGGTCCAGTTGGCCTGTTTGATCTCGTCGGGAAGGTTGAAGCGGATCTGGTCGATCAGCTCCATCATCTCGTCCTCGTTGAGCATGATCTGCGTCGACAGAGGCACGTGGCGCGCGTTCTGGATCAGGTACTCCATCCGATCGAGGAGCTCGTCGACCTTTATCTGAACTTCTCCTTGAGCGCTCGCGCCACCGGCGGCGGGACCAGGTCCGACACCTTGCCGCCGTAGCTGGCGATGTCCTTCAAGATACTTGACGACACGAAGATGTGGGCGAATCCTGACATAAGGAAGACGGTGTGGATGTCGGGCGCCAGCTTGCGGTTCATCAGCGCCTGCTGGAGCTCCGCGTCGAAGTCCGAGTAGGCACGCAGCCCCTTCACGAGCGTCCGCGCGCCCTGCGAGCGCGCGAACTCGACCGTCAGACCGGTGAAGCTCGTGACCGCGGCGCGCTCGCGGCCTTCGAGTGACGCCTCGATGAGCCGGATGCGTTCCTCGACCGTGAACAGCGGTTGACGTTTGTCGGGATTGGCCGCGACGGCGACGATGAGCTTGTCGAAGATGCCCAGCGCGCGGTCGACCACGTCGAGGTGGCCGTTGGTGAACGGGTCGAAGCTGCCCGGGTACACCGCGATCTTCGAGTTCGGGACCTGGTTCGTACTTCTGGCCGTCATGCCTTGAGCACCGTGACGACGGTGTCGCCGTAGCGCCGCTCGCGATCGACCTGCAGCCGCTGGAGCGCCGGCAGCCCCTGGCGTCGCGAATGCTCGGCGACCACGGTCACCGCGTCCACCTCGCGGTCGAGCGCCTCGAGCGCCCGGTGCAGCACGACGTCCTCGTAGGGCGGGTCGAGAAAAACGACGTCCGCCGCCCTGACCGCGTCACGCGAGGCCTCGAGCCACCGCACCACGTCGCTGCGGACAAGGCGGGCGCGGTCCTTGAAGCCGAGGACGTTCAAGTTCTGGCGCAGGATAGCAAGACCGCGCGGCTGCCGGTCCACGAACGTGACGCTCGCCGCCCCGCGGGACAGCGCCTCGATGCCGAGCGCGCCCGAGCCGGCGAACAGGTCGAGGACCCGAGCGCCGTCGATGCCTGGTCCGACCATGTTGAAGATGGCCTGCTTGACCATGCCCTGCGTCGGCCGGATGTTCTTCGGCGCTTTCAAGCGGCGCCCGCGCGCCTCACCTCCGCTCACGCGGAGCTTGCTCACGCGCGGATCCTGATCAGCCCGTCGTCGCGCATGACGCCGATGCGGTCGCCCACCTTGAAGCGGCGCGCCCTCGCCGCCGGGACGGCGACGAGCAAGCCGCCGCTCGTCTGCGCGTCGCACAACATGACGCGCTCCATCTCGCCGAGGCCGCCCCACTCGACGCGGTCGCGGAAGGCGGCGTAGTTGCGGCGGCTGCCGTCCGGAAAGAGGTCATGCTCCGCGAGCTTGCTGACCCCTTTCATGAATGGGACGCTTTCGAAGTCGATGTCCGCGCCGCCTCGCAGGTTCGCGAGGTGCCCGACCAGGCCGTAGCCGGTGACGTCCGTCGCGGCGCTCGCGCCCGCCTTGAGCATGGCTTCCGACGCCTCCCGGTTGAGCGCCGTCATCACCGTGATCGCCTCCGCCTCGAGCTGCGGCGGGCACAGGCCGCGCTTGATCGCGGTCGCGACCAACCCCGAGCCCAGGGGCTTGGTGAGAAACAGGACGTCTCCGCCGGCCGCGCCGTCGTGGCCGAGCGCGCGCTTCGGATCCACCTCGCCCGTGACCGCGTAGCCGAACTTCGGCTCGGCGTCGTCGACCGAGTGACCGCCGATGATGGGCACGCCGGCCTCGCCCATCTTCGCCGCGCCGCCGGCAACGATCTTCTCCAGCAGGCCGGTGCCGAGCCGGTCGCGCGGAAACGCCGTGATGCCGAGCGCGAACAGCGGTTTCCCTCCGACCGCGTAGACGTCGCTCAGGGCGTTGGCCGCCGCGATCGCCCCATATGCGTACGGGTCGTCGACGATCGGCGTGAAGAAGTCGATCGTCGATACGAGGGCACGGTTGGGCGCGATGCGATAGACCGCCGCGTCGTCACGGGCGGCCGAGCTCTGCATCACGTTCGGATCGACGACCGGGGGCAGCGCCCCGAGTACCTGCCCTAGCTCCACCGGGCTGAGCTTGCAGGCTCAACCAGCGCCGTGGCTGTACTCCGTCAATCGCGTTGGCGAGACCGGTTCCATGTGGTCGTTAGTATCGGCGCGTGAGTCTCGTTTTCGCTGCGATCGCGCCGCACGGGGGGATCGCGATCAACGACGAAGTCGCCGCGGTGACTCGCCAGGGCATGGAGGAGCTCGGACGCCTCTTCGACGAGGCGGCGGCCGACACGGTCATCGTCGCGACGCCGCACAACGTGCACATCTCGAACGCGCTCGGGGTGATCGTCGCGAGCCGGGTCGCCGGGAAGCTCGACGGCATGCCGGGTGTCGAGCTCGACGTGCCCTCGGATGTGGAGCTCGCCTGGAACGTGCTCGAAGCCTTCGGGCAGGCGGGGCTCTCGGCCGCGGGCGTCAGCTTCGGCTCCAACGATCCCGCGACCGCGGTGGCGCCGATGGACTGGGCCGTGCTCATACCGCTCTGGTTCATGGGCGGACGCAGGCGGCCGCCGGTCGAGGTCGTCGTCGTGACCCCGGCTCGCGACCTGCCCGCGAGCGATCACGTGACCGCCGGAGCCGCGATTGCGTCGGTCGCGGCGCAGAGCGACCGGCGCGTGGCGTTTGTCGCCAGCGCCGACCACGGACACGCCCACCTCGAGAGCGGCCCTTACGGCTACGACCCGGCGGCGGCGGAGTACGACGCGCTCGTGCGGGCGATCGTCGAGTCGGACCGGCTCGAGCGGCTGACGTCGATCTCGCCGGAGCTCGTGGCGAAGGCGAAGGCGGACAGCTGGTGGCAGATGCTGATGCTCCACGGCGCCACGCGGGGATGGCGCGGGCGGCTGCTCTCTTACGAGGCGCCGACGTATTTCGGCATGCTGACGGCGGCTTACACGCCTAGCTGATCGAGGCGTCTTCCAGCTTCTTGAGCGCGGCGGCACGCAGCACCGGATGCCGCTCGAGGTCCGGATCCTCTGCGGTCAGAAGGCGCACTTCGTCGCGCGCCTCGTCGAGCAGGGCGGGGTGGCGGAGAGAGTCCATGGCCGCATCGGAAAGTCCGTGCTGGCGCGCGCCGAGCAGCTCCCCCACTCCGCGTCTGTTCATGTCCTCCTGCGCGAGCTGAAAACCGTCGTGCAGCCGCGCCACGAGGTGAAGGCGTGACCTCGCCGCGTCCGACGGGTCGTCGCTGAGCAGCAGGCAGTGGCTGCGCGCCGACCCGCGCCCGACGCGGCCGCGGAACTGGTGGAGCTGCGCCAGACCGAAGCGTTCCGCGCCCTCGATCATCATCACGGTCGCGTTCGGCACGTCGACCCCGACCTCGACGACGGCCGTCGCGACGAGGACCTGGATCTCGCCTGCGACGAAGCGTCGCATCACGTCGTCTTTGTCCTTGAGCCGGCCGTGGATGAGCCCCAGCCGCAGGTCGGGGAACACCTCCTTCTGCAGACGCTCGAACTCAGCCGTCGCCGAGCGCGCGGCCAGCGTCTCCGACTCCTCGATGAGGGGGCAGATGACGAAGGCCTGATGCCCCGCCGCCACCTCGCGGCGCACGAGCTGGTAGGCGCGGTCGCGGCCCTCAGGCTCGATCAGCTCTGTCTCGACCGGCGTGCGCCCCGGCGGCATCTCGTCGATCACCGACAGCGCCATCTCGCCGTACAGCGCCAGCGCCAGCGTCCGCGGGATAGGCGTCGCCGTCATGGCCAGGAAATGCGGGCGGCCTCGGCCTTTGGCGCGCAGCATCTCGCGCTGGCGCGTGCCGAAGCGGTGCTGCTCGTCCACGATCGCCAGCCCGAGGTTGGCGAACTCGACCTGGTCTTCGATCAGGGCGTGCGTGCCGACGACGAGGCTGCAGTGGCCGGAGCCCGCGGCGATGAGCGAGTGCCGGCGCTCGGCCGCGCCCTGGCTGCTGACCAGGAGCTCGACCTTGAGGTCGGGGAAGCTCTTTTCCAGGTAGGCGCGAAATTTGTCCAGGTGCTGCCGGGCGAGGATCTCGGTGGGCGCCATGACGACCGTCTGCATGCCGGCGCCATGCGCCATGGCGGCGCATGCTGCCGCGACCGCGGTCTTGCCCGAACCGACGTCGCCGTTGAGCAGGCGATTCATGGGCACCGTCAGCCCCATGTCTTTGAACGCGTCCCAGGTCGCGCGGCGCTGGGCGTTCGTCAGCTCGAAACCGACGCCGGCTTTGAACGTGTCGATCACTTCCTGCCGGTATGGGACCGGCGTCGCCGGTTCGGCGGCGATGTGCGCGCGCATGAGCGCGAAAGCCGCCTGGAGCTCGAACAGCTCGGCGAACGCCATCCGCCGGCGCGCCGCCTTGAAGTCTTCAACGTCTTCGGGCCTATGGCCGCTGCGCACCGCCTCGGCGACGGGCAGCAGCTGATGGCGAAGCCGGACTTCTTCGGGAAGCACATCCTCGAGCTGGTCGGCGAGCGGCAGCGCCGCCTCGACCCAGCGCGCGATCTTGCGCGAGTTGAGGCCTTCGACGAGGTGGTACTTCGGCATCATCCCGCCGACCACTGCGGGGGCGTCCTCCGCGCCGTCGAGCTTTTCGAGGTGTGGGTTCTGCATCTGCAGGAAGCCGCCGTAGCGCGCCGCCTTGGCGACGCCGGCGACGGCGATGCGGTCGCCTTTGCTCACCTGGCGCGCGACGTAAGGCTGGTTGAACCAGACGAGACGGAGGGAGCCGCCCTCCTCGTCCTTGATGGTCGCCTCTGTGAGGCGGATGCGGCGCCGGAGCGACTGCTTGGCGCTGATGTGGGTGACCACGCCGACCACCGTCGCCATCTGTCCCTCGGCCAGCGCGCGCACTGGGGCAGGCGCGCCGTACGTGTCCCAATCGAAGGGGAGCGTGAGCAGGAGGTCGCGGATCGTGACCACGCCGAGCCGGGACAGCCGCTTGGCGTCCGAGGGGCGGACGTCTTTGAGCTTGTCGACCGGGGCGTCGAGGTTGTGAGGGAGAAAGACGACCGACATCTAGGGTATGTTCCAGGACTTGGCCCAGATGAATCGCAGGCGCACGGAATTCATCGCCATCGCGGTGCTCATGGTCGTGGTCATCGGCTACGCGGCGGCCGGCCTCGTGGTGTCGGTGTCCCGCGTCGCCGGCGCCGAGCGCACGCTCAACGCGGTCGTGTCACACCAGAACACCCTCAACTCGACGTTCCGCGACATCAACGCGCAGCTCGGCCAGCTCAGCAGCGGGTCCGCGTTCAATCCCGAGCAGGCGATCATCCTCGTCGACAAATCGATCTCCAACTCCGAGCTCGCGACCAAGACTATCGAAGAGGACGACGCCTCACTGGTGTCCGCATCCTCGGAGCTGCAGTCGGCACGATGGCTGACTCTGGTCGGCCAGAGCAGCCTCGACCGCGAGGCGACGCGGCTTGGTCATGCGCGCAACGCCCTGGGGTCGGCGCGCACGTACGTCACCGACGAGCTGCAGGACGGCCACTTCTGGCACTCGCTTTACGCCGGGCTCAACGACATGGCCAGGCTTCGGGCCCAGGTGTACGCCAACGACCTGCAAACCGCCTCGGCGACGCTCGTGACCCTGAAGACCGACGTCGACTCAGGGGCGCAGCTGTCGACGTCACCGGGCCTGCCGGCGGCGCTGCACAAGCTGATGGTCGACATGCAGACGCTGGAGTCCGATTTCGGCAAGGACCTCGACGCGCGGCTGGCCGGCGACGACGGCGGCATCGCGTCGGCCGACGAAGCGATCAGCGCCGACCTGCAAAAGATCGCGGGTTACGACTTCGACCAGATCGCCGCCGACATCACGGCGTACTACAAGCCGCTCCTCGACCGCTTCAACGCCGAGATCGCGGCGGCTACGTCTTAGCCTTCGCGCGCCGCCCGTCGGCCTGCGCGAACCACACCAGCTGCGCCGCCAGCAGCACCACGAGCAGAATCGCGGCGGCCGCGCCGAACCTGGCGACCGCGATCCAGCCGACCGCGACGATGGCGACGATCACGCCGCTCTGCACCCAGTCGGAGACGAAAAGCCCTACGACCTCTTTGATCGCGGCGCGGATGAAGCTCACGCGAACGCGGGCCTCCGGATGAGCGTGACCGCCAGTCGCGAAGCGACGAAGTAGACGATCACGAGGGCGCCGATGGAGACGAAGTCGCCGGGCCAGCGGGCGCCCATGCCTTCCGCCGCCCAGAACGTCCCGAGGCTGGTGAGGATCACCCCGACGCCGTACTTGAGCGTGTTCTCGGGGACGCGGGCCAGCGGCCTGCGGACGACCACCCCGACCGCCGCCACGACGGCCGCGGCCAGCACACCGCCTGCGACGGCGACCGGGAGTCCGCGCCCCGTCCCGCCGACGCCGATGACGATGAAGACCACCTCCAGGCCTTCGAGGAAGACCCCCTTGAGGGCGAGGACGAATCCCACCCAGTCGGTCGGTTGTTTCGCCTCGGAGCGCAGCTGCGCGACGGTGTTCGCGTAGGCGCGCTCCTCGTCGTGCTTGGCCTCGACGCCCGCCGACCGCAGCACGGCCTTGTGGAGCCACCTGAGACCGAACAGCAGCAGGAGGGTGCCGACCAGCAGCTTCAGCGCCCACTCCGGGACCTGGGTGACGATGAGCTGGCCGAAGATCAGCACCAGCACCGCAAGCGAAACGACCGCGCCGACGGTGCCCAACAGCGGTGCCCGCCAGCCCCGGGTGAGGCCGACCGCGAGGACGATGGTCAGCGCCTCGGTGGCCTCGACCGCGGAGCCGAGAAACGCCGCGCTGAAGACGAAGACCGCCTGCCCCATTCGCGTAAGAGATTAATGCCGGCTTGATTTAATGGACTCCGTGCGCGAGGGCCTGTTCCCCGACGACTCGATCGTGCGGACCGTCAACCGCGAGAACGTGCTGCTTCTCGGCGGCGGACGGGCGCTGCTCATGCAGCTCGCGCATCCCAAGGTCGCGGCCGGGGTTGACGAGCATTCGGACTTCCGCCGGACGCCGATCAAGCGCCTTCGCCGGACCGTGCTTATGACGATGGCCATCGTGTTCGGTGACCGCGCCACGGCTCTCGCGGCCGCGCGCACCGTCAACCAGACCCATGCCCGCGTGCGCGGCGCGAGCTACCGCGCGATGGATCCGGAGCTGTTGATGTGGGTGCACGGCACGCTCGTGGACTCCGCGCTGGTGACGTACGAGACGTTCGTCCGGCCTTTGAGCTCGCGCGACCGCGAGGATTTCTACCAGCAGATGAACCAGGCGGCCGAGCTGCTGGGAGTGCCGCGCGAAAGCTTTCCGCCGTCGTTCGCCGATTTCCATGAGTACATGGAGGCCATGGTCGACGCCGGTCCTGTGCGCGTGGAGCCACTCGCTCGGGACCTTGCGAGCCATGTCTTGCGTCCGCGCCTGCGCCTCGTGCCGGGCGGCGCGATGATCCCGTTCGAGATCGTGACCACCGGGCTGCTGCCGGCTCCGCTTCGCGAGCAGTACGGGCTTGCCTGGGGCCGCCGCCAGGCGGCGTTCTACCGGCTGATGGTGAAAGCTCTGCCTCGTCTGGTCGCGGTCACCCCGCCGATCCTTCGCGTGTGGCCGCTGCCCGGCCACAACGTCGATCTGGCGCCGAGCTTCACGTTGAGCGCCTGATGCCGACGTATCACGACCGCGCGTATTGGGAGAACTTCGCTCGCGGCGCGGGCTGGGACGCGGATCAGGTGCGGCTCGCGGGCGATGTCGGATCGCTGGCGATCATGCGCGGCATGAGTCCGGACGAGGCTCTCGACGTCGTCGTGGCACGGGTCCACGAAGGCAGGGCGGTGCGGATCGGTCCCAGCATGTGGCAGCAGCTCAGGCGCAACCAGGGCCTGCCGGCGCTCATCGGCGGTGTGATCGCGTTCCTGGCCGTCGGCATCGGCCGGGCCGGAGAGTCGGTCGCGTCGACGTGGTCGGTCATGTTCGTCGCACTGATCACGCTCGAGCTCTTCTTCATCATCGGAGGACTGGCGAAGCGAGCCTGGAAGCTCTCCCTCATCGGCTTGGCCGCGACGGCCGCGGCGCTCGGCGTGCTGCTGGCGCCTCAGCGCTTCACGTAGACGATCCCCAGCGCTCTCGGGCCCGTGTGCGTGCCCAGCACGCACCCGATCTGGCCCACCGTCACCTCGCTTTTCGACGAGCCCCCGCGAAGCTCGGCCGCGATGCGCTCCGCGTCCTCGGGCGCCTGGGCGTGCATCACCGCCACGTGCTCGACCGGCCCCTCGCCTTTGAAGTACTCGACCATGCGTGTCATCGCCCGTGAACGGGTCCGCACACGGTCGACCGGCTTGATCTCGCGGTCGGCGACCAGCAGCAGCGGCTTGAGGTCGAGCATCGTCCCGATCATCGCCTGGGCGCGGCTCAAGCGGCCGCCCATCTCCAGATAGCGCAGCGTGTCGAGCAGCGCCAGCACCCGCGTCTTGGGCACCCGCTGCTTGACGGCCGCCTCCGCATCGTCGAGCGTCGGGCATCCGGCGGCGATGCGGCACAGGAACGCGATCGGCATCGACACCGTCTCGCTGTCGATGACCTTCACGGGGAAACCGTCCACCGACGAGGCGCCGACGCGCGCCGCCTCCGCCGTCGCCGACAGCTGCGCGCCGATGTGGATCGAGATGCAGCCGTCGTGGTCGCGTGACAACCTCTTGTAGATGTCGGCGAACTCCCCCGGCGACGGCGCCGAGGTCGTGGGCAGCGTCGAAGACGCCGCGAGCCGCTGGAAGAACTGCTCGTCCGTCATGTCCACGCGGTCGCGGAACGTCTCTTTGCCGAACAAGACCTTGAGCGGCACGACCTCGATGCCGTATCGCTGCTGCCAGTCCCCGGGCAGGTCGGCGGTGCTGTCTGTGACGACCGCGAAGCTGCGGGGCAACTGACTATTCGACGGAGAGGATGAACGGATAGTGCAGCTGGCCACCCTGCTGGACCTCGACCTCGAGGCCGGGGTAGTTGGTCCGGATCTCCGATTCGAGCGCGGCGAGCTCGTCGTCGGTGGCCTGCTCGCCACGGTAGACGGTGACGAGCTCGTATTCGCCCGGCGCCAGCTTGCCGAGCGCCTTCTTGATCACCTCGGCGTAGCCCGAGCCCGCGAACTCGAGCTTGTCGTTGATGAGCCCGATGACGTCGCCTTTCTTGACACGCAGCCCGTTCGACCGCGTGTCTCGCACCGCGTGTGTGACCTCGATCGTCTGCACCCGCTCCGCCTCGGACTTCATGGCCCGTTCGTTGTCCGCGCCCGTCGACTCCGGGCGGAACGCCACGACCGCGGACACGCCCTGCGGCACGCTGTGCGTCTCCACCACGTGGACCTTCTTCTTCGTCAGGCCGACAACCTGCTTGGCGGCCGGGATGACGTTGCCGTTGTTGGGCAGCAGGATGACCTCGTCGTAGGGCACCGACTCGATGGCGGTGAGCATGTCCTGCGTGCTCGGGTTCATGGTCTGGCCGCCCTCGATGATGGCGTCGACGCCGAGGCCGCGGAAGATGTCGACGAGCCCCCGCCCCGCGACCACCGCGACGAGACCGACTCCGTTCGGTCGCGGCGCCTGCTGCGCGGGCGCGGCGCCCTCGCTTTCGATGATCCTCTTGTGCTGGGTCGACATGTCACCGACGTTGAGCTTGAGCAGCTTGCCGTAACCACCGGCGAGGTTGATGACC
The DNA here is from genome assembly GCA_035689485.1 of Candidatus Dormiibacterota bacterium. Taxonomy (GTDB): domain Bacteria; phylum Chloroflexota; class Dormibacteria; order Dormibacterales; family Dormibacteraceae; genus 40CM-4-65-16. The sequence goes on along the minus strand of DASSLL010000020.1, from coordinate 13,930 downwards.
CGGGTCGGGTCGTCGGTGTGGACGTGGACCTTGACGAGCTCCGGCTCACCGACGACGAGCACCGAGTTGCCGAGCGCCTCGATCTGGTCGCGTATCAGCTCGATGTCGAGGTTGGTGCCCTCGATGAGGAATTCGGTGCAGTAGCCCCAGCCGCCCTCCGGGAGCGCGAGCGACACCTGCGAAGCGGGCGTCGCCGGGCGGTGGGTGTTCGCAGCGGGCAGCGCGGGCTCCGTCTCCTCGACCGTCTTCAGCATCCCTTCGAGGATCAGCTGCAGGCCGAAGCCGCCGGCGTCGACCACGCCCGCGTCGCGCAGGATCTGGAGCTGGCCGGGCGTCTTCTGCACCGCCGCCTTCGCCCCCGCCGCCGCGGCGGCGATGACTCGGGGCACGCTGGCGTCGGGCGCGTCGGCGGCGGTCGCCGCGGCCCGGCCGGCCTCGCGCGCGACGGTGAGGATCGTGCCCTCGGTCGGTTTGTTGACGGCGCGGTACGCGGCGTTGGCGGCCTCTTCGAACGCGCCGGCGAGCTCTTTGGGCGTGAGCGAGCTCTTGCCCTCGACGGCCCGCGCAAAACCGCGGAAGATCTGAGAAAGGATTACGCCCGAGTTGCCGCGCGCTCCCATCAGGCTGCCGTGCGACGCCAGCTTGGCGATCTTGCTGACCTCACCTGCGTTCGATTCCTTCACGTCCTCGACCGCGGACTGCAGCGTGAGCAGCATGTTGGTGCCGGTGTCGCCGTCGGGCACGGGAAAGACGTTGAGGCGGTTGACCTCTTCGTGGTTGGCGGAAAGCCAGCTCAGGCTGCCGAGCAGCGCACGCTTGAAGGTCGGTCCGTCGACCCCTGAGATCTTGACCACCGCCGCCAACTCAGTCGCGCTCGCGCTCTTCGCGAACGCCCTGGACGTTGACGTTCACCTTGAGCACGGGCACGTTGACAGAGCGCTCGACCTCGAACTTCACGGTCTCCTGCAGGTTGTGCGCCACCTCGGAGATCCGGATGCCGTACTGGACGATGACGTAGACGTCGATCGACAGGCCCTCGTCGAGCTGGACGACGTCGACGCCCTTGTCCACGTTCTCGCGCCGCAGGAGCTCGGCGAAGCCGTCGCGCAGGCCGCGTCCCGCCATGCCGCCGATGCCGTAGCAGCGCATCGCCGCGTGGCCGGCGATCGCGGCGACGGCGGACGGGAACACCTCGATGCGGCCCCACTGCCGAGACTGGGTGAGCGCGGTGGTCGTCTTCGAGGCCATGCGAAGGCTCATGGTACAATTCGCGTTCGCGCGCCAGGCTTTCGACGGCTCGTGGGCGCGCTTTTTGAACTCAAGCCGAAGGATTTCCATGGCCAAGCAATGCGAGGTCTGCGGCAAGACGCCGCAGTTCGGACACCACGTGAGTCACGCCAAGAACCGGGTCAACCGGAGGTTTCTGCCCAACCTCCAGATGGGCCGTGTGACGGTCAAGGGCCGCACCTTCCGCGCCCGCGTCTGCACCCGCTGCCTGAGGACGTACTCCGCTTAGCCGAAATCCACCCCGTGGACCGCGCCCAGGCGGTCGAGGTCCTTGCGTAGCGCCGACCACACCCTCTCCTGAGCTTCCGCGGCCGGCACCACCGTGTTCGGGTCGTTGACGCTTTCGGCCAGGTCGGGGCGCTCGACCATCTCGGCGAAAAACAGAGTCCAGGCGCGCGGCACGACCTCGCGGATCGCGTAGCCGCCGCCGCCCAGCGCCAGCCAGCGCCCCTCGCACAGCTCGTGCGCCAGCTCATGGAAGACGTGCCCGACGCGCGGCCAGATCCTGGTGGTGGCCGCCAGGTGCGCGAGGGGGTCGAGGTGATGCGTGTCGCAGCCGTCCTGCGTGACCAGCACCGTCGGCTGGAAGCGGCGCAGCATCGCGGGCACGACCTTCTCGAACGCGGTGAGCCAGGGCTCGTCCCACGTATAGGGCATGAACGGCACGTTGACCGCGGTGCCGCGGCCCGCGCCGCCGCCCGACTCCATGGGAAAACCCGTACCGGGAAACAGCCAGTGCCCGCTCTCGTGCAGGCTGATGGTCAGCACTTCGGGGTCGCTCTCGAAGATGTGCTCGACCCCGTCGCCGTGGTGGACGTCGACGTCGACGTACGCGACCCGGTGGCCCTGGCGCTTCAACCACTCGCATGCGACCGCCGCGTCGTTGTACGTGCAGAAGCCGCTCGCGTGGTCGCGGTGGGCGTGGTGCAGCCCGCCCGCGGGGCTGAAAACGTGGAGCGCGGAGCGGCTCTGGATCGCCTCTGCCGCGACCATGCTCGCGCCGACGACGAGCGCCGTGCCCTCGTGGAGCTCGTCAGAGATTGGGTTGTCGGCGGACGCGAAACCCGCCGCGTCGATGGCGTGAGGCGACACCTGGCGGCGCTGCGCAGGATCGCTCAGGCGGCGCACCAGCTCGACGTACTCGGGCGCGTGCACGAGCTCGAGCTCCTCGATCGTCGCGGCGCGCGGCGGCAGCAGGTGCGCGTGCTCGATGAGACCGGTCTCTTTGATCAGGTCGACCGCGAGCTTGACGCGGATCGGCTGCAGCGGGTGCTCGTCCGACAGGTGGTGCTTCATCAACGCCTCGCCATAGACGAGCGAGACCGGCCCCGACATCGGTGCTTACGCTAGCAACTGCCATGTTCGAGTCGGTGCCGAACTTCTCGGAGGGTTCACGCGGCGACGTGATCGACGCCGTCGCCTCGGCCGCGGCACCGGCGTTCGTGCTCGACGTCGATCCGGACTCCGATCACAACCGCGTCGTCATCACGCTCGCGGGCGAGCGCCGCCGGCTCGTCGACGGGCTGCTGTCGGCGGCCGGCGCCGCCGTCGAGCGCATCGACCTCCGCGAGCACCGGGGCGTCCACCCACGCGTCGGCGCTGCGGACGTGGTGCCCATAGTGCCGCTGGGCCGCGCCTCCCTCGATGACGCCCGAGACGTCGCGCGGGAGGTGGGCGAGCGGGTGTGGACCGGGCTGAAGGTGCCCGTCTTCTTCTACGGCCACGGCGAATCGAAGACGCTCGCCGACATCCGCGCCGGCCGCGCCCGGCCCGACCTCGGCGGACCTGACCTCCACCCCACCGCCGGCGCCGTGTGCGTCGGCGCGCGGCGGTTGCTGGTCGCGTTCAACGTGATGCTGTTCGACACCGACCTGGTGGGCGCTCGGGCGCTGGCTCGCTCGCTGCGCGAGGCGGCCGACGGTCTGCGCGGCGTGCAGGCGCTGGCGTTCGAGCTGCCGGGCAACCGCGTCCAGCTGTCGATGAACCTCTTTCGCGTCGACGAGACGGCGCCCGGCGACGTGATCGGCGAGCTCTCCCGGCGCGGCGTACCCATGGGCGCCGAGCAGGTGGTCGGGCTGTGCCCGGCGGCGGCGGGCGGTCCGGCGGCCGACGGGCGGCTGCTGGAGGGGCGCCTCGCCGGTGCAGCCGCGGCTGAAGGCGCCCGGCGGGCCGAAGACCGCGGCGGCGAGGAGCACACCGCGCTGGCGTCGCGGCTGCGACGTGAGGGCGGTGAGCTTGCCGCGTTGCGCGTGGACGAGGACGCCATCCTCGGCGGCGCGGAGCGCGCCGCGGCTCTCATCCAGGTGCTGCGGGCCGCGGGCGTCCTGGACGGCGAGGTGGAATCGATGCTCGGCGTCGCAGCGCGTGGCTTTCGTGCGGCCGTGTCGCCGGCGACGGAGTCGATCTATCGAGCGCGAGTCGACGCGCTGGACGCCCGCCTGAACGAGGGGACTTAGACCGACCCGCTCGTGTCCAGCGTGACGGTGCACGCACCGCCGTTGACGCGGATGCTGTAGCTCGGTCCGCCGGTCGAATTGCCCGGCTCGTATCTCACGTTTCCCACCGCGTGCTGAACGTGGCCGTCCACGTTGAGGCTGACCGCGCCGCCGGACACCTCGACAGACGCGAGAACGCTGCTGGGACGGTGGACGTTGACCGTGAGCGCGCCGCCGTTGATCTCGATCGGAACCGAGTTCGATGTCGGGCCGAGCGTGATGTCGTCACGGCTCGCCCCCGTGTTGAGCGTCATCCGGTCGAGCTGCACACCCTGGAGGTGGTACGTGTCCGTCGAGGCGCCGGTGTTCTGCGTGATGCTCCAGGGGATGCTGGGGTTCAGCCGCAGATCGAGGACGAAGCGCCGGCTCTGGAAGGCGAAGAAGGTGTTGTTCGGCTGGTCGATGCGCAGGTTGCCCGTCGAACGGTCGAGCGTGACCTCAGGCTTGGGTCCCGAGTAATCGATATGTGCCTGGTACAGGCTCGAGCCGATGTCGGTCGTGCCCGTGACGGTTATCTCGGCCGCCCCCGCGTCGATCTCCAGCGTCCCGCGTGAGATGCTGCCCAGGTCCGCCTTGCTGTCCATCGACGCGGTCGCGGAGGGGTTCGGCGCGGCCGCGACGTAGGCGGCGGCGCCCGCGATCGCGAGCAGGACGATGAGCGCCGCGGCCACGTCGCCGGCGACGCCGTGCATCGCGCGCCGGACGATCAGCTCGAGGCCGATGACGACGAGCACCAGGGGCCAGAGCAGCACCAGGTTGAACAGGCGCTCGGCCGGTATCTGGCCCGTGTTGGCGAGCAGGGCGATGACGCCGACCAGGATCAGGACCGCCGGCCAGAAGAAGCTGCGGTACCGGTACGTCGAGCGCATCAGCGCGTGGAGATGTTGACGTTGAGGGCGCCGCCGGCGACGGTGACCTCGTAGCGGTCGGTGGCGGAGTCGAAGCCGGTCGACCGCCACTCGCGGTTGCCGAAGCCGTCTTGCCGCGTGCCGTCGGCGTGGAGCTGCAGCGCGGCGCCCGAGGACTGGACCTTGATCGCTGCGCCCGCCGGCCGGATGAGGTCGACGCGCAGGGCGCCGCCGTCGATCCGCACCGGGACGACGCCTTTGGGCGCGGGAAAGTTCACCGAGATGCGGCTCGCGCCAGTCCGGCAGTCGAAGCTTCCGACCTGGGCCGTCGAGAGGTCGAACTCACCCCGGATCGCGCCGGTGGCGCACTTGACGTCCCACATGACGGCGTCCGAAAGCTGGGTGTCCACCCTGAGGCGGCGGGCGCCCATGAACCAATCGAGCCGCGTCGAGATCTTCACCGTCGCCGTGCCGCGGTCGAGCCGCACGTCGGGCGACGAACCCTGGTGCTCGATGTGCGCGCGGTACAGCTGGTCGCCGAGCGACGTGGACCTAACGTCCACGCGTCCCGCCCCGAGCGCCAGGTCGAGCGTCGCCTTGGTGATGCCGTCGCGCGCCTCCGCGCTGTCGACGTCCGCGTAGTTGCCGCCGGGCCCGACCCGCGCCAGAAGGAGCCACACGCCGATGAGGATCAGCACCACGGGCCACAGGAGGTCCCAGCGGACGTTGACGTTCAGGTTGGCGAGCAGGAACAGGACGCCGACGATGACCAGGATTCCGCCCCAGATGACGCTGGAGTTGCGCAGCACGGAGGTCTACGTGCGGGCCCGGCGGAGGATGAGCCACACGCCGAGCGCGATCAGGATGAGGGGCCAGAAGATCGCATCGTTGATCAAGCCCAGGTTGTGCACCAGCAGGTACACGCCCAGGACGACGAGGGCGATCGGCCAGAAGAGCTCGTGCCGCCACCACCGGTTCACTTTTGGCGCCAGTTTAGACGGACGGGTCAGACCGGCGCGACGACGCCGAAGAGCTCCGGACGCTCCTTGCGGGCCTGCTCGACGAGGTCCGGTCCCGCGACCGTGGCCTCCGCCAGCGGGCGGTTCTGGAAGTAGGTCCGGGCAACCTTCTTGAGGTCTTCCGCCGTCACCTGCAGGAGGCGCTGCTTGAAGCGCTCGCGCGACTCCCGCGTGAACCCGGTGGCGCGGTTGGTGGCCTCGCGGCGGCCCTTGATATCCGGCGACTCGAGCGGATCGACGTCACCGCACGCCCCGAGGATCGCCTCCTTGAGCGCCTCCGGCTCGATCTCACCATCGACCACCCAGCCCACCGCTCGATCGAAGGTGTCATACGTCCGCGTGATGTTGGGATCGCGGTAGGAGCCGAGATAGAAGGTCGCGCTGGCCACGCCGGCCTGCGCGTAAGCACCGTAGGCGCCGCCCTTCTCGCGCAGCTCGCGGTGCAGGAACGTGTCTCGGAGGTAGTTGGCGAGCACCAGCAGCGCCGGCGAGTCGGGATGTTCGAAGCGCGCGGTCCTGTAGACGCGGACGTTGAAGGCGACCGGCACCGGCGCGATGCGCGCCTCGGGCCTGGCGTCGACGCCCGCCGGCTTGACCTCCTTGTCGGCCACCTCGCTTCTCGGGAGCGCGTCGATCAGCCCCACGAGCAGCGCCTGCAGCGGCTCGACCATGTCGGGCTCGCACGTGACGACGATGCGCAGCGACCGCGGGTTGAACAGCGCCGTGCGGATGCCGTCGAGCCGCGCGATCACGTCGCCGAGCTCTTCTTCGCCGCGCTTCACGAGACGGCGCATGGTGTGCAGCATCTCGATCCCCTGCAGCCGGTCGTTCAGAGCGCCTTCGGACGTGAGCTTCGAGTGCGCCCGCAGCAGGGCGAACTGAAAGCCGAGGCCCGCCAGAGAGGTTTCGAGACGCGTGCTGATCTCGGCGATGATCTCCTTCAGCCGGTGAGGCTCGATCTCCAGCCGGGCCACCAGGTCGGTCATGAGCCCGACGAAGGCCTGCGCGTCCCTGTCGAGCGCGCGACCCGAGAGGACGAAGGACTGCAGGTAGTCGTCGCGAGCCGCGAGGGACTGGACCTGCGCCGCGGCACCGATGCCCCCGCTCACCGCCGCGATGCGTGTGGCGATCTCGGCGTAGTCCGCGCCGGCGGCGCCGCTTTGCGTGAGCGTCCTGGCGAACAGCGGCAGCAGGTCTTTCTGCTCGATGGTCAGGTCGGAGAAATCGGCCCGGATGTCGAGGTAGGTGATTCCGTTGGTCGGCTGAGGATAGAACTCGACGCGCGCGCCGCCGATCGAGTCGTCCCGGCTCGAGACGTCTTCGAACTTCATCGGGATGTCGGTGAGCTCGAGCGTCGGCAGGACGGACAGGTCCTGTTTTGCCTCCTGGAGCGCCTTGAGGCGGACCGCATCCTCGACGATCGCCGCCCGGTCGGCTTCGGCAAGCGTCCGCTCGACTGCCGCGAGCCTGTCGAGCTCCTGTTTCCGCTGGCGCTCTTCGAGCGCCGGGTCGGGAACCACCGTCAGGAGCGCTCGATGCGGGTTGTCAAGCAGCTCCGCCTGGATGAGGTCCTCGAAGAACCGGCCTTCGGTTCGGCCGCGCTCCAGGCGCTCCAGGTCGGCGTCGAAGTCCAGCGCGTCGAGCGGGTCGCCGTCGTAGAGGTACGCGGGCAGGATGGCGAACAGCACGCGCAGCGCATACGGGAAGCCGGCGTTGGACCGCTCGCGGCGGTCGAACTCGAGGTGGTGGATCGCGGCGTCGACCTGGTCCCCATCCAGGCCCTTTGCCGCAAGCGCCTCGAGCGTGCGGAGCACGACGTCTTCGACCATCTTCGCGTCCGCGGACGCGATGCCCTTCAAACCGGCGCCGAACACCGCCTCGCGGTAGTCGTCGTGGAAACCACTGCCGTCGGCGAGCGCGCTCCCGACGCCGGAGTCGATGAGGGCTTTTCTCAGCGGCGAGCCGGCGTTGCCGAGAAGCACCTCCGCCAGCACCTTCATGGCCAGCGACTTGAAGGAATCGGCGCTGGGCACCGTCACCCAGCCGACGAGCGCCTCCGACTTCTTCGTGAGGTCCTCGCCGGCCGGCGCGGGGTACGGCTCGGTGGCCTCCTTCGGCTCGCGAAAGCGGCTGACGTCGGGCACGATCGGAGCGACGCTGATGCGCGTGAACTTCGACAGGGCGTGCCTCTCGATGAACTCGAGCGTCCTCTCCAGCGGCTGGTCGCCGTACGTGTAGAAGCGCGCGTTGCTGGGGTGGTAGTGCCTCGCGTGGAACTGCTTCAGGTTCTGCCACGTCAGGTCGGGGATCGCGGCAGGGTCGCCGCCCGAGACGTGCTCGTAGGGCAGGCCGGGAAACAGCGTCTTGCCGATCGCTCGGTCCATCGCGGCGCCGGGCGTGGCCAGCGCGCCTTTCATCTCGTTGAAGACGACGCCCTTGTACCGCAACCCGGAGCTTGCATCCTGCGCGTCCTCGAACTCGAACCGGATGCCTTCCTGCTTGAACGCGTCCTCGTCGAGCCGCGGAAAGAACGTCGCGTCGAGGTAGACGTCGAGGAGGTTCCGGTAGTCCTTTTCGTTGCGCGTGCTGTAGAGGTACATGGTCCAGTCCGACCCGGTGAGGGCGTTCATGAAGGTCGCCAGCGAGCGCCTGGTCATGCTGAAGAACGGATCCCTCACGGGGAATCGCTGCGAGCCTGCGAGGACGACGTGCTCGAGGATGTGGGCGACACCGGTGGAATCGGTGGGCGCGGTGGGAAAGAAGACAGCGAAGCCGTTGTTGTCGTCGTTGGTCTGGATGTGGATGTGCCTGGCCCCGGTCGCCTCGTGCTCGAGCTCGATGTACTCGCCACCGATGCGCTCCAAGGGCTGCCGGCGAGAGATCGTGTAGCCGCCGATCGCCTCTTTGGTGGTGGCCATGTAAAACGATGAGTCTAGAGGGCCGGCTGAGAACGCTCGGCGAGAGATTCGGCCATCCAGGCCGCATGGGCGCTGCAGATCCGGCGAGCGCTTCTCGGCTGGACCTCTAGGATGGTGCTCGTGTTCACCGCCGCCGAGCTCGAGTTCCTGCGCTCGCAGCGGCTGGCGCGGCTCGCGACGGTCGGTCCGTCAGGGTGGCCACACGTGGTGCCGGTGATGTACGCGGTGAACGACGACGGCTCCCTAGACTTCGACGTCGACGGCGTGAAGCTGCGCAACCTGATGGCCGAGCCGCGGGCGGCGATGGTCGTCGACGCGATGGGTCCACGGCGCGGCCTGGCGCTGCAGGGCCGCGTGGAGCTGATCGCGCCCGAGCGAGCGCGGCTGCGCCCCGCGCGAAAGTTCGCCTGGGGAATTTGATCCGGCGCACTGCCTTCGGCCTGGCCTTGTGCCTGGCCGCCGCGGGGTGCGCGTCGGGAAGCGGAGGCCCTTCGTCGCCGGCCTCGTCGTCGCGTGCCGCCGTGACGCCGACGCCGTCGCCGCCGATCTCGACCGAGTGGACCCAGTACCACCGCGACGCCGGACGGTCGGGTCTCGGCCCTGCCGAGCCCGCGATCACCACTCCCAAAGAGGCGTGGCGCGCGGCCGTGGACGGGGACGTCTACGCGTCACCCCTTATCGTCGCGGGCCACGTCATCGTGGCGACGGAGAACAACTCGGTCTACTCGCTGGACCTGTTCACCGGCGCGACGGTGTGGAAGGCGCATCTCGGCGACCCGGTCGACGCATCGTCGCTGCCGTGCGGCAACATCGCGCCGGTGACAGGGATCACCGGCACTCCGGCGGCCGATCTCTCGTCGGGTCTTCTCTACGTCGTCGCGTACCTGCGGACGCACCACCACATGCTGTTCGCCCTGAAGCTCGTCGACGGGTCTGTGGCGTGGCAGCAGGAGATCGATCCGTCCAGTTCGACGCCGCTCGTGCAGCAGTTTCGCGGTGCGCTGACGATCGCCAACGGTTCCGTGTACGTGCCGGTGGGCGGGTTGTTCGGCGATTGCGGCGCCTACCACGGGTACGTCGTGAGGGTGCCGCTCGGCGGGGGCCAGGGAAATTCGTTCCAGGTCTCAAGCGCGAAGGGCGCCTCGGTTTGGTCTGCGCAGGGCGTGTCGATCGCGTCCGACGGAAGCGTCTACTTCACGACCGGCAACGCATTTGGGTCCGGACTCAACAACAGCAACGCGGTCCTGCAGCTCACGCCTGACCTGTCTTCTGTCAAGTCATACTTCGCACCGTCGAACTGGGCTGCGCTGAATGCCACGGATACCGACCTGGGCTCCGTGGGACCGACGCTGCTCGCCGACGGTCATGTTCTCGCCATCGGCAAGAGCGGTGAGGCGTACCTGCTGCGCGGCGGCGCGCTTGGCGGGATAGGCGGGCAGATCACGAGCAGCCGCGTCTGCTCCGGCGCCTGGGGAGGAACCGCCGTCATGGACACGACCGTCTTCGTGCCGTGCAGCGACGGTCTTTACGCGTTATCGGTGGGATCGACGATCGGCGTCCTGTGGCACGCCGACAACATCAGTCTCGGATCGCCGATCGTCTCCGCCGGAGCGGTATGGGCCATCTCGCCAGACTCCGGGACTCTTTACGCGTTGAGCCCCGCCGATGGACACGCGCTGTTTTCCACCGGCCTTAGCGGCGCGATGCACTTCAGCACGCCCGCGGCGACCGATGGCTTCGTCGTCGTGCCCGCCGGCCGGAAGGTGGTCGCTTTCTCGGTCGTCGGCTAGCCCTGGATCTCACGCAGGAGGTTGGCCATCTCGATGGCCGCCTCGGCCGCGTCGGAGCCTTTGTTGTTCTTGAGACCGGATCGGGCGAGCGCCTGATCCTCGTCGTCGGTGGTGAGGACACCGAACGCGATCGGCACCCCGGTGTCGAGCTGCACCTGCATGAGGCCGCTCGCGGCCTGCATGGCGACGACATCGAAATGAAACGTCTCCCCGCGGATGACCGCGCCGAGCGCGACGATGGCGTCGTGCTCGCCCTTCTCGGCGAGCGCGAGGGCCGTCACCGGCAGCTCGAGCGAGCCGGGGACCCAGTAGACGTCCACGTCGTCTTCCGCGACGCCGTGCTTCTGAAGCGCCTCTCGCGCGCCTTTCAGCAGTCGTCGCGTCACGTTCTCGTTGAACCTGGCGACGACGATGGCGACGCGCAGGTCGGTGCCGTCGAGATTCGGCGTGGCGCCTTTCTCGCCCACCGCTAGAGAAGGTGGCCGAGCTTGTCTTTCTTCGTCTGCAGATAACGCTCGTTGTGCGGATTGGACGGAATGTTGATGGGCACTCGCTCCACGACCTCCAGACCGAAGCCTTCGAGGCCGTAGATCTTCTTCGGGTTGTTGGTGAGCAGCCTGATCTTCCGCACGCCCAGGTCGTACAGGATCTGGCTGCCGATGCCGTAGTCGCGTTTGTCGGGTGGATGGCCGAGCGCTTCGTTGGCCTCGACCGTGTCGAGCCCTTTGTCCTGCAGGTTGTAGGCATGGAGCTTGTCGAGCAGGCCGATGCCTCTTCCTTCCTGGTGACGTATGTACAGGATCACGCCTTTGCCTTCGGCCGCGATCATCTCCATCGCCGCGTGCAGCTGGGCGCCGCAGTCACAGCGCAGGCTGCCGAAGATGTCGCCGGTCAGGCACTCGGAGTGCGCTCTTAACAGGGTGGGTTGACTCGGGTCGATCTCGCCCAGGACGATGGCGAGGTGATTTTCGTGTCGCAGGACGTCTTCGTACGCGTAGAGCCGCCATAGGTCGCCCCCGTCACCGATCGGGATCTGAGCCTCGACGCGGCGGGCGACCAGCTTTTCGTTGCGCCGGCGATAGGCGATCAGCTGCTCGACGGTGATGACCTTGATGTTGTGCTCGGCGGCGAACTTTTCGATGTCGGGCATCCGCGCCATCGTGCCATCCGGCTTCATGAGCTCGGTGATGACCCCGGCCGGGTAGAGGCCGGCGAGCGTCGCCAGGTCGACGGCCGCCTCCGTTTGGCCGGCGCGGGTGAGGACGCCACCCTCGGCGGCCCTGAGCGGAAAGGTGTGGCCCGGCATGGTGAAGTCGCTGGGCCTGGCGTCGGGGTCGACCACCTTGCGGATCGTGGCGGCGCGGTCGTGCGCGCTCGCGCCGGTCGTCGTCATGTCGCGGGCGTCGATGCTGACGCTGAACGCGGTGCCAAGACGGCTGGTGTTGCGCTGCACCATCGGAGCGATGGCGAGCTCGTCGAGCCGCCTGGCGACGACCGGCAGGCACACGAGGCCGGAGCCGTGATGGGTCATGAAGCTGATGTGGTCGGGCGTGACCTTCTCCGCTGCGATGACGAGGTCGCCTTCGTTCTCCCGGTCTTCGTCGTCGACGACGATGACGAACTTGCCTTGCTTGACGTCCTCGACGGCTTCGGGAACGGTGGCGAGCATGGGTTGCTGACGAAGTCTACCGGCGGAGGTTTCTGGCCACGTAGCGCGCGATGACGTCCGCCTCGAGGTTGACCTTCGTGCCGCGACGGTACTTGCCGGCGATCGTGGCCTGGAGCGTATGGGGTATGAAAGCCACCTTGAAGGTGCCCGGCGGCTTGTCCACGGCGGCGACCGTGAGGCTGACGCCATCGACGGCGATCGAGCCTTTGAAGGCGACGAGCTTCGAGAGCGTCGCGGGGAGCTCGAAGGCCATCTCGTTGCCCTCGACCGACGTGACCTCGGCCGTGGCGTCGACGTGGCCCTGGACGATGTGACCGTCCAGCGTCTGCTCTGCGGTCACCGGCAGCTCGAGGTTGACCTCGTCGCCGACTTTCAGGTCGCCGAGGTTGGTGCGTCGCCTCGTCTCGGCCACGACGTCGGCGTAGAACACCGGGCCCTGCTTCTTGACCACCGTCAGGCAGGCGCCGTTCACCGCGACGCTGCCGCCGGTCCTCAGGCGCCTGGCGATGGCGGCGTGGTCGATCCCGATCCGCTGGCCCCGGACGGCGACCACCTTCGCGACCGCGCTAACGATCCCGGTGAACATATCCGCTGATCAGGAAATCTTCGCCGAGCCGCGTCACGTCGACGTCGCGGAGGGCTGTCGCGTCGGCCAGGTGCTCGATCCCCGTGCCGCCAAGCGGTCCGGGAGCTTCGCTGCCACCGAGGAGCTTTGGCGCGACGTAGGCGTAAACCTTGTCGACAAGGCCTGCCTCGAAAAAGGCGGCGTGGACACCGGCCCCCCCTTCGACCAGGAGGCTGAGGGTGCCGCGCCGGCCGAGCTCGTCGAGGAGGTCGGGCAGGCTGACCCGGCCTTCCACTGTCGCCGGCAGCTTGACCACCTCGGCGAGCCCAACGCGGCCAGGTCGGGTCGTCGCGATCAAAGTGTTCGCGCCCACAACCCGCGCGGACTGGCGGATTCTCAGCTGTGAGTCGACGACCACGCGCAGCGGTTGGCGGAGGTCCTCGCCGTCGAGTCGTGCGGTGAGCTCGGGGTCGTCGGCCATCACGGTGTTGATGCCGACCAGGATCGCGTCATGGCGGTGCCGGAGGCGGTGACCGTGGTGGCGAGCCTCCTCGCCCGTGATCCACCGCGACTCACGTGTGCGCGTGGCGATCTTGCCGTCGAGGCTCATCGCGTACTTCGCCGACACGAACGGCCGGCCGGTCTCGCGATGCTTGACGTAGAACTCGTTGAGGCGCCGGGCCCGGTCGGCATGCGCACCCACCTCGGTGCGAACGCCCGCCGCCTCGAGCGCCTTGATGCCGGCGCCGCGGACTCGCGGGTCGGGATCCGCCATGGACACGACGACTCGATACACGCCCGAGGCGATGACCGCGTCGGCGCAGCTGGGATTGCGGTGGGCGTGCGTGCAGGGCTCGAGGTTGACGAAGAGCGTTCCTCCACGCGCACGTTCGCCGGCCAGCTGCAACGCCTCCTCTTCCGCGTGCGGCCGGCCCTTGCCGAGGTGAAAACCTTCGCCCGCGACGAGACCGTCGCGGTCGAGGACCACGGCGCCCACCATCGGGTTGGGGCTCGTTCGGTAGTCGGCTTTCTGCGCGAGCTCGAGGGCGCGCGCCGACCAGTGGAGGTCGGTGTCGCGCGCGCCCCTCGGGGGATGCGTCTCAGCCGTCATTGCACAACCGAATCAGGTCTATGAGATTCTCCAGCTTTCTCTGGATCCAGCTTCTTTCTCTTTGTTGTTGGCTCACTCATCAGCAAATGAAGAGTGAGTTATAGGTGAACAAGCCCTCGGGCTATTAGTACCGCTCAGCTCAAAGGATTGCTCCTCTTACACCTGCGGCCTATCAACCTGGTTGTCTACCAGGGCCCTTACCCGGTTAACCCGGTGGGAGACCTTATC
>DASSLL010000019.1:0-7810 GCA_035689485.1 Candidatus Dormiibacterota bacterium | reverse complement strand
CACCAGGGGCACCGTCGGCGCCGCGTGCGTCCTTCCCACCTCGTGCTTGTCGGTCCCGTTCCGGCCGCGGGTCTCGAACGTCTCCCCGCTGGTCACGAACTGCGTGATCACATCGTCCGCCGCCGATGTGAAACCTCCGGGGTCACCCCGAAGGTCGAGGACCATCCCGCTCGAACCCGATAGGCCGTTCTTCAGCGCCGTTGCGAACTCGCTCGACGTGTCCAGACCGAACTGGTAGATGCGCACGTAGAGCACGTGGTCGCCCACAGTCGCGGAGCGCACGGTCGGCACCTGGATCTGGGCCCTGGTGATGGTGAACGTCAGCGTGTCGCTCCCGCGCTGGATGGTCAGCGTCACCTTCGTGCCCTCCGGCCCCTGGATGAGCGAGGTGGCCTGGTCGGCGGTGAGGCCCTTCACGTCCTTGTCCCCCACCTTGATGATCTGGTCGCCGGCCTTCAACCCGGCGGAGGCCGCCGGCGATCCCGGCACCGTGCCGGTGATGCTCGGATAGCCGCCTGTGGTGAAGCTCACGTAGATGCCGATTCCCGTGTACTTGCCCTGGTAGCTCTCCTGCAGCTTCTTGTACTGCGCAGGGTCGAAGTAGATCGTGTACGGGTCGCCGAGGCTGCTGACCATGCCCTGCACGCTGGCCTGCGAGAGCTTGTTCGGGTCGACGTTCGCGTCCACGTAGTCGGCCTGGATGAGTCTCGCCGCCTGCTGCACCGATGACAGGTCGACGCGGCCGGCCGACGTGTGGCCGATGAACGGCACGTACTCCGGAAACCGCTGGTCGATGTAGACGCCGGCCACGAAGCCGACCACCAGGAACAGCAGGCTCGGCAGCGATCCGATGATCAGCGCGAGGACGGCGCCACCCTTGCCGAGGGAGGCGCTTCGATTCATGTCAGCAGACTACTAGCGACGGGGACGACGGGCCTAGCAGCCGAGCCAGATGCACGGGTCCTTGTAGACGCCGTTGACGCGGATCTCGAAGTGCAGGTGTGGTCCGGTCGACCAGCCGGTCGAGCCTTCGAACGCGACCGTCGTCCCGCGCGGCACGACCTGACCGCTGGACAGCCCCGGCGCGTAGCCGCTCAGGTGCCCGTAGTACGTCGAGTAGCCGTTGCCGTGGATGATCACCAGCAGGTTGCCGTAACCGATGCTGCCGGGATACAGGTACGCGACGCCGGTGTCCGCGGCCACGATCGAGGACCCATACGGCCCGGCGATGTCGACGCCGGTGTGGATCTTGTGCGGGTACGGGCAGTTGGGGTCGTAGACCTCCAGATAGAAGGACGAGCAGCCGAAGCCCTGCGTGATGCACCCGAAGCCGCACGCCGGCATGGGCCACTCGAACACGCCATTGCCGCCGCCGGCTTTGATCGCGGCCGCGTCATAGGCCAGGGCCAGCTTGGCCACGTTGGCGTCGATCGCGGCGCGCTCTGCCTGCACCTGCGCGTACTGCTGCTGCAGCAGTGCGCCGAGCCTTTGCTCGGCGGCGACCGCGTCCTTTTGCGTCTGGAGGTTCTTCTCCAGGTCGGCCTTCGTCGCCTGCTGCTGCTTCAGCAACGCCTGCACCTGCCCGCGCTGGACCTCCAGGTCGCTGTTCGCCTGCGCGACCTGCACGTGCTCCTGCTCGAGCTCGTCCAGCAGGCGCTTGTCCGAGGCCGCCACCTGTTGCGCACCGACCATGCGGTCGAGCAGCTGGTTGAGGTTGGCCGAGGTGAGAACGAGCTGGACGTAGTTCACGCTGCCGTGGGAGTCGATGTAGCGGAGGCGCTGGTCGAGGATCTGCTCGCGCACGCTGACGTGCGCCTTCAGCTGGATCAGCGCCGCTTCGCCGAACCGGATCTTCGCGCTCAGGTCGTCGATCGCCTTCTGCGTCTGCGCGATGAGGGCTTCCTGCGCAGCGATCTGGTTCTTCAGGCTGGCGATGAGCGCGTCGAGCGCGTTGATCTCCCCGATCGCGTCGTTGATCTGGGTCTGGATGTTGTCGAGCTGGTTCTGGTTGTTGACCTGCTGACCGATGCCGTTGTTGTAGGCGACACAGGCGTTGTAGACCTCCGGCGGATCGCCGGGATAGCAGTAGATGGCGGCCGCGTTCTGGACCGAGAGCGGCGCCCATGCCATGGTGGCGAGCACGGCGGCGAGCATCAGGCGGGCTTTGAGCATCACTCAGATCCTCACGTAGCGGCGCACGCCGATGTAGCTGCCCAGCGCGCCGAGCATGGCGCCGGCGAGGAGCAGGTCAAAGGCGAGGCTCGAGATGAACGCGGGGTCGTAGCTGAGCGGGATGAACCCGATGTCCGACTTGAAGCGATCGACGGCGGGCGGGTAGGCGATGACGAGGAGGGCGAGCGCGATCGAGGCGGCGATGATGCCGGTCATCACGCCCTCGATGACAAAGGGCCCGCGAACGAACCATTCGGTGGCGCCGACGAGCTTCATCACCTCGATCTCCTTGCGGCGGTGATAGACGGCGGTCCGGATCGTGTTCATCACGATCACGATCGAGGCGATCAGCAGGATCACCAGCAGCCCCACGCCGGCCAGGCTGAGCCACGACGACAGCTCGAGCATGCGGTTGACGAAGTCGCCCTGATAGTTGGTCGGGTCGGTCGGGTCGACGCCCGGCCACTGCCTCGCCAGCGTGTCGATGGCCGCCACGTCGCCGAGGTTGGCGACGTGGACCTCGAGCTTCGCGTCCAGCGGGTTGCCCTCGATCTGCTGCGCCAGGACGGCGTTCTGCGGATCGGACTTGAACTGGGCCAGCGCCTCGTCCTTGCTGATGAACTTGATGCTGGTCACGCGCGGGTCCGCCTGGAGCTGCTGCTGGAACTCGGTGACCGTCTGCAGCGGCGTGTCCTCGGCGACGTTGATCGAGATCTCGCTGACCTTTTCACGGAAGCTGTCGAGCACCTGCGAGAACGCGTGCCCTACCAGCAGGTTCACGCCGGCCAGGATCAGGATGAGCGTGATCGACACGACCGCGGCCAGGCTCACGGCCAGGTTGCGCCAGAAGCTCTGCCAGGCGCTATTGAGCGCGAACTTGAGATTTCTCAAAATCATCGTGATACCTGCCTGATCGGTCGTCCCTGGCGATCTGCCCTGCGTCGATGGCGACGACGCGCCTGCGGAGCAGGTCGACGATCTCGCGGTTGTGCGTCGCCATCACCACGGTGGCGCCGCGCGCGTTGATGCGCATGAAGAGCTGCATGATCTCCCACGCGGTCGCGGGGTCGAGGTTGCCGGTCGGCTCGTCGGCGATGATGAATCGCGGCGCGTGCACCAGCGCTCGCGCGATGGCCACGCGCTGCTGCTCCCCGCCCGAGAGGTTGGACGGGTAGGTGTGCTCTTTGCCCGAAAGGCTCACGGTGTCCAGGGCCTCGGCCACACGGGTCTGGATCTTGTGGTCGGGCTCTCCGAGCACGCGCATGGCGAAAGCGACGTTCTCGTAGACGGTGAGGTTCGGCAGCAGCTTGAAGTCCTGGAAGACGAGGCCGACCTTGCGCCGGTAGTACGGAAGCCTGCGCCGCTTCATGCGGCCAAGCTCCACGCCGTCGACGAAGATCTTGCCCTTGCTCGGCTTCTCCTCGCGAATCAGCAGGCGGACGAGCGTGGACTTGCCTGCGCCGGAGGGACCGACCAGGAAGACGAAGTCGCCTTCGGGGACTTCGAGGTTGATGTCACGGAGGGCCTCGGTTCCGGTCGGGTACGTCTTGTGGACGTGCTGGAAGCTGATTACCGGTCGTGTGTCGAAGTCCGGTGTCAAAAGCATGTGCTGCGTCTCTTGCTGTGGCGTTGCGCGCCAGTGGGCGCGCGTGGCTAGGTCGCGGGCAGTATACCCGTTTGCCCCTTTGGCTCCAACCCCTTCCAAGAGTGTCAAACACTGGTTTAACGGCGGCCGGTTACGGGGCTTGCGCTCTCATTGGGCGATAGTCGCGACTATGGCCCGCTTCCACGCGCGAAATCGGTTGGTAGTCGCGACTATCGCGTATCGGCCGCCACCTCAGCGCCCTGGCCCAGGCGCCACCGCAGCCACGCCTCGATGAACGGGTCGATCTCGCCGTCCAGCACCGCCTGGGCGTTGCCGACCTCGAGTCCGGTCCGTACGTCCTTGACGAGCGTGTACGGCTGCAGCACGTAGTTGCGGATCTGTGAGCCGAACTCCGCGGGCATCACCTGGCCGCGGATCCTGTCCAGGTTCTCCGCCGCCTCCTGCTGCTGACGCTGGAACAGCCGCGCTTTGAGCACCTTCATGGCCATCTCGCGGTTCTTCATCTGCGATCGTTCGTTCTGGCACGTGACCACGATCCCGGTCGGAAGGTGCGTGATCCGCACCGCCGAGTCGGTCTTGTTCACGTGCTGCCCGCCGGCGCCCGTCGAGCGGTAGGTGTCGATGCGAAGGTCCTGAGGGCTGACCTGGATCGCATCCTCGTCGGCGCTCTCGAGCTCGGGCATCACCTCGACCAGCGCGAACGACGTGTGCCGGCGGTGGTTCTGGTCGAATGGAGAGATGCGCACGAGCCGGTGCACTCCGTGCTCCGAGCGCAGCAATCCATACGCGCGCGGGCCGCGGACGATCACCGTGACGCTTTTCAGCCCCGCCTCCTCTCCACGCGACTCGTCGACGATCTCGGTCTCGAACCCGCGGCGCTCGCTCCACTTCAGGTACATGCGCAGCAGCATCTCGACCCAATCCTGCGCCTCGATGCCGCCCTGGCCGACCGATAGCGTGATCACCGCGTTGTGGCTCGCGTAGGGATCTGTGAAGAGCAGGTCGAGCTCGCGAGAGCGCAGCTCTCGCTCCAGTGTCGCCCGCTCCTCCGCGATCTGGCGTTCGAGATCGGCGTCGTCCTCGGCAAGCTGCTCCAGCTCGACGAGGTCACGGGCGCGCCGCTCGAGGCGATCCCAGGTCGCGATGAGCTCGCGATGCTCGGAAGCCTCGCGTGCCAGCTGACCCGCGCGACGTGGATCGTCCCACGCGCCCGGCTTCGCCAGCTCGGCGTCTAGCTCGTCTGCCCGCCTCGCCTTGGCTGGAAGGTCAAAGGTGCTCCTTGAGCTGCAGGATGCGGTTCAGGATCTCTTTCGGGGTCAGCGCTGCGTCCATCTACCTTCCGTGGCACCTCTTGTACTTCTTGCCCGACCCGCACCAGCACGGATCGTTGCGCCCGATTTTATGGGCCGGCTCTCCGGCGCCGCCGGCGGCGCCGACCGGGACCGCGGCAGCGCGTGCAGGTGCGGCCCGCCTCTCTTGCTTCGCGGCCTTGCCGACGCCGGCGCCGTTGGACCCGTCCGGCTCGGCCGGACCGCTCTCGACCAGCTCCCGCGCCGGCGCAGGCTGCGGAGCCGCCGCGGGCGTCACGGTCACGCGGAAGATCTGCGAGACGATCGCGCCCCGAATCCGCTCGGTCAGCTCGTTGAACATCTCGAACGCTTCGTTCTTGTACTCGACCAGCGGATCGCGTTGACCGTAGGCCCGCAGGCTGATGCCCTCGCGGAACTGCTCCATCTGCGTGAGGTACTCCATCCACTGCCAGTCGATCATGCGCAGCATCACGTCGCGCTCGACCATCGGCATCAGCTCGACGCCGATCTCCTCGATCTTGCGGTCGTAGGCCTCTGACGCGGCGGCGGCGAGATGGTCGACCAGGCCAGGTGCGCCCTTGCTCAGGGCCTCGTCGGGGATCTGCGTGCCCGGTGCGATTGGCAGATAACCGGACAGATATTTGACGAGGCCCTCGAGGTCCCAGTTCTCCGCGTGACGACTCTGGCAGTGCTGGTCGACGCCTTTCTGGATGATGTCGCGGACGTATCCCAGGATGTTGTCCCGCGCGTCAGCTCCCTCGAGCACCTTGCGCCGTTCGGCGTACACGATCTGACGCTGCTTGTTCATGACGTCGTCGTACTCGACGACGTACTTGCGGGCGTCGAAGTGCATGCCCTCTACCTTCTTCTGGGCGGTGGCGATGGACCGTGACACCCACGGGTGCTCGATGGGCTCGACCTCCATCGTCTCCATGAGGCGCGCGATGCGCTCACCGGCCGGGCCGAAGATCTTCATCAGGTCGTCCTCGAGCGAGATGAAGAACCGGCTGGAGCCCGGGTCGCCCTGGCGTCCCGCGCGACCGCGCAGCTGGTTGTCGATGCGCCGGCTCTCGTGGCGCTCGGTGCCGATGATGTGCAGCCCGCCAGAGTCGGTGACCCCTGGACCGAGCACGATGTCGGTCCCACGGCCGGCCATGTTGGTGGCGATCGTGACGGCGTTCGCCTGCCCCGCCTCGGCGACGATCGCCGCCTCGCGTTCGTGCTGCTTGGCGTTGAGCACGTTGTGCTTCAGGCCGCGTCGCTCGAGCATCTTGGCAAGCCGCTCCGACTTCTCGACGGACACGGTGCCGACGAGCACCGGGCGTCCCTGCTTGTTCATCTCGATGATCTCGTCGATCACCGCCTCGAACTTCGACTTCTCGGTCTTGTAGATGAGGTCGGCGTGGTCGGCGCGGACCATCTTGCGGTGCGTCGGGATGACGACCACGTCAAGGCCGTAGATCTTGTGGAACTCCTCGGCCTCGGTCACCGCCGTGCCGGTCATGCCCGCGAGCTTGTCGTACTGGCGGAAGTAGTTCTGGACCGTGATGGTGGCGATCGTCTTCTGCTCCTGCTGGACCTTCACGCCTTCTTTGGCCTCGACCGCCTGGTGCAGGCCGTCCGACCACCGGCGACCCGGCATCGTGCGGCCGGTGAACTCGTCGACGATGATGACCTCGCCGTCCTTGACCAGGTAGTCGCGGTCCCGCAGGAACAGCGCCTTGGCCTTCAGCGCCTGGTTGATCTGGTGGGCCTCGATGACGTTTTCGAGGTCGTAGATGTTCTTGATCCCGGTCCAGCGCTCCATCTTCGCGATGCCCTCTTCGGTGAGGGACGCGGACTTGTGCTTCAGGTCGACTTCGTAGTCCTCGCCTTCCTGCAGGCGCGCCGCCCATCGCGCGTACTGGTAGTACTTGTCGGTCGACTCGCGCGAGATGTCCGAGATGATGTGCGGCGTCCGCGCCTCGTCGATGAGGATGGAGTCGACCTCGTCGACGATGGCGTACGTGAGGTCGCGCTGGCTGCACATCGAGAGATCGCGCGCCATGTTGTCGCGGAGATAGTCGAAAGCGAGCTCGGAGTTGGTCGCGTATGTGATGTCGGCGCCGTATGCGTCTTTCTTGCTGACGGGCCGCAGATGCTGCAGCCGCGGGTCGGGATGCGTCTCGTCGAGGAACTCCGGGTCGTATAGAAACGTGCCGACGTTGCCCACGTTCACGCCGACCGTCATGCCGAGCGCGTGGTAGATGGGGCCCATCCAGCCCGCGTCGCGGCGGGCCAGGTAGTCGTTCACCGTCACGAGGTGAGCGCCCTTGCCGGCGAGCGCGTTGAGGTACAGCGCCAGGCTGGCGACGAGGGTCTTGCCCTCGCCGGTCTTCATCTCCGCGATCTTTCCCTGGTGCAGGACGATGCCGCCCACGAGCTGCACGTCGAAGTGGCGGAGGCCGATCGTGCGCCGGCCCGCCTCGCGGCACAGCGCGAAGGCCTCGACCAGGAGCTCGTCGAGGTCATGGCCTTCGGACGCCCTCTCGCGCAGCTCTTTCGAGCGGGCCTTCAGCGCCTCGTCGTCCAGCTCCTGGAGCTCCGGCTCCAGGCCGTTGACGGCGGCGGCCACGGCGAGGTGGCGCTTGACCTCGCGCTCGTTCGGATCGAGAAGCTTGGTTAGGACGACCATCGGTCTGTACTAGAGGTTACCCGGCCGGAGCGAGTTCGAATCCGGCTA
>DASSLL010000018.1:0-38307 GCA_035689485.1 Candidatus Dormiibacterota bacterium | reverse complement strand
GAAATCGGTCGACCACGACCGGATCAACACCTCGGCCTCGACCGCGACGTTCAACTACACGGTGTCGGTGCACCACGACGAGGGCACCATCAGCAACGTCAAGGTCACCGGAACGATCTCGGTCACCAACCCGAACGCGGACGCGGTCAACATCGATGCGATCAACGACAAGCTGTCCACCGGTGATGTGTGCACGGTCACCGATGGAGGTCCGCAGTCCATCGCCTCGGGCGTGACGACGTTCGCCTACGAGTGCGACCTGAGCTCGGTGCCGGCTGGAGACGTCAGCAACACGGTCACTATCTCGTGGCCGAGCCAGAACATCGCCGATGGCCTGCTGGTCGCCGGGAAGGCCGACTTCACGGCGCCGGTATCGTTCGCGGCCACCCCGGTCGACAGCTGCGTCGAGGTCAACGACACGCTGGGCGGCGATCTGGGCGCCGCGTGTGTCGGCGACCAGAACCCGAAGACGTTCAGCTACCCGGTGACGATCAAAGGCACACCGGGGACGTGCGTCCCGGTCGACAACACGGCGACCTTCACCACGAACACGACAGGCTCAACCGGCAGCGACTCGGCGTCGGCGAAGCTCTGCGTCGGCGAGGACCTGCAAGTCAGCAAGACGGCGAATCCGACCTTCACGCGCACCTTCAAGTGGGGCATCTCCAAGTCGGTCGACAAGACATTGGTCCAGCAGAGCGGCGACCACGCGACCTTCAACTACACGGTGACGGTGACCCACGACGCCGGCACGGACAGCGGCTGGCAGGTCAGCGGCACGATCAAGGTGACCAACCCCAACGACTGGGAGGCGATCACCGCCGACATCGCCGACGCCATCGACAACGGTGGCAGCTGCACCGTCACGGGCGGCGACAACGTAAGCATCCCCGCAGGCGGCTCAATGACGGCGACCTACGTGTGCACGTTCAGTGGCAATCCCGGCAGCGGCACGAACACCGCGACCGCGACCTGGGATGCGGCGGCGGCGTTCACGCCCGACGGCTCGAGCAGCGGCGACGCGACCTACGCCTTCGGCGACCCGACGACGATCGTCGACGGCTCGGTGAGCGTCAGCGACAGCATGGGTGGCTCGTTGGGCACCGTGTCGTACACCGAGGCGAGCCCGAAGGACATCATCTACGCGATCACGATCACGGGCACTCCCGGCAAGTGCGTGACCGACCCGAACACTGCGACGTTCACCACGTCGACGACGGGCGGCACCGGTTCGGCCGGGCAGAGCGTCACGCTCTGCGTCGGCGCCGACCTGCAGGTGTCCAAGACGGCGGCCACCTCTTTCACCCGGACCTTCACCTGGGGCATCGCGAAGTCGGTCGACAAGACCCTTGTGAAGCAGAGCGGCACGACGGCCACCTTCAACTACACCGTCAGCGTCACGCATGACGCCGGGACCGACAGCAACTGGGCCGTGAGCGGCGACATCCAGGTCACCAACCCCAACGACTGGGAAGACATAGTGGCCACCGTCAGCGACAGCATCGACAACAACGGAACGTGCATCGTGCCCGGTGGCGGCGTCGGCATCGTCGTGCCGAGAGGGGGTGCGGTGAGCTTTCACTACACCTGCTCTTACACCGCCGCCCCAACGTTGGCGTCCGGCACCAACACGGCGACCGCCCACTGGGACAAAGTCGCAGCCTTCACACCCGACGCGTCATCTAGCGGTACCGCTGGTTACGCCTTCGGCGATCCGACAACGATCGTCGACGGCAGCGTCAGCGTGACCGACACGCTCGGCGGCGCTCTTGGGACGGTCGCCTACACCGACCCAAGCCCGACCTCCTTCAAGTACTCGTTCGCGGTGACGGGAATCCCCGGCACCTGCGTGACCCAGGACAACACCGCCACGTTCACCACGAGCGACACGAACACCACCGGCTCAGACAGCAAGACCGTGAAGCTCTGCGTCGGCGAGGACCTGCAGGTCAGCAAGACCGCGACACCGTCGTTCACGCGGACCTACACGTGGACGATCGCGAAGAGCGTCAACAAGAACTTCTTCGACGCCGGCGGCACCGCGACCTACTCGGTGCTGGTCATGGAGACAGGCTGGAACGACAGCAACTTCCAGGTCAGCGGCCTGATCACCGTGTCGAACCCGAACGACTGGGAATCGATAACGGCGAACGTCAGCGACCTCATCGACCACTCGGGCAGCTGCACCGTGACCGGCGGGACGAGCCTGGTCATTGCGCCGAACGGCGCTGTCAACGTCGCCTACACGTGCAGCTTTGCGTCGAACCCTGGCAGCGGCACCAACACCGGGACCGCGACGTGGAATGCCAGCACCTTCTTCACCCCTGACGGAACGGCGTCGGGCACCGCGCACTACTCGTTCGGAGCACCCACAGCCACGATCAACGCGGTGATCACGGTCACCGACAGCTTCCAGGGGACGCTCGGGACGGCGTCCGCGACCGACACGCCGCCCTTCACGCCCACGATTTTCAACTACACCCGGCACTTCAACCCGCCGTCGTCGGGCTGCGTGACGATCAACAACACGGCGACGATCGTCGAGACCGGCCAGACCGCGAGCGCCTCGGTCAGGGTCTGCAACACCGGCGCCCTGACGATGGGCTTCTGGCAGAACAAGAACGGCCAGGCCATCATCACCAAGGGCCAGTCGACCGCCGGCGTCTGCAACTCCGGCACCTGGCTGCGCAACTACGCGCCGTTCCAGGACCTTAGCGCGACGGCGACCTGCAGCCAGGTCGGCGCCTACGTCAGCAACATCATCGGGGCGGCCAATGCGGGCGGAGCGACGATGAACGCGATGCTCAAGGCGCAGATGCTGGCCACCGCCCTGGACGTCTACTTCAGCGACAACAGCCTCGGCGGCAACCAGATCGGCGCCCCAGCGCCGATCGGCGGCATCACCATCGACCTGACGAAGATCTACGGCAGCGAGAACGCCTCCGGCGCCTTCGGCGGTCACACGTCGATGACCGTCAGCCAGATGCTCGCCTGGGCGGCGGGCCAGTCGAACTCCGGCGGCTCGAGCTGGTACGGCCAGAACAAGGCCACCCAGGGATTGGCCAAGGACGCCTTCGACTCGGTCAACAACCAGAACGCGGTTTCGCCATAACCAGAAGACCGGCGAGGGGCCTCGCGAGAGGCCCCTCTTGCCGTGGCGAAGCCCCCAGGTTGGGCGACTGTCCGGACCATCCCGGGGCCTGCGCAGACGACCGCCGCCATCGCCGCCAGGCTTCACGGCCCCGAGGGCCGCGCGGCGCCGCCGTTTCTCCCAGGCGCTGGGCGTGATCCCGTGCGTAACCCGTCCGGTTAGCCCTTACATGGAGAAATTGAGATGACCGTCAAGCTCGAAACCGAATACCTGATCGCCATCGCCGGGCTGATCGCCGGCGCGGGCGTCGGCCTCGCCATCGGCGCCCTCCGGTCCGGCGCCGTCGACAGGTGGGACGCGAGGCTCACCCTGCCGCTGCTCCTCGCCGCAGCCGGGGCACACCTCGTACTGATCTCCGCGGTCGAGCCGCTGCGACAGGTTCTGTTCGGCCTGTACACGATTGCCCTTATCTGCGTCGCCGTGGTCGCCGCCGCAGGCGTGGGGATCTGGCGCGCGGGCGGCGTGCTGCTGCCTGCCGGATCGATCTCGGCGTACTTCTACTTCGCGCTTCAGGTGCACCAGGCGGACTTCGTGGGTCTCGGCGTGAAGACCGTCGAGCTGGCGGCGATCGTGGCCGTCCTCGCAGGGTTGGCGAGGGCCCGGACGACCGGAGGGCGTCGGACCGTGGTCGCCTGAAATCGCGCTAGCCGGCGGGCTCGAGCCCTAGGACCCGCATGGCGTTGGTGAGCATGATTCGCTCCACCACGTCGGGCGGAAAGTCGAGGGCGGCGAACTCGGCTTCCCAGCGCTCCACCGTGAGCAGCGGCCAGTCTGTGCCGAACAGCACCTTGTCCTTCAGCAGCGTCCGGGCGTACTGGACGAGCATCGGCGGGAAGTATTTCGGCGCCCACCCGCTGAGGTCGATGAAAAGGTTTCCCTTGTGCACCGCCATCGCCAGGAGCTCTTCCGTCCATGGCCACCCAGGGTGGGCGCCGATGATCGTCAGGTCGGGAAAGTCGGCAGCGACCCGGTCGACAAGGATCGGCCGGCAGTACTCGAGGCGCAGACCCATTCCGCCGGGCGCGCCGGCGCCGATCCCCGTCGTGCCCATGTGAAAAAGACAGACCATCCGCAGGCTCGAGGCCTTCTCATAGATGGGGTAGTACCTCTCCTCGTTGGGAGAGAAACCCTGAACGGCCTGCTGGAACTTGAGCCCGGCGAGACCCAGCTCGTGGCATCGCTGCACCTCTTCGACGCACCAGGCGATGTCCTGGTGCGGATCGACTGAGCCAAAGCCGAGAAAGACGTCGGGATGATCCCGCACCGCGCGCGCGATGCTGTCGTTCGGTATCGCCGGCAGCCTCGTGTTCGTGCGCGCGTCCTTGCCCAGCAGGACGGCCATCATCCGGTGGCCGCGGTACATCTCCGCGGTGGCGTCGATCGAGATCGCGTCCGGCGCGGCGTCGCGAAAGTGCCGTTTCGCCCACTCGAGGTACTCGCCGCCCGAAGCGATCGCCTCGTCGTGGTTGGGATGGACGTGCACGTCGATGGCGCGCACGCCGTCCGGCAGCTTCATCGAGTCGCGAGCTCGCGCAGCCTGTACTTCTCGACTTTGCCTGCGCCGTTGACCGGGAACGCGTCGACGGCGCGGAATCCCCGCGGCACCTTGTAACCCGACAGCCGCTCGGCGCAGTGGCCCGCCAGCGCTTTTGTGTCGAGGGCCGCTCCGGGGCTCAAACGGACGAACGCAAACGGCACGCAGCCGAGACGTTCGTCGGGGACGCCGACGACCTGCGCCTGCGCCACCGATTCGTGCTCGGCAAGGACGCGCTCGACCTCCGCGGGGTAGACGTTGAAGCCGCCCACGGTCACGACGTCGACCGCACGGCCGCGAAAAACGAGACGGCCCTCCCGATCGAGGTCGAACAGGTCTCCCGTGGCGAACCAGCCGTCGGCGTCAACCGCCGGCGTCGCCTGGCGGTGGTATCGCCTGCTCACCGGCCGGCCACGAATCTCGAGCTGGCCATCGCGCAGCCGGGTCTCGAGCCAGGGCATCGGGCGGCCCGCGGTGAGCGCATGGGCCTCGGCGGGGTCGCCGAGCTCGGTGCGGCTGATGCTGCCGCACGCCTCGGACATGCCGTAGCCGTTGAGCAGCGCTTCGAGCCCCAGCCTGTCCATCGTGCGCGTCACCGCTTCGGGAGTCGACGCCGCGCCCCCGGCGAGACCAAAGCGCAGGCTCGACACATCACGCGACCCGAGGTCCGGATGCTCGACGAGCATGTGGTAGTGCGTCGGCGTGCCGGCCATGGCGACCGGGCGGTGCCGCTCGACGAGCTCGAGCGCGGCGCCGGGCTCGAATCGTTCCATCGTGAGCAGCGTCGCGTGGCTCACCGCCGGCATGAGCACGCCGAGGACGAGACCCATGATGTGGGTCATCGGATTCGGGATGAAGACCACGTCCCCCGGCTGCAACCGCCATGAGGCGGCGTGGCCGCGAGCGACTGTCATCAGGCCTTCCCCGGTGAGCAACGCGCCCTTGGGCCGCCCGGTCGTGCCCGCGGTGTACTGGACGACGCGGACGTCGTCCTCGCCGTCGACGTCGCCGGCGTAGAAGTCGGCCTTCACGTAGTCGACCTCGTCCGGCTTGCCGCGCGGGTTGAGAGGCAGCACCGTGGCTCCACCCGCCATCGCGCCCCAGAACGCCACGAGCCACCGCGCACCGTTGGGCAGCGCGATGTGCTGCCGGCCGCCGGCCGGACGGATCCGGTCGAGCAGCTCGCGATACGTGACGGCGCCGTCGTCCGCGATCACGGCGAGCGCAGAGCCGTGCTCGCGCGCCGCACGCTCCAGGACTTCGATCACAGGCCGGCCAGCAGCGCCCCGCTCGCGATGAGTCCGGCGACGGCGAGGATGTCGTGCTGGAGCGGCCGGTCGCGCTCGACGAAGGGCGACACCTCGCGGATACGCCGGTGGATCACGCGCGTGCCTGCGCCCAGCGCGTCGGCGCCGCGAAGGTCGGCCGCCTGCGCCGCGCCGAGCAGGTGGATCGCGAAACAGCGACGCGCGATCTCGACCACGTCTCGCGCGGAGCGCGCGGCGGCCGCGCCCATCGAGACCTTGTCCTGGTTGTGTGCCTCGGTCGAGCGGCTGAACGCCGTCATGGGCATGCAGCGCGCCTGCGCCTCGGCGGCCAGCGACGAGAGCGCGATCTGCGGGCTTTTGAAACCGTGCTGCGTGCCGTCGGTCACCGGCGACAGGTTCGCGGGCAGGCCCCCTGAATACTTCTCGTCGACGAGAAGCTCGAACTGGCGGTCGATCAGGTCGGCGGCGCTGGCGACCGCGGCCTTCAACGCGTCCATGGCGTGGGCGACGTGAAAGCCCGAGAAGTTGCCGCCGCTGTGCACGCGGCCCTCCTCCCCGTCGTACAAGGGGTTGTCGTTCGCCGAGTTGAGCTCGCGCTCGATCCACTCTCGCGTCCACGCGATGGTGTCGCGCAGCGCGCCGTTGCACTGCGGCGCGCAGCGTAGGGAGTAGTTGTCCTGGATGCGCCGGCCGGCGGCGACCGCAGTGTCGTAGTCGGTGACGAGCCTGCTGCCACGCAGGAGCTCGAGAATTCGCTCCGCGGAGCGGGCCTGTCCGGGATGCGGCTTGACGCTGTGGAGAAACGGATGGAAGGGCCCGGTGATGCCGGTCAAGCCTTCGCACGTCATCGCGGTGCAGGCGTCGCACACGTCGGCCAGGTGCTGCGCGTCGAGGACCGTCAGCGCGGCGATCCCGGTCATGAAGCACGTGCCGTTGAGGATCGCCAGGCCTTCCTTGGCGTGCAGCCGGACGGGTTCACGACCGGCCTCGCGCCACACGTCGGCGGCGGCGGAGCGCTTGCCCGCGCGCGTCACCTCTCGCTCGCCCATCAAGACCGCGCCGATGTACGAGCTCGGCACCAGGTCCCCGCTCGCCCCAATCGAGCCCTGCTCCGGGATCACGGGCGCGAAGCCGAGGTTCAGCATCTCGGCCATCATCTCGGGGATCACTGGACGCACGGCCGAGTTGCCTCGGGCGAGGCAGTTCGCACGGGCGAGGACAACCGCCCGCGACTGGTCCTCGGGCAGGTCCGGTCCGGTGCCGCAGCCGTTGAGCCGGATGAGCGATTCCTGCAGCTCGTTGGCGCCGCTGACGGCGACCTTGCGACCGACCGAATCCCCGACTCCGGTCGTCACGCCGTACACGGTCGTCCCCGCCGAGATGATGTGTTGGTTGAGGTCGTATGTGGCCTGCACACGCTCGCGCGCGTCCGCGGCCAGCTCGACCCGCGCGGCGTGCCGCGCGACGGCCTCGACGTCTTCGAGCGTCAGTGAACGGCCGTCGATGCGGACCAGATGGTCGATCGGCATCGTCGTATAAATTAGTTCCGATGCCCGAACGCACGCGTATTCGTGTCGTGCCGCACTTCATGAGGCTGCATGAGTGGATCGCCCTCGAAATCGGCGCCTACCAGGCCGAGGGTCTGGAGCCTGACCTCCTCACCGACGTAATGCACAACGTGTCGAGCCACGGCCGGGACGCATATTTCGAGCGGCCTCAGGACAGGCCGTTCCTCGCCGGCGGCATGGAGGTCGCAAACTCCGCCTGCGAGTGGGGCTCGGTCTGCAATGCCGGCGCCGGCATGGGGAAGTTCGTGTCCGACCTTTACGGCGTGGCGCGGTTTGGGATCTTCGCCCGGCCCGGCTCGGAGATCACGCGCCTGGTCGAGCTGGCGGACGTGCCGGTCGGCGTCGGCTTGATGGCCGGCTCTCACTTCACGACGCTGCAGACGCTCGAGCACGTGCTGCCACGAGACCAGGTGAAGGTGGACAACATCGGTGGCCCGGGACGGCGGCTCATCGCGCTGCTCGAGGGCGAGGTCGAGGCCGCCAACCTGCTCGATCCCGAGATCACGATCGCGGAAGAGAAGGGGTTGCGCAAGCTCGCCTCCGGCGAGTTCCGGACGCTTTTCTGGGTGTCACCCGGTATTCCCGCCTCCGCCCTCGGCGCGTACTTCCGCGCCCTCCGGCGCGCTGATGGGGCGCTCCGGACCGAACCCTCGAAATACATGCACCTCTGGAAGAAGAACCTGCCGCCGGGTCTCGAGGGCGATTACGACTGGTCGAAGTTCGGCCTCGGCGAGCTGCTCGTCTTCGAGCGCTACCCGGAGGAGACGTTCGACCAGACGCTGGAGTTCGCACGACGTTGGGGCCTGGACAAGAACGTCCGCGCGGACCGGTACGCGGAGCTCGCCGCCCCCGCCGCCCTCTAGGTCCTCAGCGCCCCGTGAAGTTCGGCTTGCGCTTGCCCGTGAACCCCGCGTGGAATTCCTTGAAGTCCTCGGCCGTCATCAGCAGAGACTGCGTGAACGCCTCCAACTCGATCGCCGCCGAATAGTCGAGGGATCCTGACCGGTTCAGCATCTCCTTCGTCATCGCAAGGCCCCACGGAGCGAGCGCCGTCAGCCGCACCACGTAGTCCTTGACCGTCGAGTCGAGCGCCTCGTCGGCGACGACCTTCGACGCCAGGCCCCACGCCAGGGCCTCCTGGCTCGAGATCTTGCCGCCGAGCAGCAGCGCCTCGGTCGCGCGTCCAAGTCCGACGAGCCGCGGCAGCAGCCAGCAGATCCCCATGTCGCCACCCGACAGGCCGACGCTGGTGAACAGAAAGCGAAAGCTCGCCGACTCCGCGAGGACGCGGATGTCGGAGGCGGAGGCCAGCACCGCACCTGCGCCGGCCGCGATCCCGTTGACCGCCGCGATGACCGGCTGCGGCATCTCGCGGAGGTTGCGCACGCACTCGCCGGTCATGTGCGCGAACTCGTAGACGTCGCGCGTGCCGCGCTTGAGGAGCTCGCCGATGATCTCGTCGACGTCGCCACCGGAGCAGAACCCACGACCTCGACCGCGGAGCACGAGCACGCGGACCTCGCCGGCGCGGGCGCGAAGGTCGCGCGTGAGGTCGCGGATGTCGGCGTAGACCTCGAACGTCAGCGAGTTGAGCCGTTCCGGTCTCGAGAACGAGACCGTCGCCACGCCGTCCTGCTCGTCGTAGTCGAAGTGCCGCCAGCGGTTCAACTGCGATGGACCGCGACCGCGTCGATCTCGACCAGCGCATGCGGGTCGAAGAGCGCCCGCACCTCGACCAGGGTCGACGCCGGGTAGTGGCGGCCGAAGACCTCGCGGTACTCGGACCCGATTGCCGACAGGTTGCGCCGGTAGTCCGCGAGGTCGGTCACGTAATACGTGAGCTTGACCGTGTCTTCAGGCTCACAGCCCGCGGCGCGGAGAGCGGTCGCGAGATTGCGGATCGCGCGCGCGAACTGGGCAACGACATCGCCACGCTCGACGATGCTCCCCGTGGCGTCGCTGCCGGCCTGGCCACCGATCCACACCGTGTCGCCGGCGACCGTCACGTGCGAGAAACCACGCGCCGGCGCCAGGTCCGGAGGGTTCAGGTTCTGCGGGCCCGGGCGCTGCATGAAGGTAGTATGTCGAGACAGGGCCTTTGAAGCTGGGCACGCGTTCGGCACACGTCGATACGTTCACCCGCGAGAACCTACCCCCGCGCGAGCAGTGGCCTGAGTTCATCTTCACGCTTCCCGAGCTGGCCTATCCGCCTGCGCTCAACTGCGCGGTCGACCTGCTCGATCGCCACGTCGAATCCGGCAGCGGAACGCGCCCGTGCCTGCTCACCGACGAGGAGTCCTGGACCTACGCAGAGCTGCTCGAGAAGTCGAACCAGATCGCGCATGCGCTCGTCGACGAGATGGGGCTCGTGCCCGGAAACCGCGTCCTGCTGCGTGGGCCGAACAACCCCTGGCTCGTCGCGAGCTGGTTCGGCGTGATCAAGGCCGGCGGCGTGGCGGTGACCACGATGCCGCTTCTGCGGCAGCGTGAGCTCGAGACGATGATCGACATCGCCGCCGTGGAGATGGCGATCTGCGACCACCGCTTCGCCGGCGACCTCGACGCCGCTTCACCGGACGGGTTCCAGACCTTCACGTACGGCGGCCCCGGCGAGGACGACCTGACCACGGTCGCGGCGCGGAAGAAGCGCACGTTCAAGGACGTCGCGACGGCGGCGGACGACGTGTGCATGCTCGCGTTCACGTCGGGAACGACCGGCAAGCCCAAGGCCACCATGCATTTCCACCGCGACGTGCTGGCGATCGCCGACACCTTCTCTCGCCACGTGCTCGAGCCCTCACGCGACGACGTCTTCGCGGCCAGCCCGCCGCTGGCCTTCACGTTCGGTCTTGGCCAGAGCGTGATCTTCCCGCTGCGCGCCGGCGCGTCCGTCTACCTGCTCGAGCAGCCTTCACCGAAGAAGCTGCTCGAGGCGGTCGAACGACACAGGATCACGGTCCTGGCCACCGCGCCCACCGCCTATCGCGCGATGCTGGCCGACCTGCCGGCCGCGGATATCAGCTCGCTCCGCGCCTGCGTATCGGCCGGCGAGACGCTGCCGAAGGCGACGTGGGAGGCGGTGCACGATGCGAGCGGCCTCCGCATCATCGACGGCATCGGTTCGACCGAGCTCCTCCACATCTTCATCTCCGCGGCCGGCGACGACATCCGCCCGGGAAGCACCGGGCGCGCCGTCCCCGGCTACGTCGCGGAGATCCAGGACGGGGATGGCAGAAAGGTGCCGGACGGAGAGCTGGGCCGGCTCGCGGTGAAAGGCCCCACAGGCTGCCGCTACCTGCGCGGCGACCGGCAGACGACTTACGTGGACCACGGCTGGAACATCACCGGCGACGTGTACGTCAGGGACGCGGACGGCTACTTCCACTACCAGGCGCGGGCCGACGACATGATCGTCACGGCCGGCTACAACATCGCCGGCCCTGAGGTCGAGGAGGCGCTGCTGCGGCACCCCGCGGTGGCCGAGGCGGCGGTGGTCGGCGTCCCGGACGAGCAGCGCGGCATGCTCGTCAAGGCCGTCGTCGTGCTGCACAAGGAGGCGGACCTCGGACCCGAGCCGGCAAAGACGCTGCAGGATTTCGTCAAGAGCCAGATCGCGCCCTACAAGTACCCGCGCGTGGTCGAGTTCGCCGACGCGCTGCCGAGGACGCCGACCGGCAAGCTGCAGCGCTTCCGGCTGAGGGAGGCCGCCGGCTGAACATAGCCATCATCGGCGGCGGGCCGGCGGGGCTCTATCTCGCCACGCTGGTCAAGCTGCTGAACCCGAAGCACGGCATCGAGGTGTGGGAGCGCAACGCCGCGGACGACACGTTCGGCTTTGGCGTCGTGTTCTCCGACGAGACGCTGAGCGGCATCGAGAACGCCGACGCGGCGTTCTACGAGAAGCTGACCAGGAGCTTCGCCGTCTGGGACGACATCGACGTCCACTTCAAGGGCGAGGTGCTCACCTCCGGCGGGCATGGCTTCGCCGCCATCAGCCGGCAGCGCCTGCTGGCGATCCTGCGCGAGCGGTGCGAGGAGTCCGGCGTGACCATCCACTACCGCGAGCCCGCGCCCACAGTCGACGAGCTGCGCGGCGCTCAC
Organism: Candidatus Dormiibacterota bacterium; assembly: GCA_035689485.1. Classification (GTDB taxonomy): domain Bacteria; phylum Chloroflexota; class Dormibacteria; order Dormibacterales; family Dormibacteraceae; genus 40CM-4-65-16. Next base: position 26,685 of record DASSLL010000018.1, on the reverse strand, counting down.
GACCTGGTCGTGGGCGCAGACGGCGTCAACAGCCTCACGCGCGGGGCGCACGAGCAGGTGTTCCAGCCACGCGTCGACCTCCGCCACGCGCGCTACATCTGGCTCGGCACGCCCCTGGTGTTCGAAGCGTTCAAGTTCTTCATCGCCGAGACCGAGATCGGCACTGTTCAGGCGCATGCATATCCATACAGCGAGTCGATGAGCACCTTCATCGTCGAGCTTGCGGAAGAACCCTGGAAGCGCAGCGGTCAGATCGATTCCGCGGACCGAGCCTGGAAGCCGGGCGAGAGCGACCAGGCGGGCATCGAGTTCTGCGCCGAGGTGTTCAGGGACGACCTGCGCGGCGCCGGCCTGGTCGGCAACAACAGCCGCTGGATCCGCTTCCCGACCGTGCGGACGCGCTGCTGGCGAGACGGCAACCTCGTGCTCATCGGCGACGCGGCGCACACAGCTCACTTCTCCATCGGTTCGGGCACCAAGCTGGCCATGGAAGACGCGCTCGCGCTCGCCGCGTGCCTCCACGAGAACCCGACCGTCGAGGAAGCGCTGGTCGCATACGAGACCGAGCGCCGGCCGGTGGTCGAGAGCGCCCAGCGTGCGGCGCAGGCGAGCCTCGAATGGTTCGAGAGCATCGGCCAGTACATGGACCAGGAGCCCCTTCAGTTCGCGTTCAACCTGCTCACACGGAGCCGGCGGGTCACGTACTCGAACCTCAAGGTGCGCGACCCGGAGTTCGTCGACCGGGTCGAGCGCTGGTTCAACCCCGACGGCGCCTCGACCCCGCCCATGTTCGTGCCCATCCGACTGCGAGAGCTGGAGCTGCGCAATCGGGTGATCGTTTCAGCGATGGACATGTACAGCGCCGCCGACGGGCTGATCGGCGACTTTCACCTCGTCCACCTCGGCAGCAAGGCGCTCGGCGGTGCCGCACTCGTGATGACCGAGATGGTGTGCGTTTCGCGCGAAGGCCGCATCTCGCCCGGGTGCGCCGGGATGTACCGGCCGGAGCACGAGGCGGCCTTCAAACGACTCGTGGATTTCGTCCATGAGAGCACCCCCGCCAGGATCGGCATCCAGCTCGGGCATTCCGGCCGCAAGGGCTCGACCCGGGTGATGTGGGAGGGCATGGACGAGCCGCTCGAGGCCGGGAACTGGGACCTCCTCGCCCCCTCCCCTCTTCCTTATCTATCTGTGAGCCAGGTGCCGCGCGAGATGACCGGCGCGGACATGGACGCCGTGCGCGACGAGTTCGTCGAGTCCACGAGGATGGCGGCGCGGGCCGGTTTCGACCTGCTCGAGCTCCACTGCGCCCACGGCTACCTGCTCGCCAGCTTCATCTCGCCGCTCACCAACCGGCGGCGCGACGAATTCGGCGGCAGCCTCGAGAACCGGCTGCGGTATCCGCTCGAGGTCTTCGACGCCGTCCGGGCGGAGTGGCCGTCGGGCAGGCCGATGACCGTCCGCCTCTCGGCGACGGACTGGTACGAAGGCGGGCTGACGCCGGAGGAATCGGTCGCGGCCGCCCGCGCGTTCGCGGCGCACGGCGCTGACGCGATCGACGTCTCCACCGGCCAGACGGTGGCCGACGAGCAGCCGAGCTTCGGGCGCAGCTACCAGACGCCGTACTCGGATCGAATTCGGAATCAGACCGGCGTCAAGACGATCGCGGTCGGTGCCATCAGCGGCTGGGACGACGTGAACACGATCATCCTCGCCGGTCGGGCCGACCTCTGCGCGCTGGGCAGGGCACATCTGTACGACCCGGCGTGGACGCTGCACGCCGCCGCCGACCAGGACGTGCCGGTCGCCTGGCCGGTGCAGTTCCAACGCGGGAGCCGCAAGCCGCCGAGCGGCCGCACGGACGGCCCGCGACCGCGGTTGCAGCTGATCCGGCAGGGGGCCGCCGGCCGCCACCGCCGCTGGCGGCCGGGCGCATCGAACTAGCGCTTGTGCAAGGGCCCCCGCGTGCTCACGCCGGAGGCTCGGAGTTCGTGGGGAGTTACCCTAAAGCCCTCGAGGCACGGTCATCTCGGATTCTTCTGGAGGCTGGGGAGCTGTGACGAAGAAGATCCTTCTGGGCGAAAACGACATACCCGAGCGCTGGTACAACATCCTGCCCGACATGCCGGCGCCGCCGGCGCCGTACCTCAACCCGCAGACGCTGCAGCCCATGGGCCCGGCCGACCTCGCGCCGATCTTTCCGCAGGCGATCATCGCCCAGGAGGTGTCGGCCGAACCGTGGATCGAGATCCCGGGCGAGGTGCGCGAGGTCTACAAGATCTGGAGGCCGAGCCCGCTCTATCGGGCCGACCGGCTCGAGAAGGCGCTTGACACGCCGGCGCACATCTACTTCAAGTACGAAGGCGTCTCGCCGGCCGGCTCGCACAAGCCGAACACCGCCGTGCCCCAGGCCTACTACAACGCCAAGGAAGGGGTGAAGCGGCTGACGACCGAGACCGGCGCGGGTCAGTGGGGCTCCGCGCTTGCGTTCGCGGGCGCGCTGTTCGGGCTCGAGGTCACGGTCTACATGGTCAAGGTGTCCTACGAGCAGAAGCCCTATCGCCGGGCGATGATGGAGACCTGGGGCGCGAAGGTTTACGCGTCACCGACCAATCTCACCAACTCGGGGCGAGGGATCCTCGCCGACGACCCCGACTCTCCTGGAAGCCTCGGCATCGCCATCTCGGAGGCGGTCGAAGACGCCGCGACACACGAGGACGCCAAGTACTCGCTGGGCTCCGTCGTCAACCACGTCCTGCTGCACCAGACCGTCATCGGCCTCGAGGCGCAGAAGCAGATGGAGATGGCGGGCGAATACCCCGACGTCGTCATCGGTTGCGTCGGCGGCGGCTCGAACTTCGCCGGGCTTTCGTATCCGTTCATCGGCGACAAGCTCAAAGGCCGGCAGCCGCGCACGCGCTTCATCGCCGCCGAGCCGGCGGCGTGCCCGACGCTGACGCGAGGCGTCTACGCGTTCGATTTCGGCGACGCGGTCGGGATCGGGCCGGTCGCGAAGATGTACACGCTCGGCCACAGCTTCGTGCCGGACAGGATTCACGCCGGCGGCCTGCGCTACCACGGCGACGCGCCGTCGCTGTGCGCGCTGGTCGAGCACAAAGTCGTCGAGGCGCGCGCGTACAAGCAGAACGAGGTCTTCGCCGAGGCCGTGCGCTTCGCGCGGACCGAGGGGTTCCTGCCCGCTCCCGAGTCCGCGCACGCGCTCCGTGCGGTCGCGGAGGAGGCCGCCGCGGCTCGCGAGGCCGGCGACAAGCGGGTCATTCTGTTCAACCTGTCGGGCCACGGGCACTTCGACATGTCCGCGTACGACGCGTACTTCGCGGGCAAGCTCGAGGACGTCGAGCTTGCCCAGTCCCGCATCGACGCCGCCATCGAGGAGCTGCCCCGCGTCCCCGCTATGACCTAAAGCGCCAGCAGTCACACATCGCGATTGTCCGGACTATCACGGGTTTTCCTGCGACTAGGGTCGCGATTGTCCGGACAATCGCGGGTATTGGTCAGTGGCCTCGGAACGCCTCCTCGAGCCACTCGGCGACGACGCTCGGCACGACCTTGGCGTCGACCAGCATCGGACGGGGCCGGCCCCGATCGAGCCACTCGCGGACGGCCTCGAGGTCGGCGAGGCTGCGGACGGTCGTGGCCTCGAGACCGACCGACCGCGCAAGGGCGGCGAAATCGGTGTCCGGAAACGTGACCGCGTCCATGGCCGCGTGCTCGGGCGCGAAGTGGTGGACCTCGGCCGCATACGAGGAGTCGTTGTAGACCACCACGAGCGCGTCGAGGCCGAGCCGGCCCAGGGTTTCGAGCTCGGGCAGGCTCATCAGCGCGCCGCCGTCGCCCAGCGCGATGACGGTCAGGCGGCCGGGCCGCGCGACCGCCGCGCCGATGCCGGTCGCGAGCCCGAGGCCGATCGACATGAAGGACTGCGTGAACACGAACGCGCGCCCGTCCGGGACGTCCATGTACATCGGCGGCCAGCCCATGAAGTGCCCGGAGTCGACGGCCAGCGTCCGGGCCGCCGGGAGCAGGCCATGCAGCGCGATGCTCAACGCGCGGGGGTCGATGCGCCCGCCGCCCGAGACGTCCTCGAACGGCTGCTCGCGCCAGCCGCCGTGGCGGATCCGCTCCGCCACCTCGTCGCGTCGCCAGCCGGGCGACGAATGCGCGTCCAGGGCGGCGCTGACCGCGCGCGCAACCTCGGCGCAATCGCCGGCCATCGCAACGTCGACCGGGCGATGCGCGCCGAGCGCCCGCTCGTCCACGTCGACCTGCGCCACCTTCGCCGACGCGCCGATGAGGTGACCCCGGCGCGTGGTCCACATGTTCATCGACGCGCCAAAAGCGACGACCACGTCGGACGCCTCGATGAGCTCGGCCGCGAGCGGGGTCGCGAAACCGCCGCTGATGCCGAGACACCAGGGGTTGCCGGCAAAGAAGCCGTCGGCGACCGCGCTCGTCGCGAGCAGCGCGCCGGTCTGGCCGGCCAGCGTCTCGAGCGGCTGGCGGGCATCGGCGAGCACGGCGCCCCTCCCCGCGAGAATCAGCGGACGCTCGGCCGCGGCGAGCAGGCGCGCGAGCGCAGCGACATCCTCAGGCGCCTCGGGCTCGGCCATACGCGGGGGCGCCACCACGCCGGGCTTGCCTTCGGCCGCCTGCACCTCGAGCGGCATGGAGACGAGGACCGTACGGCGATCGCCCACGGCGAGATCGGCGGCGGCGGCCAGATCCTCGACCGCGGTCGCGGCTGTGCCGAGCCGGCGATGGGCCGCGCCGGTGGCCTGCGCGAGACGCTCCACGTCGAGGAAGAAGTTGGACAGCGGCGCCGTCGCCTCCGCGGCGAGCAGCAGGAGCGGCGTGCGGCTCTTGGCGGCTTCCGTCAATCCGGTCATCGCGTTGGTCACACCAGGGCCCTGGTGCACGGAGCAGATCCCGAGCCGCCCTGAGGCCCGCGCGTAGGCGTCGGCCATCGTCACGGCGCCGGTCTCGTGGCGTGCCGCCACGAATCGGACGCCGGCGGCCTGCATGGCGTTGACCAGATGGAAGTTCCCGCTGCCGACAAGGCCGAACGCGTCGCGGACCCCGAGCTGCGCGACAGCGCGGCCGAGCGCCTCGGCGACGCGCATGGTGCTCAGCGCTCGACGAGCGCGAGCACGCGAGCCGGGCTTCCGGAGCCGCGGACGATGGGCAGCGGGCCGGCGATCACGACCGCGCCGGTCGCGGGCAGCCGGGCGAGGTTGGCCAGCTGCGTCAGGCCGTATTTGCCCGCGCCGAGCATGAAGGCGTGGCACGGGAACGCCGGGTCGAAGCTGTGCGCGGCGCCGGCATCGGTGCCGACCGTCTCCACGCCGACGCCGATGATCGGCGCCTCCTCGGCCAGCCAGCGAGCGCACTCGACCGAGATGCCGGGTGTGTGCGGCCCGGTCTCGTTGGCGTTGAGGAATCGCTGCTGGTCGTGGGCGCGCGCGTCCCAACCCGTGCGGTAGAGCAGCCAGCCTCCCGCCGGGAGCTTTCCGTGCTCCTCCTGCCATCGCTCGACGTCGGCGATCTCGAGGAGGTAGTCGGGGTTCTGCGCGCATTCGCCGCTCTTGTCGATCACGAAGGCGGGGCCGATGAGCCGCCTTGCGGGCACCTGCGACACGTCGGCCTTATCGCGCCCCGTGACCCAGTGGATGGGAGCGTCGAAATGCGTCCCCACGTGCTCACCGGTCGCGATGTCGTTCCAGTACCACGCCGGGCCCTTCTCGTCGTAGTGGCTGATCGTGGTCAGCTCGAAGCGACTGGTGTTGGCGAACGGGGGCGGAAGCTGGATGATCGGCGTCTTCTCGGACAGCGGGGCGGTCAGGTCGACGACTTCGACCTTCCCACTCGCGATGGCGCCCACGAGGTCCTGCAGCAGCGGCATCGACCTCCCAGTATCCCCGATGTTCATACTTGCGATCCGTGCCTGCCCCGGGTCTCGAGCTGCATGGCCTTTCCAAGCGATACGGAAACCTTCAGGCAGTTCGCGACCTGAGCTTCGACGTCCGGCCCGGCGAGGTCTTCGGCTTCGTGGGCAGCAACGGCGCCGGCAAGACGACGACGATGCGCATCGTCCTCGGCACGCTGCTCGCCGACGTGGGCGATGTGCTGTGGGCCGGCAAACGCATCGACTTCGAGGTGCGGCGCCACATCGGCTACATGCCCGAGGAACGCGGGCTCTATCCGAAGATGCACGTCGGCGAACAGCTCGTCTACCTCGCTCAGCTGCACGGTCTGTCGGAGACGGCGGGACTCCAGTCGGCGAATCGGTGGCTCGAGCGCTTGCAGCTCGCGGCGCGCGCGAAAGACGACGTGCAGAAGCTGAGCCATGGCAACCAGCAGCGCGTGCAGCTCGCGGCCGCCCTGGTCTTCGACCCGATCATGCTCATCCTCGACGAGCCGTTCGCGGGTCTCGACCCCGAGGCCGTCGACTCGATGAGCGAGGTCCTGCGCGAGCGCGCGGTCGCCGGCATCCCGGTGGTCTTCTCGAGCCACCAGCTGGACCTCGTCGAGAGGCTGTGCGACCGCGTCGCGATCATCCAGAACGGGCATCTCGTCGCCTGCGACTCGGTCGACGCGCTTCGCGCCCGCGGACCTGTCCGGCTGTGGGTCGACGCCCCTGCGGCCCCGAAGGGTTGGGCGGCCCGGCTGCCGGGTGCGCACGTCATCCGGACAGATGGCACACGCGTGTTGCTCGAGCTTGCCGGATCGACCGACGACCAGACTGTGCTCCGTGCGGCGCTCGCCACCGGACCGGTGCACGAGTTCCGGCGCGACGTGCCCAGCCTGCTCGACATCTTTCGCGAGGCCATGACGGAGGGTCGCGTTGCTGCGGCTTCCTGACCGCGAGGACTTCCAGAACTTTTTCCTGATCGCCCGTCGCGAGTTCGTGACGCGCATCCGCTCGAGGTTCTTTCAGTTCGGGACGCTGATCCTGGTCGTTGCCCTCGCGGGCTACATCGTCCTCCAGGCTGAGGTGATCAGCAAAGCGACCTCGACCGTGAAAGTCGGATTCGTCGGCCCCGCGCAGAGCCTGGCACAGCCACTGCAGGCGGCCGCCGCCTCCAGCGGCCTGACGGTGCAGGTCCACGACGTCTCGAGCGTCGGTGCCGGCGAAGCCCAGGTCCGCGACGGAACGCTCGATGCGCTGGTCAGCGGCCAGCCCACCGGGCCTGACGTGGCGGTCAAGGACAAGCTCGACCCGACGGTCGAAGCGACGCTCGACGGGCTGGTCAAAGAAACGGTGTTGAACCAGGCGATAGCGCAGGCCGGAGGCGATCCGTCCACCATCCTCGCCCAGGTGGCCCGGGCGGGCATCCACCTCGTGCAGCTGGACGCCAACGCGACGCGGCGGACGCAGAGCACCGTCGTCGGCCTGTTCGTCGCGATTCTCCTCTACACCGCGCTCACGCTTTACGGCCAGTTCGTCGCCGCCGGCGTGGTCGAGGAAAAGTCGAACCGCATCGTGGAGATACTCCTGTCGACGGTCCGCCCAAGGCAGCTGCTGCTTGGCAAGGTCGTCGGCATCGGCCTGGTCGGCTTCCTCCAGCTCGCCGTGCTGGGCGTGGTCGCGGTCGTCACCGCGACCAGGACGCACGCGATCAGCCTCCCGTCGGTGACGGTCGAAGCCGTAGTCGCCGGGCTCGTGTGGTTTGTGCTCGGCTTCTTCCTCTACGCGTTGATGTTCGCGGCGGCGGGCTCGCTCGTCTCCCGGCAGGAAGATCTCGCTTCGGTGACGACACCGATCACCCTGATCATCGTCGGCACCTACCTCGCTTTCTTCTACGCGGCCGCCAACCCTGACGCGCCCGTCACCATCGCCCTCTCGATCATCCCGCCGTTCGCTCCGGTCCTGATGGCCGCGCGCATCGCGACCGGCGACGCGCAGGCATGGCAGGTCGCCGTGGCGGTGGTGCTGACCCTGATCGAGATCGTCGCCCTGAACGCTCTCGCGGCCCGGATCTACGAGAACTCGGTGCTTCGGGTGGGCTCGCGCGTCAAGCTTCTCGAAGCGTTACGCGGAGGCACGTGACCCCTGGCGCCGGCTTAGAACCAGCGCCCGCGTGGGGCTTTCCTGAATCGGTCGGAGAATGACGAGCTGATCCAGCGGGTCGGTCAGCCGTCAGGAGTTGCGGATGCCCTCTTCCAGCACGTCCTTGAGCACGGCCGCTTGATTGTGCTCGCGGTCTCGCGCAGCGAATAGAAGTACCAGCGGACGCTCGCGCGCGAGCTGGGCGAGCTCTTTGAGCTCGGACGTCTTCTCCGCCAGCTCTTGCTTGTACCGGACCTGGAACTCGCCCCATCTCCTCGGGTCGTGACCGAACCACTGCCGCAGGGAGGTGGACGGCGCAAGGTCGCGGGCCCACCGATCGAGGCGGAGCGTCTCCTTGCTCACGCCGCGCGGCCACAGCCTGTCGACCAGGACGCGCGACTCGTGCTCGCCCGCCGGCCGGTCGTACACCCTGCGCACCTTGATCGTCGGTGGCTCGGGCATGCGGCCCTCGTCGTCGAGGAAGTGAGCGAAGCACGGCGCCTCACCCATCGGCGCCTTGCCCTCGAGCACCGCAGCCGACCATGAGCGGTGGGTCGAGCCGTCGCCCCACCGCTCGCTGCAGGTCTTCGCGCCGGACCGGGTCGGAAGGTGAGCTCAGCGCGACCTGGATTTCGGTTTGTGCGAGATCTCGATCCCGTATTTCTTGGCCGCGGACCTGATGCGGCGCCAGGCGGCGTCGCGCTCCGAGTTGCTGACGTCCTCGACCTGGTTGAAGCGCGCGATCGCGTTGCGGACGTGCCTGGCGTCCGTGAGCGGCTCTTTCCGCTCCTTGGGAAATGCGAATTTCGACGAGGGCACCTTGTGCTCCGCGTGGGAGCTCATCGGGTGCTGGCCGCGCTTGGGCGACTTGCCCGCCCGCCGGCGTGACGCCGATGCTTTCTGCGCTTTCTTGATGTTCCGCCTGGCGGCTGCTTTCTGACGTTCTGTGGCCATGCTTGTACCTCTCCTTTTCAGAGTTTCTATTTGAAGAAACGTCCTCCAGGAGGGCTCATACCCACGGCGGTCGCGATACGATCGCTGCCCTCAACTTCAATGCAGACAGCCGACGACACGGCCGCGCGCCGGGCTCAGCTCGCCGAGCTCGGGATGGCGATCGGTCAACGATCCGAGGAGATTTACGCGCGGACGATCGCCCTCCTCTACCGCCACCAGCCGGCGCCGCCGGCCAGCAGCGCATACCTCGACTACCGCTGGGGCCGAAGCGTCGTCGGCACGCTGATGGTCGCCCGCTGGCTGGTCAGCGAGCAGCTGGCTGACAAGGACGAGCTCGAATACATCACACGCAGCGGGGCGGCGGCGGCACGGGAAGGGGTGCCGCTGGTCGAGACGACGCGCGGTCACCATCACTGGCGACGGGTGCTGATCGAGGTCGCCCGCGAGGAGGCCGCCCGCCTCGGCACGCCGTACGGGGTGCTCAGCGAGGTCGTCCACGTGATCAACGACAACGCCGACGCGAGCCTGGTGCGTCTCGCCAACGCGTACGACACCCAGTTGCGTGAAACCAACACGCAGCTCGCACGCGCCAGCCAGTTCAAGTCTGAGTTCCTGGCCAAGATGAGCCACCAGCTGCGCACGCCGCTGACCGCCATCATCGGCTTCTGCGAGGTGCTGCTCGGCGGCATGGACGGGGAGCTTCAGCCGGAGCAGAAGGAGGATGTCACGCAGATTCACAAGAGCGGCATCGTGCTGCTCGAGCTCGTCAACGAGATTCTCGACCTCTCCAAGATCGAGGCCGGCAAGCTCCAGGTCGCAATCCGCGACGTCGACCTTCAGCAGGTCGTGGACGACGTCATCCAGACCATGCTGCAGATCGCCGAAGCAAAAGCGTTGAAGCTCACGGCCGACCTTTCACCCGCCACGCCGGTCGTCATGGCCGACCCCGGCCGGCTGCGCGAGATCCTCACCAACCTCGTCTCGAACGCGATCAAGTTCACGCCGTCGGGCTCCGTCACCATCACGAGCGCGCGCCTGGAAGGCATGGCCGAGATTTCTGTCATCGACACGGGAATCGGAATCTCGGCGGACTCGCGGGAGCGGATCTTCGAGGAGTTTCGCCAGGCGAACGACGACATCTCGCGCACCTACGGCGGATCGGGCCTCGGCCTCTCGATCGCGCGCAAACTGGCGGAGCTGCAGGGCGGTCGCATGGGTGTCGAGTCACGGCCGGGCCAGGGTTCTCGCTTTTGGTTCACGCTGCCGATCTGGAAGCAAGCGCTGCCGACATCAGCCTGAACCGCACCAGGCGGCGTCAGCCACCGGGGGACGATGACAAGCGGCCCTCACCTGCCGGGCCGAACGGCAATTTGCCGGGCGAGCCGTGCCTGGATAGCCTTGCGCCGATGGGCGCCCCTCCGCTCGTCGTCTCCGGCCTGAGCAAGCGTTTCGGGGCCATCCACGCCGTCGACGGAGTCAGCTTCCACGTCGACGCCGCGGAGACTTACGGGCTCCTCGGCCCGAACGGCGCGGGCAAGACGACGACCATCTCGATGATCGCCGGCCTGCTCAGTCCCGACGCCGGCGAGGTGATGGTCGCGGGCCGCCGGATGACCACGACCACCACCGACGCCAAGGCTTTGATCGGCTACGTGCCGCAGGACGTCGCCATCTACCCCGACCTGAGCGCGCGCGAAAATCTTGTCTTTTTCGCACGGCTCTATGGCATGCCGGCACGCGAGGCAGGCCGCCGGACCGACGAGGTGCTGGAGACCATCGGGCTGGCCGACCGCGCGCGCGACAGGACGAAGCACTACTCGGGCGGCATGAAACGCCGGCTCAACATCGGCATCGGCCTCCTCAACCGGCCGGCGCTGCTCATCCTCGACGAGCCGACCGTCGGCGTGGACCCGCAGAGCCGCAACGCCATCCTCGAAAGCGTCGACCAGCTTTCGACCGAGGGCATGGCCGTCCTCTACACGACGCACTACATGGAAGAGGCCGAGCGGCTGTGCGACCGGATCGGCATCATCGACCACGGAAAGCTGATCGCCGAAGGCTCCCGCCAGGAGCTCGTCGGAGTGGTCGGCGAGCGCGACCGGGTGACGCTGTCGGCGACAGGCGACCTCGGCCGTGCGACGGACGCGCTCCGCAGCCAGCCGTGGATCAAGCAGGCGGACGCGTCGGACGGCAGCGTCGTGCTCGTCGTCGACGGCGCCCGCGCGCATCTGCCGGCCATCCTGCAGGAGGCGGCGGCGACAGGAGTCGGCGTCAGGTCGGTGGAGGTTTCCGAGCCGGACCTCGAGGCGGTCTTCCTGCACCTCACCGGCCGCGCCCTCCGGGACTGAACGCGCCGTGCGGGCCGCGTTCCTGATCGCGACCAAGGACCTCAAGGAGCGCCTCCGCGACCGAACGGCCATCTTGATCGCGGTGGTCGTGCCGCTCGTCCTCGCCTTCATCTTCAGCGCCATCCTCGGCGGGGCGACAGGCGACACGAAGGCCATCCCGCTCGGCTATGTCGACGAGGACGGAGGCGCGGTTGCACAGGCGTTCGTGCAGCAGGTGCTCGGTGAGGTGGAGAAGGCCGGCATAGTTTCGCTGCACTCCGAGGCGTCGGTGGACACGGCGACCGGCCTGGTCAAACGCGGCAAGCTGTACGCGCTCATCGTCATCCCACCGAACTTCACGCAGGCCGTGCAGAGCGGGGCGCCGGCGGCGATGCAGGTCATCGGCAACGTCGACTCGCCTGTGTCGGCCGCGATCGCTCGCTCCATCGTCGGCGGCTACGTGGCCGAGCTGAACCGGGTACGCATCGCGGTGGCGACGGCGGCCGGCGGCGACCCCTCGGCGCTGACGCCGGAGGAGCTGAACACCCTCGCCTCGAAGGCGGCCTCCGCCCAGGCGGCGGTCGTCGTTCAGGACGTCTCGAGCCAGGCCAAGCAGCTCGACGCGAAGTCCTTCTACGCCGCCGGGATGGCGGTCTTCTTCGTGTTCTTCAGCGTCCAGTTCGGCGTGACGAGCCTGCTCGAGGAGCGCAACGACGGAACGCTGGCGCGGCTGCTGGTGGCGCCGATAGGCCGTACCGCGGTCCTGGCCGGCAAGCTGCTGACGAGCTTTCTGGTCGGGATCATCAGCATGGGCGTGCTCGTCGTGGCGACGAGCCTTCTGTTCGGCGCAAAGTGGGGCAATCCGGCGGGTGTCGCCATCCTGATCGTGGCCGCGGTGCTGGCGGCGACGGGCATCACGGCCGTCATCGCCGGCTTCGCACGCGACGCGGAGCAGGCCGGCAACGCGCAGACAGTCGTGTCCGTCGTGCTCGGGCTGCTCGGAGGCACCTTCTTTCCGGTCTCGCAGGCGCCGGGCATCGTCTCCACGCTCACGTTCATCGCCCCGCAGGCGTGGTTCCTGCGCGGGCTCGGCGACCTCCGCGGCGGTGATCTTTCCGCCGTCACCCTACCGGCGCTGGCGATGCTGGCCTTCGCAGTCGTGGCCGGGGCCGTGGGCGTGTTCCGGCTCCGGAGGCTCGCGGAAATCTGATGGCCAAGGTCCTCGTGATCGTCACCACCAACCTGCGACGGACGTACCGCGTCCGCAGCAACTTCTTCCTGAGCTTCGTCTTCCCGCTGCTCCTGATCCTGATCCTCGGCATCACGTTCGGCTCGTCCTCGGTGCCTCGTGTGGGTGTGGTCTACTCCGGATCAGGGCCGCTCGGACGCGCGCTGGTGGCCGAGCTCGGCCGGGTCGGGGGCATGACCACGGTGTCCGTCGGCGATGCGTCGAGCCTTCGCCTCCAGGTCGAGCGCGCGACCCTCGACGCCGGCGTCATCGTTCCGTCGGACTTCGACGCGACGGTCGCCGCCGGCCGGACGGCGACCGTGACCTTCATCGCCTGGCCCGGCCGGTACGCGCATCAGCTGGCCGAGAACGTGAACGGTGCCGTCGCCCGCGAGAACGCCGTGCTTGGCGCCGCGCAGTTTGCCGTCACCGAGGGCGCGGCGACCTCGTTCAGCGGTGGAGTCGCCGCCGCCAATGCCGTGTCGGGTCACGTTGCGGCGATCACGGTCAGCGAATCGACGGCGGGAACTGCCATGTTCTCGCGGCTGATCACGGAATTCGACCAGGGCGCATGGACGCAGCTCGACCTGTTCGTGTTCTTCATGGCGCTGATGGCCGGCGCCCTGGGACTCATGCAAAGCCGCCGGCTTGGTATATCGCGACGAATGCTGGCCACGCCGACCTCGGCGTGGACCGTCGTCGCGGGCGAGGTGCTGAGCCGCCTCGTGATCGCGGTCGTGCAGGCGATCGTCATCGTGTTCGGCTCGGCGCTGCTGTTCGGCGTGACGTGGGGCCAGCCGGCCGGGGTCGCCGCAGTGATCCTCGTCTACGGCCTGGTGTCGGCCGCGGCCGGCATCCTGCTCGGGTCGCTGGTGCGCAATGAGCAGCAGGCGGCAGGCATCGCTCTGCTCCTGGGACTTGGACTCGCCGCGCTCGGCGGTTCGATGGTGCCGGCGCAGGTTTTTCCGCAGACCATGCAGACGATCGCGCATGTCACGCCGCACGCGTGGGCCAACGACGCTTTCCTGCAGCTCGTGGGCAATGGCGTTGGACTGGGCGCCATCCTTCCCCAGCTCGGCATCCTCGGCGCCTACGCCGTCGTCATGGTGGGACTGGCTGTCTGGCGGCTGCGCCGGGTGCTTACCGCTTGACGGGAGACGGCGTCTGCGAGATTCGTGCGCGCTGCGCGGTCGCGACGCACACCAGGACGAGGATCGCCGCACCGATCGTCTCCGGCCGCAGCGGCTCGCCGATGAGGAGCCAGGACCAGACAACCGACAGCAGCGGCTGAGCCAGCTGGATCGAGCTGACTCGCGGCACGCCGGCCACGCCCATGGCCCGGTACCACAGGACCATGCCGACGAAGACGGAGAAGATCGCCATGTAGACGACAGCCGCCAGCGATGCGACGCTCGGCTCGAAGGGCGAGCTACGCAATGCCATCGCGGAAAGCGGGATCGAGACCGGAAGGGCGGCGACGAGGCCCCACGCGATCACCTGACCGCCGGGCATAGTTCGCGCCAGGCGTCCACCTTCGGCGTAGGCGGCCGCCGCGCCGGCCAGAGCGCCGAACAGGTACAGGTCGCCGACGCCGATGGCTCCCGTGCGCGAGCTCGACGCGGCGTAGGCGACCACGACGGCGGTCCCCGCGGCAGTGGCGATCCAGAACAGCGGTCTCGGCCTCGCGCCGGTGCGGAGCGTGCCGAAGACCGCGGTCAGCATGGGCAGGACGCCGACGACGACCGAGCCGTGGCTGGCGCTCACCGTCTTGAGGGCTTCCGCGCTGAGCCAGCCGAACCCGACCGCCGCACCGGCGGCGATCACGACGATCGCCGGCCACTGACGCCGGGTCGGCCAGGGGGCGCGAACGGCGATGAGGTACCCGATCGCGATCAGCGCTCCGAGCACGGAGCGCCCGACGCCGACGACGATCGGATCGATCGTCTGCACCGCGATGCGTGTGGCGGGCACGGTGCCGGAGAACATCACCACCGCGACCGCACCCAGGATGAAGCCCGATACCGGTATCGATATTCTGACGGTACCGATACTCGAGGTGCTCACAACGCAGGCTACCGCAATCAGGGATCCCTTGCAAGTGATATCGTCAGATCACCAGTGAGCGATAACAGTGTCAGGTCCCTCACGGTCGCCCTGCGGTCGCGCGCGCACCAGATGACCCCGGGCGCCCGGTTCCCGTCGACCCGAGAGATCGCCAACAGCTACCGCGTCAGTCCCGTCACCGTGTCACGGGCGCTGGCGACCCTCAGCGCCGAGGGGTCGATCACCACCCTGCCGGGATCGGGGACGTTCGTCGCAGACCGCGGACCGGTCGGCGAAGCCCGATCCTTTGACGCGTCGTGGCAGAGCGTCGCGTTGGGCGACCGTGCCATCGACGCGCGCGCCCTGCAGACCTACCTGGAGGTCAACCCCCGAGGCGCGCTGTCGCTCGCCGGCGGATACCTCCATCCGTCCCTCATGCCGATTCGCGCGTTGTCGATCGCCGGCCACCGCGCGACGCGGCGATCGGAAACCTGGGAAGCCCCTGACCCGCGTGGGATCTCCGGTCTGCGGGATTGGTTTGCGAGCCACCACGGGCCCGCCTTCACAGCGGCCGACGTCATCGTCTGCAACGGTGGGCAGTCCGCGATCTCGGGATCGTTGCGCGCGCTGGTCGCGCCGGGCGCGACGCTTCTAGTCGAGGGTCCCACCTATCCGGGAGCGCTCGCGATCGCACGCGCAGCCGGCATCCGCGTCGTCCCGGTGCCTCTGGACGACGACGGGATCATTCCGGCGCTCCTGGAGGATGCGTTCGAGACGACCGGCTCGAGGGCGGTCTACCTCCAGCCGACCCACCACAATCCGACAGGCATCGTCATGCCGGTCGCACGCCGGCGCGAAATCCTGGAGGTCGCCGCCCGCGCCGGCGCCTTTGTCATCGAGGACGACTGGGCGAGGTGGCTGGGGTACGAAAGGACGAATCCCCCCACGCTCATCTCGATGGACGGCCAGGGGCGGGTCGTGTACATCTCATCGCTGACCAAACCCGCGTCGCCGAGCCTGCGCCTGGGCGCGCTTGTCGCGCGCGGCCCGGTGGCCGACCGTCTGCGCTCGATTCGCATCGTCGACGATCTCTTCGTCAACAGGCTCACGCAGGAAACGGCGCTCGAGCTGGTGGGCTCACCCGGCTGGGCGCGCCACGTCGTCGACGTGAGCCGGTCGCTGCACGAGCGCCGTGGGGTGGTGCTGGAGGCGCTCGCCAAGCTGGCTCCCGCTCTGACCGTGCCGCGATCGCCACGAGGGGGCATGCACCTGTGGGTCAGTCTTCCCGGCGCCGTCGACGACGCGCTCCTCGCCGACGCGGCCCGCGAGCATGGCGTTCTGGTGGGCGCCGGGCGATCGTTCTTTGCGACCGAACCACCGTCTGGACATGTGCGATTGAGCTTTGGCTGCGCAGCGAACCACGATGAGCTTCGAGAATCGGTCAGGCGGCTGGCGTCCGCGCTCGAATCGATCGCTTAAAGACGAGACGCGATCTGAGCCACCACCAGCAGCCCGCCGATGCAGTTCAGCAGGATGTGCACGGCGATGCCGATGTAGATGTTGCGACGCCAGCGGACCGCGTAGATGTAGGGCGCCACAGCCGCGACTCGTGAGAGGAAACCCCATGGCATCCAGAAGTGATAGAGGCTGAAGAGGCAGGCGTTGAAGAGCGGAGCCCAGCGCCCATAGCGCTCCATCCGAGGCAGAAGCCAACCGCGAAAGTAGAGCTCCTCGACGATCGGACCGGCAACCCCGTTCAGGACCATGTAGACGGCCAGCGTCGTGATCCATGCAGACCTTGAGTAGGCGCCGACGGCGTTGACATCGAGCGGGTTCTTGAACCATCCAGGGAGTCCGCCGAACACGTAGGTCTGCAGAACCCCATCGACGGGGGTCAGGGCGACGCTGCCGGCGACGGCGGCGAGAAGCAGCAGCGGCACGAGCCACGCGACGGTTCGCCACGGGGTTTTGCGCCTGTACGGGATCAGCGGCTCGGCGCGTGGGCGTGAGACGCGCCGTGCGACGACCAGCGCCCCGACCTCGATTGGGACGATGGCGATCACGATCGCGATCAGGAGGGCGGCGATCGGGGGGTAGCCGGCGGCGGTCACGGCCGCCGCCAGCGCCACGTACACGACCGCGCCGGCCGCGCCCGGCGCCAGACCCAGCGCGACCAGCTGCAGCGCCGGCAGCTGCCTCGGGAGCCGGCGCGCTTCCTCGACCGAAGGCTCGGCTGTGGCCGGCATGCCGCGTGCGGCGATCAGGTTGCTCACGGACTAAGCCGTCTGCGCGACCGCTTCCGGATTCTTCCTCTCGACTTCGATCGTGTAGTCCGCCGCGATCGCCGCGAAGGCGCCCAGGGCAGCCCATTTCGGCGCCGCGAGCAAGCCCGCCACACCTACGGTCACGGGCAATTCCATGACCGTCTCGCCGTCGGGCGCCTTGATGATGATCCGGCGCACGTTGCCTTCGTGGACCAGCTCCTTGACCTTCTCGACGAGGTGGCCGCCTTTCAGATCGATCTTCTCCGTTAGGGTCGCCGGCTGGCTCATGACATTCATCTCCTTTCTTGTTGCGAGGGTGCGCGCTCCGATCAGCCGAGAACGGCCGGCTCTGCCTGCGGCGGCGATATTGCCGTTGCAGGATGGTCGAGTCCTCCGAGCCGGGAGAACCATTTGAAGTGCTGTTCCATCTGCGTAGCCTCGACGAGGTCGAGTAGCCGCGGGGTCGGCTCGCCATAGGCCGTCATGAAGTGGTTGTCGGCAAATTGCGCGAACAGGCCATCACGTGCCGTGGAGATGTTGGCGTTGTGCTCGATCAGTCCCTCGGCGTCGACATACGCCTCGCGAACCTCACATTCGCTGCCATCCTTGCTGAGGAACCAGTCGTATCTCAGGGTGCGGGTGTCCTTCTCTCGCGTCAGCCGTAGCATCTCGGCGAC
Organism: Candidatus Dormiibacterota bacterium; assembly: GCA_035689485.1. Classification (GTDB taxonomy): domain Bacteria; phylum Chloroflexota; class Dormibacteria; order Dormibacterales; family Dormibacteraceae; genus 40CM-4-65-16. The sequence goes on along the minus strand of DASSLL010000018.1, from coordinate 9,124 downwards.
CTGCTTTCTGAAGCCATCAATTTGGTTTGGCCGCACAGTCATGTGGGCGCTCAGCTCCAGTCCCGGCCTCACGGTCGAGCTTGGCTTGCCCGAGTAGAAGGTGGGCTCGGCTTCCAACCCCTGTAGGAACCGGAACCAGGTCACCGTCTTGCCCATCGGAGTCGCTTCCACCTTCTCGACGAGCATCGGAGGCGGATCGCCAAACATTGCGACGCGGTGATCCGTCGCGAACTGCGCGAACATGACCTGTGTGATGTCGGCGGTGTGCATCTTGTGTTCGATGAATCCCTGTGCGTCCACATACTCCTCGCGAAGCTCGCTCTCGGTCTGATCGGAGCTGAGGAACCAGTCGAACCTGAGGGTTCGCGTGTCCTTCTCCTTCGTCTGCCTGATGAACTCAGCCACGGTCGCCTTGAACCCGTCCAGCTTTCCCTCGCGCACCCTGGCGTGTGCACTGACTTCGAGTCCGTTCATGTCTCGCCTCCTTGTTTTGCCATCTGTGAGTGCCCTTTCGACCTCACGCCGCCGCCTTCGCCGGCGCTTTGGCACGCACGAAGACGTCGATCTGCTCGGCGACCTTCTCCCACTCCGGCTCCAGCATCAGGTTGTGGGCCTGTCCGGGGAAGCGTTGGATCTCGGCGCCGTAGATCCTCGCGGTGTCGGCTACGTAGGCCCAGGTGATGCTTCTGTCCTCATCGCCGCGCAGGGCCAGCATCGGGATGGCTCTGGCCTTGATCCTTTTCACATCCGGCCGGATGAAGCCCATGAGCTCGAGGAAGACCCGGAAGGAATCGTCCGTCATCTCCGCCTGGTACTTTCGGACAAGCTCCTCGGCCAGCCCGTCACTGAAGAAGAGAGCGCGCGCCCGGTCAGGCGTCTTGATCAGGCCGTAGACGCTGAGCGTCGCGACCGCGGCGAGCATGCGCGCCGGGTGCCTGGCGCCTTCGCGCAAGGCGGCGGTGAGGATGCCGTACGGCGGTGCGGACGCCAGCAGCACGACCGCAGCCGCGTCGTGGTCCTCGAGGTACTTCTGGATCGTGAAACCACCCATCGAATGCCCGACCAGCACGGGCGGTGATGGCATGCGCGCAGCCGCGGCGCCCAGGTCGGCCGCGAAATCCTTGATGCTCATGGTCCGGAGGCCTGGCGCATGGTGCTGGCCGTCGCGCCGGAACCTGACCGCTTCCACCGTGTAGCCGCGCGCACGAAACCACGGCACGAAGTGCTCCTCGTAGCACCAGGCGCCGTGAAAGAGTCCAGGCACGAAAAGGATCGGCGGCAAGGCGGGTTGCACGATTCTCACCTGCGTCAAGACCCGGCCGGGAAGATCAGCCCGACCAGGAGCAGGCCGCCGATGAGTCCTGCCGCCCAGAGAAACGCAGCGCCGGCCGACCATGCGGTGGACGTGGGCGCACCCTGTGACCCGCTCGGAAGCCGCAGAGCCAATGCCGGGGCGACCGCCGTCCAGGTGACCAGCGCGACGAGGACGATCGGACCGAGGGTCTGATCGGCACCAGGTCCGAAGAAGGGCAGGAGAGCCGCATCGACAGCCGCGACAGCCATCCCGACGAGCCCCGCGCCCGATGCGAGCGCGATCCACGGACGGCGACGGTGATGCAGCGCCACCGCCGTCCAACCTGCCGCCAGCAGCGCCGGCACCAGCGCATAGGCGGCCAGCGCACCGTTGCCCCGGAACGACCAGTCGCCCCCCGTAGGGCCGTATCGGGCGAGCAGAAACGCCGCCAGCGAGATCAGGGCCCCGAACAAGAGGCCCGCGCCCAGCGCAATTCCCATGCCCTCGACCGGCCGCGCCGGCGATCGTCGTTCGATGCTTTGCGCGGTCATCGAGAGGTCCTCCTCGCGGCAGCAGCGTGCTGGCCGTCCTCTTCCTGCTCGGCGTCGGTCGCGCCGGTCCGTAGGTCGATGGCCTCATTGATGGCGATGTACGGGACCAGCGCAGCTTCGTTGACCGCCCGCACCGCGTCGATGGACACGGCCTCGAAGATGGAAAAGCACCGGGACCGGGCGGGGACGAACAGGCTGCCCAGATAGCGAACGGGCGAGCCGGAGGCCGTGAGCCTCGTGCTTGCGTCCTGGACCGCCCGCTGCAGCGCCCGCCGGTGCTTCTCGCTCGGTACCGGCAGGTTGCACTCGACCAGGTAGGTGGTTGGTTTGCGCACTTCAACGCGAACCGTAGGCGCGACCAACCCCGAAACCACCCGGAGAAATACGCACGCCAGTACTGAATTTCGAATGGGGACGAAGGGCGCCGAAAGGCCCCCTCTGGCAGGGTCTTTCGGCCCTACTAAGGATTCAACCGCCGTGCCTAGCGTCCGCATGATGCCCCCACCTCGCGGCCTCCACAATGTGCCGGCGGAACTGACCAGCTTCGTCGGGCGCCGGAGCGAGCTGGCCGAAGTCAAAAAGCGCCTGGGCGTCTCGCGGCTGGTGACTCTCTCCGGACCTGGAGGAGTGGGCAAGACGCGCCTGGCGGTCCGAGCCGCCGCGGAGATGGCGCGCGCTTTCCCAGACGGAGTCTGGGTGATCGAGCTCGCAAGGATCCAGGACCCTTTGCTCGTTCCGCAGGCGGTCTTCGATGCGCTGGGTGTGAACGACCTGTCGACCGGCTGGTCACTGACGAATCTCGCCGACTATCTCGAGCCTCGGCACCTGCTGCTCATCCTCGACAACTGCGAGCACCTCCTCGACAGCTGTGCCGTACTGGCACAGGCGCTCCTGGAGGCGTGCCCCGCGATTCGCATCCTGACGACGAGCCGACAGCCGCTCGGCATCTCCGGCGAGGCACGCATGCTCGTGCCGCCGCTGACGCTGCCCGAGGACGATGAGGAGCCCGCCGTCGAGCGGCTCCTCGAATCCGACGCGGTGAGGCTGCTCAGCGAACGTGCCGCTCTGGTTCTTCCCACCTTCGCGCTCGACGCGCTCAACGCGGCTGCCGTCGTCGAACTGTGCCGGCATCTTGACGGCATGCCGCTGGCCCTCGAGCTTGCGGCGGTCCGCCTCGGATCGCTGAGCCTGGAGCAGCTCAATTTGAAGGTGATGTCCGAGATCTCGGCGACAGACAGAGGCGACGCGGAGTCCCGGCATCAGACGCTGCAAGCCACGATCAGCTGGAGCTACGGTCTGCTGAGCGACGCCGAGCGCGTGCTCTGGGCGCGGTTGTCGGTCTTTGCCGGCGGCTTCGACGAGCAAGCCGCGATCGAGGTCTGCTCCGATGGACGGATTCACGCGCACCAGGTCGTGGACCTGATCAGCGGGCTGGTCGAGAAATCGATCCTGGCGCGCGAGACCGGTGTCGATGGCCCCCCGCGTTACCGGCTCCTGGAGACGCTGCGCCAGTACGGCCTTCTGCGATTGCGCGAGCTCGGCGAGGAGGCGACCATCCGGCGGCGGCATTTCGCCTGGATCTGCTCGCTGGCGCGGGCGGCGGGGGCCTGGGACGATAGGCAACCGCAAGTCTTCAACCGCGTGTATCTCGAGCGGGACAACCTGTGGGCGGCCCTGCAGTTCTGTGTCGGCCAGCCCGACGAGGTGGACGCGGCGGCCGAGTTGGCCAAGAACCTGATGGCCTACTGGTTCTGTCGCGGTCCCTGGAGGGAGGTGCAGAGCACGATCGCCTCGCTCATCGAGCTGGCGCCGAAAGATTCCCTCGCGCAGGCCCGCCTCCTATGGGTCTGCGCCACGCTCGCCTCGGCGCTGAACGACTACGCCGGCGCAGGCGAGCTCAGCCGCGAAGCGCTTCGGATCGGAAAGCAGGTCAAGGATGCGGAGATGGTCGCCGCGGCGTCGCTGTGGTTGGCGCTTTCCAGGTCCGTCGGCGGCGACGTCAACGGGGCAGCGGAACTGGCCGAGGCAGCTGTCGCGCTGGCGCGGCTGATGGAGCTCAAGCCCGTTCAGCTGATGGGCCAGCTAGGCCAGTGCCTGTTCGCCCTGACCACAGGTGAGCTCGACCGCGCAATCGACCATGGCGAACAAGCGGTGGCGATCAGCAAGGAGTGCGGGGAGCTGTGGGAGCGTGCCTACGCCCTCAACTTCCTGTCCCAGGCTCGGTGGATGCGGTCCGACCGGCAGCGAGCTGAGGCCGAGGCAAAGGAGGGCGCCAGTTGCAGCCACCGGCTGGATGATCGTGTGGGGCTTACGTATCTGCTCGAGACGCTTGCCTGGATGGCGGCGCAGGGCAACGCACCCCTGCGAGCGGCCACCCTTCTCGGCTGCGCTCAACGTGTGCGCGACCGGAGCAGGCTGCCGGCACAATCGATCAACCAACCGCAGCACGGCGAATCGGTCCGCATCGCCGCGGATGCGCTCGGGCAGGGCCAATTCGACGCAGCCTTCTCTCGGGGCCGGGCCATGACGGTCGATGAGGCCGTCGCTCTGGCCACGGGCGTGTCCCAGCCGCCGAAGCACAGGCGGGCAGAGGCGACCGGCAGACAGACGCTCGAGCTGACCCGCAGAGAGAAGGAGATCGTGGGCCTGGTGGCTGAGGGCCTGAGCAACAAGCAGATCGCGGCCAGGCTGGTGGTGTCCGAGCGGACGGCCGAATCTCACATTCTCAACATCCTCAACAAGCTCGGCTTCAACTCCCGGACTCAGATCGCGAGCTGGGCAGCCGCGCGCGACGGCACGGGACGAATTTCAGTACCGATCTAAGTAGTTTTCCGGGTGAACCGGCCTCGGCCGGGCTGCATCGTGACCGGCATGCGCAGCACGACAATCTCTTCGGCCCCGGCCCTCTCTGCTCGGGTGCTCAAGCCGGCCATCGTCGTGGCGCGGCTCGTCCTTTTCGCGTCGGCCGCCGCCCTCCTCGTCCTGGGCGTGATCATCTGGACCGGCAGCGGCGACCAGCTGATTCCGCTCCACGTCGTGGTCGGATCGGCGCTCGTGCTCGCCCTCTGGGTGATAGCGGCGATGGCGTTCATGGCCGGGGTCTCGCGGCCGCTCATCACCCTTGCGGTCGCGTGGAGCGTCCTGGTCCCGATCTTCGGGTTGACGCAGGACAGGTTGGTCGAGGGTGACCTGCACTGGACGATCCAGGTGCTGCACCTCGTGGTCGGCATGAGCCTGGCCGCATTCGGACAGGGTCTGATTCTGCAGATCGATCGGCGCCAAACCGCTTCCAGGCTCCGGTAGGCGCAAGAAAAGACAAGGAGGTTAGATCAGATGCAAACCGCGACCCGGACGAAACCGATCGCACAGGCGGCCGCCGAGTTCCTCGCGAGCAAACGAATCGCGGTCACGGGTGTTTCGCGACACCCCAGCGATCACGGCAGCAACACCGTTTACAAGCGCTTGAAGGAGCGCGGCTATGACGTCTTCGCGGTCAACCCGAACGCCGACCAGGTGGAAGGCGACAGGGCGTATCACGACCTGAGATCCATCCCGGGCGGGGTCGAGGCGGTCGTCATCGGCACGCGACCGGACAGAGCCGCGGCCACGATGCGCGAGTGCGCGGAGCTCGGGATCAAGCACGTCTGGATGCACCGCGGCCCCGGCGCGGGCAGCGTTTCCGCCGACGCGACCGCGTACGGCCGGGAGCGCGGGATCAGCGTGATACCCGGCGGCTGCCCGCTGATGTTCGGTCCGACCTCGGACGGCGGCCACAAGGCGTTCAAGTTCTTCCTCACGCTCACGGGCGCAGTCCCCAGGGAGGTGTAGAGCGATGGCAACTCTGGCCAGGCCGGCGCCCGCGCACGCGCCGTCCATCCTGCCTCGCGTGATCATCACGGGCTTTGTCGCACTCGTCGTCGGTGTGCTGCTCGGGGTCGGTGTGACGCTGAGCGCCGTGGGGCTCCTGTCCTTCGCCGTCGGTGGAACGCTGACGTGCTCCGCCAACCCAGACGGAACCGTCACGAGCTGCACCAATGACAGCGGCCAGCAGGTCAAGGTCCCGCATCACATACGGATCCGGCAGTAGTCGCACGAGGTAGGGGGATGCCTGTGCAGGTCGAGGACAAGGCGCCGCCGGCCGCTGAGGCGCGGGAGGCAACCTGGCCTCAGAAGAACCACATCGCCGCGGAAAGGCGCCCCTTCCCGGTGCTGCTCCCGATCCTTCTGATCGCCGGCGGGGCGCTGACCCTCCTGGCGAACCTCGGCACGCTGCCGGAGGACACAGGCTGGCGCCTGCTTCAGCTGTGGCCGCTTCTGCTCGTCGTGCTCGGCATCCAGATCCTCGTCCCCCACCTCGTGCGCGGTCCGTCCGTCACGGTGGTCACACTCGTGCTCGCCGGCACGATCGCGGTGGGCGGGTTTGTGTACGCGCTGGCGGGGCCATCAACCGGCACGGCTTCGTATGCGCGGCTTCAGTCGACGGCGCCGCTGGCGGGTGAGAGCGCGGCAACCGTCCGGATCGACGACGCGGCAGAACGCATCACCATAACCGGGCGCGACATCGGCTCTCAGCTCTACCAGGCGAAGATCGACTATGACGGTTCGGCGCCGACCGTCTCGCACGGCGACGGTGCGGTCCGGATAACGAGAAGCTCGAACTTCATCAGCTCGTGGGGCCGCGCGCGCGATGTGATCGACCTCACCCTCAACCCGTCGGTGGCCTGGACCATCGTCATCGACGGGGCGGGTACTACGGCCACGATCGACATGTCGAACGCGAGAATGCAGTCGTTCACGCTCAACGGAGCGGGAAGCAATGTCACGATCACGGCGGGCTCACCGCAGGGCGTCGTGCGTATGAGCGCGGACGGTGTCGGAATCCAGCTGACTCTGCGGCTGCCCGCCACAGCCGAGTACCGCGTGACCGCCGACGGCATCGGGACCGGCGTCGACGGCGCGCCGCAGACGCCAGGCTGGACTGCAGCGCAAGACCGTTATGACGTAACCGTCAACGGGGTCGGCACACACGCGACGGTGACCGCTTCCGGCTAGCCGGTAATGCGCCTTCGATCGCTTCGCTCCGCGATCGCACTGGTGGCGATCTCGAGCGCCTACACGACGATTGCGTTGCTGCCCGTTGGAGCTCTTTCGCCCAACGCGGCTCTGACGGCTGCTTGCGGCGTGGCGCTCGCGGCCGGCATGGTCGTTGTGACCGGCTGGATGCCCGTGAGTCGCGGAGCGCGGTTCGGCGTCTGGTTCGCTCTTGTGTTCCTGAACCTGGCCGCGGTCGCCGTCGAAGGCACCCTGTTCGCTCCCGCCGCGGCGCCGCCATCGTGGTTGGCCGCCAACCTGGTCCGCCTGCTCGTGGCGGCGGTGGCGGTCGCCGGTCTGGCGTCGGCACTGCTCGGAACAAAGGACGGGATCGCCGGGCCGGCGGCGCCGAACCGGTCGCTGCCCGGCTGGCTGTGGCGTTTGCTCGCCGCCGCCGCGATCTACGTCGTGCTGTACCTGATCATCGGCGGCCTGAACTACACCTTCGTCACCCGGCCCTACTACGAGACCCACGCCGGCAGCCTCACCGTCCCGCCGGCGCAGACGATCTTTCTGTACGAGCCGGTCCGCGGGCTGCTGATGGCGCTTTCGGCGCTGCCGCTCACGCTGGCGCTGCGGCTCCGAACCAGCCTGGTCGCGGTCGTGACCGGCGCCATGCTCTTCGTCGCCGGCGGCCTCATACCGCTTCTCCCGCAGACCTCTCTTCCCCTCTACCTGAGGATGGCAAGCCTGTGGGAGATCTTCGGCCAGAACTTCCTCACGGGCGCGGCCTGCGCATACCTCTACGTCGGGTCGAGGCAGGCTGTGCGACGGGGCCGACCCCAGGCGCGACGTCTGGCCGGCCTGCCATGAGCACAAAGCGCCACCTGCGAATCCTGGCCTGGGGATTGGGCCTCGGCGGAGCGCTCGCGTCGATGGTCACGGTGGCGCTCACCATGGGGCTCGGCCTCTTCTCGGTGCACATCCTCTTCTACGCGACTTTTGTCGCCGCCGGGATACTCGGGGCGCTGGTCGCCGCCCGCGAGCCGCACAACAGTGTCGGATGGCTGATGTCCGCCGCCTCCCTGGCGGCTGTTCTCTTCTACGGTCCGGTCGATTACGGCTATATGGCTCTCGTGCTCCACTCAGGCTCCTGGCCCTTCGGCAGAGTGGCGCTCTGGCTCGGCGCATGGGCATGGGCACCGCTGCTGGGCCTCTTCATACCTTTGATCACCGTCCGCTTCCCAGATGGCAGGGTCCCGCCCAGGTGGCGGGCAGTCGACTGGCTCGCGGTGGCCGGTACGCTCTGTTTCGCCATCGGCGTGGCTTTCGCGCCGCACGACGTAAGTGCTCGCTTCCTCCAGGTGCCGTCGGAGGTCAATGACCTCGTCGACGCTTCGTCGTTCAGGAACCCGCTGGGAATCGTCATGCCCGCTGGTTTGTCGGACGTGATCATCGATGCCGGGTTCGGCTTGATGCTGCTTGCGTATTTGATCTCGGTGACATCCGTGATCGACCGTTTTCGTCACGCGCGAGACGAGAAGCGGCTTCAGCTCAAGTGGTTCGCGTACGCCGGCGTGTTCGTGATCGTGGCGGAGATCTGCGGCGCGGCGGCGCTGATCGCGGGATGGCAGCTAGGCACCGATTTCGAGATCGCGGTGAACCTCGCCGCGTTCGCGCTGCCCGTGGCGATCGCGATCGCGATTCTTCATCACCGCCTGTACGACATCGACGTGCTCATCAATCGGACGATCGTCTACGGCGGCATGACCGCGATCCTGGCCGCGACGTACACCGCCGGGATCACGCTTCTGCAGCGCCTGTTCCTGACCGCGACCGGCCAGAGGTCTGACGCCGCCTACGTGCTCACCGCCTTCGCGATCGTCGTCGGCTTCACGCCCGTCAAGAACTGGCTGCAAGCAGTGGTGGACCGCCGCATGGGCAAGCACAGTCCATCGACGGTGTTGAGTGAGTTCAGCGCGGAGGTCGAAGCGGTGGTCTCGGTCATCGACGTTCATCGGGTGGCGCGGCGCCTGCTCGACCAGGCGGTCACGGCCTTCGGCGCACGCGGCGCAGCCCTCTTCCTCGGGCCGGCCGGCAGCGCAGCTCCGCTCTACAGCCGGGGCTCGATCAAGGGTGACGGAGGCATCGACGTGCCGCTGCGATACGAGGACCGGCTGCTCGGCCATCTGCTGCTCGGCGGCAAACGAGGCGGTGGGTCCTACTCCAGGCAGGACCGCGAGGTGCT
>DASSLL010000017.1:0-8087 GCA_035689485.1 Candidatus Dormiibacterota bacterium | reverse complement strand
AGGTGAAGAGTCATTGCGACGTCGTCGCCGTGCTGCGCAGGGGAAAGCTGTCGCGAGTCTCGAGGGTCGAAGAGCTGCCGGAAGAGCTCGAGGAGCGCCCACCCAAAGCACTCCCGCCGTGAAAGCGACGCTGCGCGCCCTAACAGACGCGCGGTGGACGACCGCGGCCTTCGCGGTCGCTGGGTTCGCCGTCACTCTTCTCCAGTCGCTGGCGTACTTCCCGATGGCTGGCCACACGCTCGCCCAGCGGGCGGCCTTCGGCTATTCGCTGTTGCTGGAGGCGACGGCGAACGCGGCGCTCTTCCCCGCCCCGATACACCCCGAGACCGTCGCCGGGTATCTGGAGCTCCGCGCCTTCGAGCCGCTCGCGATTCTGTTTGCCGCCTGGGCACTGATGTCGGCGACCGCATCGACCTCCATCCCCATCCTCGCGCGGGCGTCGGCCTTCGCCGTCTCGACGATCGTGGCGGCGGCCGCGGCGTGCGCCGGCGCGGCCATCGGCGTGGCGTCAGGCGGTGAGTCGGTCGGCGGCCTCGGCCTGGCGGCGGCGGGCCTGCTGCTGGTCGCCCTGGCGGTCGCGTGCTACGCGATATGCCTGTGCGTCGCGCAGGTCGCACCGAATGCACCTGCGATCGCCGGCGGGCTGCTGCTGTCGCTCTTCTTCCTCAACAGCCTCAGCCGAATCTTTTCCGGCCTTGCGGCCGCGCGATGGCTCTCACCGTTCCGCTACTACGACCTGTCCGCGCCGCTCCCGGAAGGAGGCCGCTTCGACGTCGCCGGCTTCGTCGTGTTGCTCGCGATCGCGTCGGCCGGAACCGGCGCCGCCGTCCTCATCGCGACCCGTCGCATCGCGGCGCCGGTGTTGCGCCGCAGCACATACCAGCCGTCACGGACGCGGGGATTCCTCGCAGCGCCGGTGGCGCGCGAGCTGTACGCGCGGCGCATCGTGCTGGCTTCGTGGTGCGTCGGCTTAACCGTCCTCACCGTGCTGCTCGTCGCCGCGACTCAAACGACGATGCAGTCATTGCTCGCGCTGCCGCGCATCTTGCCCGGCCTCCCTCAGTACATCGTCGTCGTTTATGAAGAGGTGCTCGGGCAGACGTGGTTCGAGGTCATGTTGCTGCTGCTGGCGGCGCTGGTGTTCGCGTTCACCAGACGATGGGCGGCCGACGACCGGGAGGGGCGGCTCGAAGCGGCGCTGAGCGCTCCGTATTCGCGGTCTGCGCTGCTGCTCGAACGCCTGGCCGCGCTGGCGCTCATCGCCGGCGTCGTGGCCGTCCTCAGTGGCCTGGCGGCCGGCCTGACGTCACGCTGGGCAAACCTCGCCCTTGACCCGGCGCATGTGGCCGCCGCCGGCCTCGTGCTGGTGCTGTTCGGGCTCGTCCTCGGCGCGGCGGGCCTGGTGTTCACGTCGTGGGCGCCCAGGGCGGCGGGGACGTTGTTCATCGCCTTCGTGTTGGCGGGCTACCTCGACGATCAGGTCGGAGGAGCGCTCGGGCTGCCGGGATGGGTGCAGAGCATCGGGCCGTTCAGGCTGGCCGACTCCCCTCTCGCGAATGGTGTCGAAGGCCGCAACGTGGCGCTCCTGGCGCTGCTGGCGTGCGCGGGAGTTGGAATCTCGATACTTTTGATGCAGAGGCGGGACGTCGGCGCCTAGCTGCGCGTTCCACTTACGAAAGGTAGCCAACGCTCGGAACAGGAGGTACACTGCGTCGCCATGCCGCGATCGATGTGGAAAGGCGTGGTCTCGTTCGGGATGGTCTCGATCCCGATCCGTCTCTACAACGCGACCGAATCGACGTCGAAGGTTTCGTTTCGCCAGCTCTGTCCCGACCATCTCTCGCCGATCTCCTACAAGCGTTGGTGCACCGAGGGTGACCACGAGGTGCAGTACAGCGAGATCAAGCGGGGGTACGAGGTCGGCAAGGACCGCTACGTGATCATCGACGACAAAGACCTGGAGAACCTTCCGCTCCCGACCCAGCACGCCATCGACATCAGCGAGTTCGTCCCCGCCGACGACATCGAGCCTGGCCTCTATTACGACAGCGCCTACTACGTCGAGCCAGAAGAGCTGGGCAAGAAGCCGTACCACCTGCTGCGCCAGGCGCTCAAAGCGACGGGACGGACGGCGATCGCCAAGATCGCGCTGCGCGACAAGGAGCACCTCGCCGCTCTGCACCCCAACGGCAAGGGCATCATCATGAACACCCTTCACTGGCCGGACGAGATCCGCTCGACCGAAGGCTTGAAAGGCCTGGAGGACGAGGTCAAGATCAACCCCAAGGAGCTCGAGATGGCCAAAGCCCTCATCGAGAGCCTGGCGGAGAGCTTCGACCCCTCCCGCTACAAGGACGACTACCGCGAGGCGGTCATGAAGGTCGTCCACGCCAAGATGGAGGGCGAGGTCATCGAGGCGCCCGAGGCGCCCCAGCCGGCCAAGGTCATGGACCTCATGGAGGCGCTGCGCCAGTCCGTCGAGCAGGCCAAGAAGCAGCGCGCGGGCAAGGGCGAGAAGGAGAAGCCCGCGGCGGCGACGAGGCGGCGGAAGGCTTCCTAACGAGCCTCGGTTCCCCAACATGCTGGTTTGGGGACTGGGAAGAGGGAGTCTGAGTGGGGTTTGGGTTGGCCTTCGATGACGCCTCGGCGTGATTGTTAGCGTATATCTTTGCTTGACAACCAAACATGCGTTTGGTAGGCTTGTCGTGTGATTCAGCCCGTTGAATCAGTCCAGCAATTGGCTCAGGAGCTCGTCTATCTCGAGCATCAGATCTCCCTCATGCAGCTCGAGGCGTCGATGCTCGCCGCCGAGCTGGACAAGAGCGGCTTCCTCGAGGACGAGGGCTACAACAGCCCCACAGACTGGCTGCGCTTCAACTGCCACCTGACCGACAAGGTCGCCGGCGACCGGATCAAGGTCGGAGAGCACCTGCATCGCTTGCCGATGAGCCTCGATTACCTGCGCGATGGCGAGATCGGGTATGCCCACCTCGCGGTCATGGCGCGGACGGCGGCGGCGGTCGGCGAGGTCTTCGACGAGCGGACGCTGCTCGGGTTGGCGCTCGAGCACACGCCGGGCAAGCTCTACTTCAAGTCTCTGCACTACCGACACTCGATCGATGCCAGGAAATATGCCGAGGAGCAATCAGCGCACGAGCTCAACCACCACATCTCGCTGAGCACCGGCGAGGATGGCTGCCTGCTCATCAACGGCGTCCTCGATCCGGTCGGCGGCGCTGCGGTGCGGGCGGTCCTCGAGCCGCTGGCCCAGAAGTCGGGCGCTCACGACCACCGTCTTCTCCCCCAGCGCAATGCCGACGCGGTCGTCGAGGCGATTACGGCCGGCAAGCCGGTGAACGTGCAGGTCACGGCGACGCTCGAGACATTGAAGGGACTGGCCGGAGCGTCGGCGGGTGAGATGGAGTTCTCGCTTCCGATCTCTTCGGCCAGTGTCCAGCGCATGGCCTGCGACTGCAGCGTCACGCGCGTCCTCTTGAATCAGGACTCTGTGACGATCGATGTCGGACGCAGCAAGCGGGTCATGTCGGGTGCTCTTCGACGAGCGTTGCGCGCCCGAGACGGTCACTGCCAGTGGCCGGGATGCGAGCGAGCCGCCTCGCTGTGCCAGGGTCATCACCTCGTGCACTGGATCGACGGCGGGGAGACCGCGCTGGGCAACCTGGTGCTCCTCTGTTCGCGCCATCACCGGATGGTGCACGAGGGCGGGTGGCAGATCATCAGATGTGAGGACGGCCAGGTCATCACTGTTGCGCCGACGGTCACATTCGGCTTACGAGCTCGAGCGCCCGACGGCTGATAGGGCCTTCTCTGAGTAATCTGGTCGGCAGGTTGCAGGAGCGCCGGGCGCGCGCAGGGCGCACATCTGACGATTCCCAGCTCCAGATCGAGCTGGAGAGCTTTCCCGCTGAGGTGCGGCCGATGCAGGCCGCCAGCGCCGAGGCGCCGTTCAGCTCGCCCGAGTACCTGTTCGAGGTCAAGTGGGACGGGCTGCGCTGCATCCTGTTCCGCGATCCCGACGGCGGAGTGCGGCTGCAGGACCGCGGCCTCAGCGACCTGACCGCGGACCTGCCCGAGGTGGTCGCCGCGGCCAGGCGGGTGCCACCCGGCAGCGTGATCGACGGCGAGCTCGTGGCCACCGACAAGGAAGGCCGGCCGGACTACACGCGCCTGCGCGAGCGGCTCCGTGGCGGCGCCCGCATGCGCGACGAGATCCCGACCGCATATCTGGCCTTCGACGCGCTCTACCTCGAAGGCCGGCCGCTCATGCGCCAGCCCGTCGTGCGCCGGCGCGCGCGGCTGGCCAAAGCCGTCGAGGCGGGTGGCCACATGTTCGTCCCCGACCACATCGAGGAAGACGGGGTCGAGCTGTTCGAGGCATGCCTCGAGCGAGGACTCGAGGGCGTCCTCGCCAAGCACAAGCAAAGCCCATACGTTCCAGGCCAGCGCAGCCCGTTCTGGCTGAAGGTGAAGGCGGTGAAGTCGGATGACTTCGTCGTCATCGGCTGGACCGGGGACAGTCCGTTCGACTCCTTGCTCGTCGGCTACCACGAAGACGGCCGGCTGCTGCCGTGCGGCGCCGTCGGCGGCGGCTACGACGAGGACGCGACGCGCATGCTGCGCGAGCGGTTGATCGACCTCGCGACCGATGAATCGCCTCTCGATCCGCCGCCGATCATGATGCGGCCGGTGCACTGGGTGCGGCCCGAGCTCGTGGTCAGCATCCGTTACTCCGAATGGTCGCCGGATGGAACGCTCCGCTTCCCCATCTTCAACGGCTTGCGGCCCGAGGTTCACCCCGCCGAGGCGGTCCGCCACCGGCCGCGCGTCGTCATCAGCGGCCACGTGCAGCCCGGGTCCGCGGCCTATGACCTGACGCGCTTTCCGTTTTGATGCAGGAAGGGCCCTTCGACGTCGTCACCGGCGCGTACAGCTTCACCGGCCGGTTCATCGCGCGCAGGCTGCTCGCGCAGGAGAAGCGCCTCAAGACCCTCACCAATCACCCGACCCGCACCGGCGCCGAGGACATCAAGGCTGAGGTCGCGCCGCTGCAGTTCGCCGACCGTGACGCGTTGGTCGAGAGCCTGCGCGGCGGCGACGTCCTCTACAACACGTATTGGGTGCGGTTCCATCACGGCAAGACGCGCTTCGGCGAGGCGGTCGCGAACACCAGGATTCTGGCCGGCGCGGCACGCGACGCCGGAATGCGCAAGGTCGTGCACATCTCGGTGAGCAATCCCTCCGCGGACTCCAACCTCGATTACTACGCGGGCAAGGCTCGTGCCGAGAAGGCCGTGCGCGAGTCTGGCCTGCCCTGGGCGATCGTCCGCCCGACGCTGATCTTCGGCCCGGGCGACATCCTGATCAACAACATCGCCTGGCTGCTGCGGCGGCTCCCCATCTTCGGGATTCCGGGGCGCGGCGACTACCGGTTGCAGCCGGTGGCCGGCGAGGACGTCGCCTCCATCGCCACATGGGCCGCGGAGCAGACGGACAACGTGACCGTCGACGCGGCGGGCCCCGACATCATCTACTACAGCGAGATGGTGGAGTCGATCGCGATCGCCGTCGGACGGCATCCACGGTTCGTCTACATGACGCCGAAGAACGCGCTGCGGGCGGTCAGCCTGTTGAATCGTTTCGTCAAGGACGTGATGCTCAACGAGCCGGAGCTGGAAGGTCTCATGCAGGAGCTGCTGGTCTCCCACGAGCGCCCGCGCGGCACCCTGCGCCTCGACAACTGGCTGCTGACGCATGCCGACTCGCTCGGCACGAAGTACGCGTCCGAGCTGGACCGCCACTGGCGATGATCGCGGTCGAAGCCCGGCAGCTCGTCAAGCGCTTCGGCGTGGTCGCCGCGGTCGACGGTGTCAGCTTTCAGGTCGGGCGCGGTGAGATCTTCGGCTTCCTCGGCGCGAACGGCGCCGGCAAGACCACGACCCTGCGCATGCTCTGCGGTCTGATCGCGCCGACGTCCGGCCAGGCGCTGATCGACGGCTACGACGTTTTCGCGCAGCCGATCGATGCCAAAGCACGCCTCGGCTATCTCGACGAGGAGCCGTTCGTGCACCCGCACCTCACCGGCCGCGAGTTCCTGGCGTACGTCGCCGACCTGTACCGCATCCCGCGCGGTCAAGAGAGGCAGCAGCGCGTGGAACGGCTGCTTGGGCTTTTCGAGCTGGCGGGCCGCGACGGCGAACTCATCGGCGGCTACAGCCATGGCATGAAGCAGAAGATCGGCCTCGCGTCGCTGCTGGTCCGTGATCCGCCCGTCCTTCTTCTCGACGAGCCGACCAACGGCCTCGACCCACGCTCGGCCCGACTCGTCAAGGACCTGCTCGAGGAGCTCGCGGCCCGCGGCACGACGGTCCTGCTGTCGACGCACATCCTCGAGGTGGCGCAGGCCCTGTGCCACCGCGTGGCCATCATCGACCGCGGTCACATCGTCGCCACCGGGACGATGGATGAGCTGCGCGCGCAGGCCGGAAGCGCGCAGGCGAGCCTCGAGGACCTGTTCCTGCGCCTCACCGCCGGCCCGGAGTCGAAAGACCTGATCGAGCGTTTGCTCGCCGACCGCGCGTGAACCGCTCGCCCGTCGCGATCATCCTTGCCGCCGAGCTCCGCGCATGGTGGAACCGGCTGACCAAGGTCCGCGCCGGGCGCGCGGCAGTGCTCGTGGTCTTCGTCCTTGCGCTGAGCGTGATCTTCGGCGGGTTCGTCTTCTCGGGCGGCCTTGCGGCGGCGTCGTTTCTGCCTGGCGCTCGCGACGCGATGCTCGCCGGCGCGTTCACCGCGCTGTCGGTGCTGATGCTCGTGCTCGGCTTTCCGACCGTGATCGGCAACTTCTTCGTCGGCGCCGACCTGCTGCAGCTCGTCCTGGCGCCGATCCGCACGCGCGACATCTTCGTGGCCCGCGCTCTGCTCGCCATGCGCGCCAACACATTGCTCGCGTGTGTGGTGCTGGCCTTCATCGCCGGCGTCGGCGTCGGCTCCGGTGCGTCGATCGCCTACTACGCCCTCGCCCTCCTGCTGCTGTTCGCGGAGGTCCTCGGCGTGACCGCGTTGCAGGTGGTGCTGATGGCGATCGTGCTGCGCTTCGTGCCGTCGCGAATCGCGCGCGACGTGGCCGTCGCTGTGGCCGGTCTGGCGGGCGGCGGTCTCTACCTCTTGTGGAACATGACGATCCGGGGATCGGTCGTACCGCGGCGCGGCCCGCCGAATGTGAGCGGGTTGCTGGCGGTCGCCAGCCGGATCGAGTGGCTGCCGTCGGCGTGGCCGGGGCACGCGCTGACCGCGACGATCACCGGCGATGTGGCTGCCGCTCTCGCATGGTCTGCGGTATTTCTGATCCTCGCCGTGGCGCTGTCCGCCATCTCGTCCGCGCTTTACGGCCGCACGCTGCTCGCCGGGCTCGGCCTGTTGGGCAGCACGCCGGCCCTGTGGAAGCGCAAGGTCCGGACGGCGCAGGTCGCGCGACCGGAGGCCGCCGGCGCCACGTCACCTGCGATGGCCATCGCGCGCAAGGACTGGCTCGCTTATCGCCGCGACATCCGCCGGCTCAGCCGCCTGCTGCCCGGGATGGTCTTCCTCGTCGCTTACGCCTTCGTTCTGGTGCGGCCGTCAGCGGGCGCCGGACGCTTCTGGACGGACGTCTTCCTGTCCGCGTTCATCTCCATGTTCCTGGCCATGGCCGTGGCCACCGCCTCGGTGCCGGGGGAGCGGCGAGGTTTCCAGCTGCTGCGCATGGCGCCGATCAGCACCTGGGAGATCCTCCGCGCCAAGGTGCTGTTCACCCTGTCGCCGCTGGTCGTGCTCGCGGTCGCCATCAGCGCAGTGGTGGCGACGACCGCCGGCAACGGCCCGCTGCAGGTCATCCAGATCGCGATGCTCTCGACCTGGCTGGGATTTGGCTTTGTCTCCATCGGCGTCTCGGCCGGCGCGATCGACCCGCATTTCGAGTCGGTCGACGACCGGCGCGCGGTCGGCATCGCGGGCACGTTTGCCGCACTGGGCGGCGAGCTGACCTTTGGCGCCCTGAGCATCGGCGGCTTTGCCCTGCTCCAGTTCGC
>DASSLL010000016.1:0-61395 GCA_035689485.1 Candidatus Dormiibacterota bacterium | reverse complement strand
CCCTCGAAGAACACCCACGTGTTCGGATGGACCGCGGGTTTCTTGGGCGCGGTCTTGGGTTTCGTGTCCACACCCATCGACGCTAAGTGTATTGCCGAAGGCAAGGTACGATGTCCGGGCATGACCCTCTACGGCATCATCGCCGACCTCCGGCGCAAGTACCCGACGCCGGCGGCCATGGAGACGCTCGACCTCGTCGTCGCCCAGCTGGGCGAGACGCGCGACAACCTGAAGGAGGCGGTCGCCAACCTCGACGGCAAGACCCTCCCAGCGGGTGGCAAGCCGGTGCTGGATGAGCTGGTGGCCCGGGCGCGCGACCAGGGCCTCTACGACCTCGACTACGGCCCGGACCCTTACGACAAGCCGCCGGCGGAGCCGCTGGACGAGGGCACGGCGGGGATCGGGGCTCTGCTCGCGATCTCATCCCTCGTCGGCGTGGCGCTGGCCATCGTGGCCGCGATCGCCGGGCTGAACGCGATCTTCCATTCGGGCAGTGGCTGAGTATTCGTTCGACGTCGTCTCCGAGTTCAACTCGGCGGAGCTGACGAACGCCCTCGACCAGGCGCGCCGGGAGGTCCAGACGCGCTTCGACTTCAAGGACACCGCGACGACCTACGACAACAGGGGCGAGCTGATCGTCATCGAGTCGGCGAGCGAGGACCGGGCCCGGGCCGCCCTCCAGGTGCTGCGCGAGAAAGGCGCGCGCCGGCAGCTCTCGCCCAAGCTCTTCCAGGCCGGCGACCCGAAAACCATAGGCAAGGGGCGCGGCCAGATCGAGGTGCGGCTCAACGCCGGCATCAACGACGATCTGGCGCGCGACCTCCGCAAGCGCATCCAGAACGTCTCGCCAAAAGTCCAGGTGCGAATCCAGGGCGACCAGCTGCGCGTCGTCGGCAAGGACAAGGACACGCTGCAGGCGGTGATCAAGTCGCTGCGCGAGGCCGAAGACATCCCGGTCCCACTGCAGTTCACCAACTACCGGTAGGCGGTACGCCGGCGATGCAGGTCATCCCCGCGATCGACATCCTCGGCGGCCGCTGCGTGCGGCTCACGCAGGGCAACTACGAGAATCCGACCGTCTATTCCGACGATCCGCTGGAGGTCGTCGACCGCTTCGCCTCGGCGGGCGCGAGGCGTGTGCACGTCGTCGACCTCGACGCGGCGCGCGGGTCCGCGAGCAACAAGCCTCTCATCGCCCAGATGCTCGGCAAGTCCGGGGTCGAGTTTCAGGTCGCCGGCGGAGTGCGCAGCGAAGAGTCCGCGGCCGCGCTTCTCGACGCGGGAGCGAAGTGGGTCGTCATGGGCACCGCCGTGGTGCGCGACCCGCACCTTTTCGAGCGCTGCGCCATCAAGCACCCGCAGCAGGTCATGGCAGCCCTCGACGTGCGCGACAACAAGGCGGCGGTCGACGGCTGGATGAGCACCGACCCGGTGTCGATCGGGGCCCTCGTCGGCCGCTGGGAGTTCCTGCCGCTAGGCGGAGTGATCCTCACGTGCATCGACCGTGACGGCACCATGGCCGGTCCCGACCTCCAGACGCTGGCTCGCGTGCGGAAGATGACCAAGTTCGACCTTCAGTACTCGGGCGGGATCGCGAGCAAAGAGGACCTCACGCGCGTCGCCGCGTCCGGAGCTCAGGGCGTGATCCTCGGCAAGGCGCTTTACGAGGGCAAGATCACGCTGGAGCAGGCCATCGGGCAATGAGACGCCTGGCCGTCGCCGCGGCGTCGGTGCTGCTGCTGATCGTCGCGTGCGGTGGACGGGATACCGCCGACGACCAGGGGCTGCACAACGACATCCAGAACGGCTCGAATGGCGCCGAGGTCACCTTCGACGCGACGGTGGCGAGCGACCCCGTGCAGAGCGGCGACCACGAGACTTTCGAGGTGAAGACCACGACCGGCGAGACCCTCGAGGTCGACCACAACACCAGCCTCGCCCAGGACGTGCCTCTGCACAAGGGCGACTCGATCGTGATCCACGGCCAGCTGTACATCGACCCCGGTCCGCGCTACGGCGTCCACTGCACGCACGCCCATACGTCGAGCGGCTGCCCATACCCGGGGTGGATCGAATACAAGAGCGACTATTACGAATGAGCCGGCGACAGCGGACGCCCAGCGTCATACGAAATCTGAGCGCCGGGACTTACAGCCCCATCCAGCGCGTCGCGTTGATAGTTCTCAACACCTTCCGCAAGATCCCCGGCGGCGGATGCTGTGGCCAGTACGGCGAGCCGGGCTGTTGAATGACGAAAGACGAGGCCCGTGCGGCCGGAGTGATGAGGTAGACGAGGTGGAGTTGAAGGCCCGATTTATTCGGGGCGTCCCGAGCGCGCTCGCGGTCTGCCAGGCGTCGCATGTGGAAGGAGGGGGCCCGCGGGGGAGGCCTGCCTCCCCCGCGAAATGAAGGCCGTCTTTTTCGAGCGCAAAGGCGGGCCGGACGTTCTCGAGTATCGAGACGCTCCGGATCCTGTCCCCACCGACGAGAAGGTTGTGGTCGAGGTCGAGGCGGTCGGTGTGAACTTCCGCGATGTGTACGAGCGCGAACGTCCGGGCTACGGCTCCAATCCGCCAGCGATCGTCGGCATCGAAGGCGCCGGCCACGTCGTCGACACCGGCGAGCGCGTGGGCTGGGTCGACGTGTTCGGCAGCTACGCTGAAAGAGTTCTCGCGGATCCCAGGAGACTGGTGCCCATCCCGGAAGGAGTCTCCTCGGAGCTGGCCGCGGCGGTGCTGCTCCAGGGCATGACCGCGCATTACCTCTCCCACGAGTCCTATCCCGTGCAGAAGGGCGACTGGGTCATCGTCCACGCCGGCGCGGGCGGCGTCGGCCTGCTGCTCATCCAGATGGCGAAGATGCTCGGCGGCAACGTGATCGCCACGACCTCTACCGACGAGAAGGCCGGGCTCGCGCGCGGCGCGGGCGCGGACCACGTCTTGAGGTACGAAGGCTTCGCTCAGAAGGCGCGCGAGATCTCCGGCGAGGGCGTGGCCGCGGTCTACGACGGCGTCGGCAAGACCACCTTCTATGAAGGCCTGGCCGCGATGCGGCCGCTGGGCCGGATGATCTCCTACGGCTCCGCCAGCGGGCAGCCCGACCCGGTGCCGGTGAGCGCGCTCGAGCAGCACGGCTCGCTCTACGTGCAGCGCCCGACGCTCCGGCACTACACCCGCACGACCGAGATGCTTCGGGCGCGAGCGCGAGCGGTGCTGGACATGGTCGCGTCCGGCCGCCTGAACGTGAGGATCGGCGCCCGCTACCGTCTCGCCGACGCTCGCCAGGCGCACATCGACCTCGAGGCCAGGAAGACGACCGGGAAGCTGCTGCTGATCCCTTAGCCCTTCTTCGTCTTCCGGGCCACGACGGTCGCCGTCGCCTGTGCTGTCGGCCGGACGACGATCTCGTCGATGTTGACGTGCGCCGGCCGGGTCACCGCGTAGACGACGCAGTCGGCGATGTCCTCCGCGGTCAGGGGCTTGATCCCCTCATACGGCGTCTTCGCGGCCTTGCGGTCTCCGTGGAAGCGGACAAGGCTGAACTCCGTCTCGACGAGGCCGGGCGCGATCTCGGTGATGCGAATCGGCTCGCCGTTGAGCTCGAGCCGGAGCGTCTTGGTGATGGCGCGCACGGCGTGCTTCACCGCGGTGTAGCCTGCGCCGCCGCGATACGTCTCGAAACCCGCGATCGAGCCGATGTTGACGATGTGCCCGTGCCTCGCCTTGCGAATGAGCGGCAAGCAGGCACGCGTCATCCACATAAGGCCCAGGACGTTCGTCTTCCACATCGTCGTCCACTCGTCGTCGACCGCCTGCTCGACCGGGTTCAGGCCCAGCGCGCCGCCCGCGTTGTTGACGAGCACGTCGATGCGGCCGAAGCGGCGCCGCACCTCGTTCACGAACGCGGTGACGCTGTTCTCGTCGGTGACGTCGAGGTGCAGCGCGACGCCGTCCTCGCCGGCGACGCGCTCCAGCCGCTCCACTCGACGCGCGCCGACGACGACCCGGTAGCCCTGCCGTCCCAGCGCGATCGCGGTCGCGGCGCCGATGCCCGAAGAAGCACCTGTTATGACTGCGATGGGGGTCACTTAGTGCGCCGTCCAAGCGTAACCTAGGGACAAATGCTGGACGCGATCGTGGCCGTCGTCGCGTTCCTGCTCGTGGCCACAGGCGTGGTCATCATCATCGGGCCGCACAACATCGCGCGGCGGCTCGGGGTGCTTCGCCGATTGCGTCGCGTCTCCTCGCTCGTCGAGCGCCGGCCGGCCCGAGACGTGATGCCCGCGGCGCTGAATCCCAAGACGCAGCGCGTCCTCGTCGCTTCGGCTCGGCTCGCCAACTGGCTTCGTACGCACTCGCACGACGACGCGGCGCGTGACATCCGCAACGCCGCCGCGCGGCTCACCGCCAACGAGCCGGCCGGCCTCTATGCCCTGCAGACCACGCTGCGGAGGATCCGCGTCGTCAACATCTCGGACTCGGCGTCGCAGGAGCGGCTCAAGGCCCTCGTCGCCGAGCTCCGCACGGCGGTGCAGGACCGCTTCGAGCAGCTCGAGCTGCTGCCCTTCCGCAAGCCCTAGACCGGCTCCAGCCTCACCACGACCGGGTCCATCTCCACCGGCAGCTGCTCCTCTCCGCGAGCCAGGAGGCTGAACTCGGGCCCGGGGCCGAGCACGAGCATCCGGCGCCACACGCTGACGTCAGGCCGGGCGGTGAGCGGTTCTAGGCGCCGGTACAGGTCGGGATAGGTCATCCCCCGCGGCTTCGAGAATCGCACTTCGAGCGCGGCCTCGGGGTCATACCTTCCGGCCGTGAGCTTCATCAGCTTGCCGGTGAAGTTCACGGCGTGCATCGCGACAGCGTTGTGAATCGACAGGCGGCCGCCGCTGACTGCCGCGTCGTTGAGGTGGTCGAGGGCCGCCGAGCTTTCGACCAGATACCAATCGCAGTAGCCGTCACCGGTCCGGACGGTCCGCGACCCGACGAACCCCTCGAAGCCGGCGCCGCGCAGGGCGTCGTGGAAGTACCGGAGGCCCGCCTCGTACTCGACTTCGTCGGCGCCGGGCTCGAGGTGGTGGAAGAACAGGTAGGCGATCAACTCATCCTCCTCTCGGGCCTTTTCCCGACTCGATGTACCTCTTCAGCCGGTGCATGTTGTCGCGGATGCCGGCGGCGTACTGCGGCCCCAGCAGCCCGGCGGCGAAGCGCAGGAGCCCGGCGAGCTCGTAATCCATCTCGTAGGTGAGCTTGGTCGTGCCGTCCTTCTTCCTGGCGTACGTGTACGCCCACGTCCCCTTCAGCGGCCCCTTGACGAAGCGGCCCGAGCACTTCTTCGGCTTGTTGTAGACATCCTGCTCGACCTCGAGCTGCACCTTGTGGCCGCCCGGGAGGCTCAGGTGGTAGCGGTACCGGGTTCCCTTGCCCGGCGGTCCTGCGTCGAGCTTGTCGACCTTTTCCATGTTGCTCGTCCATTTCGGCGCGTTCTTGACGTCCTCCGCGACGACCGCCCACACGCGCTCCGGCGGCCCATCGATGTCAATCGACTCGTGGATGACGCCCACGCTGGCATCATGGCATTGATGGTCGAAGCCCCACCGGCACGCATGCTCGGAGCGCTGCGGCATCGCAACTACAGGCTCTTCCTGATCGGCCAGATCATCTCCACGGTCGGGACCTGGATGCAGTCGGTGGCGCTGCCGTGGCTGGCCCTCGAGCTCACGCACAACGGCTTCCTGGTCGGCCTCGCCCTGGCGACGCAATTCCTTCCTGTGCTGGTCTGCGGCCCGTTCGCCGGCGTCATCGCCGACCGATATCCGAAGCGCAGCATCCTCCTGGCGACTCAGTCGGCGTTCGTGGTGCCTCCCTTCATCCTGTTCGCGCTGACCCAGACGCACCACGTCCAGTACTGGATGATCCTCGTCGCCGCGCTCACGACCGGCACCATCAACGCCCTCGACGTGCCCACGCGCCAGTCGTTCCAGGTCGAGCTGGTGGGCAAGCAGGACCTGATGAACGCGATCGCGCTGAACTCGTCCGTGTTCAACGCCGCGGCGGTGATCGGGCCCTCGATCGCCGGCCTCTTGATCGCCGCGGTCGGCGTGCCTATCTGCTTCCTCTTGAACTCGGTGAGCTACCTGGCGGCCATCGCCGCCCTGCTCCTGATGCGCGACCTGCCGAAGGTCGTGCAGCATCACGAGGCGCAGCCGCTGCTGAGGGGGCTCTCGGAGGGGCTGGCCTACACGCGCCGCGAGCCGATCGTCGGGATGCTGCTCATCGCGGTGGGCACGTTCTCCCTGTTCGCCATGAACCGGACCACGCTGATGCCGCTCTTCGCCGACCAGGTGCTGCGTGTCGGCGCGCGCGGGTTCGGGTTCCTGCTCGCGTCGATGGGGCTCGGTTCGCTCGCGGGCGCGCTCACGCTGGCCTTCAACACGTCGCTCGGCGGCAATCCCAAACGTCAGCTCTGGATGGCCGCGATCTGGGTTGCCGCGCTGCTCGAGTTCTCGGTCTCGCACGTCTTCGTCCTGTCGATGGCCGCGCTGTTCGTCGCCGGCTACACGCAGATCTCTTTCGTGGCCACGGCCAACAACCGCATCCAGACCATCACTCCCGACCGCCTGCGCGGCCGGGTCATGGCCATCTACGCGCAGGCGTTGATCGGCGTCGGCCCCGTCGGCGCTACGCAGGCCGGCGCGCTGGCCAGCCTGTTCGGGGCGCCGTGGGCGATGGGGATCGGGGCGACGATCGCGGGCGCCGTGATCCTGGCGATCAGGCTATTCGCGCCGGACGTGTTCGGCGGTCAGCCGAGGAAGACTTCGAGCACCGCGGCCACCGCGAGCGCCGGCACGAGCCACCGCAGCGCGCGCACGTAGTCGGCGAAGGCGGCGAGCACGCGCTCGCTCCAGCCACCCCGCGGGTCCATATGGATGGCGGCGGCGCCGATGTGGATGACCAGGCCGCCGGCGATGATCGCGGTGGGGATCTCGACGAATCCGTTGGGCACGATCCCCGTCAGCGCCACCGTCCATGACGACAGCGCCGCCGCGAAGCCGAGCAGGAACCCCGGCGCGAAGGTCAAGAGGAAGCCGCTGAGGCCGGCCGTGGTGATGGCCAGCGCCGCGACGAGCAGGAACGCGAGCAGGTTGTGGCTGAAGATCGCGGCCACGTCGACCACCGGCCCGGCGTCGCCGCCGCCCGCCGAGCGGACCAGGCTGGTCAGCACAGGCTTCACCACCACGGAAGGGATGACGTCGGTCGAGCCTGCGATGTAACCCGCCAGCGCGCCCGCCGGAAATCCGGCCGCGGCGATCAGCATCGCGAAGCGGCGAGTCCACACGAGCCTGAGCAGACCCGGCCGTCGCTCGAAACTCCTGGAGACCGCCGCCATCGCGCGCCGGAACGGGTGGCGCAGCCCGGCGTCGCGGGCCAGCAGCGCCTCGCGTGAGAAGCCGCTGAAGCCCATGCGCAGGAGCACGACCGCCACCACGGCCATCAGAAGCGCGAACGCCCACAGGAACTCCGCGCGGCCGAGGAGGATGAGCGCCGCCTCCGTCTGCAGAACGACGGACATCGGCAGGATGATGAAAGAGGCCATGACGTTCGCCGCGCGCATGGTCCGCGCGTTGAGGCTGATGATCGCCGCCCCCGCGACCATCGCCGCGACCTGGCAGATCGTCGACAGCGCGAGCGCGAGGAGGATGCCGGCCGGGAAGTAGCCGAGGCCGGGGAACGTCACCAGGCAGTAGACGATCAGGCCGCTGTAGCAGAGGGTGAGCGAGACGATGAGCACGGCCGCGACCTTGCCCGCGTAGATCTCGGCCTCGCGCAGAGGAGTCGACAGCAGGACCTCGAGCGTCGTGCGCTCACGCTCGCCGACGAACGATTC
Organism: Candidatus Dormiibacterota bacterium; assembly: GCA_035689485.1. Classification (GTDB taxonomy): domain Bacteria; phylum Chloroflexota; class Dormibacteria; order Dormibacterales; family Dormibacteraceae; genus 40CM-4-65-16. The sequence continues at coordinate 53,511 of DASSLL010000016.1, read as the reverse complement.
GAGCGCCAGCACGAGCGAGAAGCTCGCGGGGATGAAGACGACGAAGAATGCGCCGACCAGGGACAGCCGGTTGACGACCGCGGTACCGCCGCCGAAGGCGGCGAGCGCGCGCACGCCGGAGCCGGAGCCGATCGGGATGGCGAGCGTCAGGGCGGCCATGGCGACGATGAGGCGCAGTTCGCTCACCGCGTCGCGGAGGTCGCGAACGGCCACCAGCGCTGCTTTACGCCGTTCGAGTCTCGGCCAGCTCACGATGATTCGTCCCCTGTTCACCGACGATGGCGAGATAGATGTCCTGGAGCGTCGGCAGCTCGCGGACCTCCTGGCGCGTCTTCAGGCCCGATTGGCGGCGGAGCTCGGTCATGTTCCCGATCGCCAGCGCGCGTCCGCCGGACATCACGCCGATGTCCCCGGCGAGCGTCTCCGCCTCGTCCATGCTGTGGGTGCAGATGACGAGCGCGCAGCCGTTTTTCTGCAGGTCCTTGAGGTACATCCAGGCGCGGCGCGCGCTGTCCGGGTCGAGGGCCGACGTGGGCTCGTCGGCGAGCACGAGGCGCGGCCGGTGCAGGGTCGCGCGGATGAGCGCGACCTTCTGCCGCATGCCCTTGGAGAAGGTGCCGAGCCAGCGGTCGCCGGCGTCGGCCAGCTCGAAGGTCTCGAGCAGCTCACCGATGCGGCGGCGGCGCTCGCCGGGCTCGATCTCGTAGATGGCGCCGAAGTGGTCGAGGTAGGCGCGGGCCGACATCCGCTCGTACAGGCCAGGCACCTCCGGCATGAGGCCGACCCTGGCTCGCACGGCGGCGGGATCCTCGGCCGCGTCGATGCCGTCGACCCTGACCGTCCCCGCCGTCGGCAGCAGAACCCCGGCCATGCAGCGAAGCGCGGTGGTCTTGCCGGCGCCGTTGCGGCCGAGTAGCACGAGACACTGGCCCTCATCGACGCGGACCGTCAGGTCCTGGAGCGCCTGGACGTCGCCGTAGTGCTTGGCCAGGGAGTTGACTTCTAGCAAGGGATAGCTATTCTCGTTGCTTCGACCTCGACTTCGAGTCGGGGTCATTTGTTTTTTCTGGGCGGTGCCGCCCTCAGGAGAATCCACGTGACCGACGACGAATTCCTTCGCGCGTTCTTTCGCGGCTGGCCCACCGAGAGCAGGTTCGGCCACCACGAGCACCTGCGCCTGGCCTGGCTGGTGATCGAGCGGCACGGGCCGGAGATGGCGGCGGAAATCGTGGGTGACGGCATCCGGCGCATGGCGACGGCCCAGGGCAAGGCGGCCCTCTACAACGAGACGATCACCCGCTTCTGGGTGCGCCTGCTCGCCCACGTGCGAGACGACTGGGCGCCGCTGGAGAGCGTCGACGACGCGATCGCGGCAGTCCCGATGCTCGCCGACAAGAACACCGTGCTGCGGCACTGGAGCCGGACGGCGCTCTTCGGTCCGGAGGCGCGCGCCGGCTGGGTAGAGCCGGACCTGGCGCCGCTCAGCTTTTAGGCGTCGGGAACCGGCTCGCCACGGCCGGCCCAAATGACCGGAACGAGCGCCTTCCCGAGCGAAAGATGCCTGCAAGCGACACCGCGAACGCGGCCGCGCCTACGAGGAGCACCACGTACTGCGGTGCTCCGAACCCCACCGCGGCGAGAGCGGCGACAGCGCCTCCCACCGAGGAGACGATCACGCCGAGCATGCCCGGCAAGGTGACGAAAGCGTGGAAGACCGTGCCGATCGTGGGGGCGCTCACCTGATCCAGGCCGAGCGTCTGCAAGGCGCCGGGCAGGTCGTCGTACTGGCTGGTGAGGAAGCTCGGCTCCAACTCGGGATGGAGCTCGAGATAGGTGTGGCGCAGGCGATTCATCCCGACCACCCACTTGTAGTCGTCGCGGTTCAGCATGTTCAGCCGCCGCACGGTCGCCACGCCGGTGAAGTAGACGACTGTGAGCATGAAGACGGCGGCGACGATGAAGATCTGCCCGAAGCGGTCCGCCTGGGCGACGAGCGCCAGTGCGATCACCGCTCCCGACAGGATCGTCAGGAACATGTTCACCCGGCCGAGCGACTCCTGGTAGGTCAGCGCGCGCGTGGCCAGCAGGCTCCAGTGCTCGGTGGCGAGGATCTGGACGGCCTCGGAATCCTTGCGCGACGGCGGCAGCTCAGTCGACATGGTCGTGCCGCTGACTCCTCTTACCTTCTGACGGGAACCGCGGCTTGAGGCTCGGGCTCTGACTTCTGACCGAGCTCCGACCCCAGATCGCCACCACGACCTCGGCGATCAGGAAGAAGACCATTCCGACCAGCAGGACCACCACCGGTTGCGCTCCAAAGCCGAATGCGATCAGGCCTCCGATCGCGCCGCCGACCGCGGAAACGACCAGCCCGAGCATCCCCGGCAGCGTCACCAGGCTGTGCGCGATTGAACCAATGCGGGTGCCACCGACCGGTTGCACTCCGAGCGTCTGCAGTACGCCAGGTAGGTCGTCGTGAGTGCTGGTGGTGAAGTGGGGCTCGAGCTCGGGGTGCAGCTCCAGGTACGCGGCGCGAATGCGGTTCATGGCGACGACCCACATGTAATCGTCGAGATTCAGCATGAGGAGACGCCGCACCGTGAGCAGGCCGACGAGGAACACGACCGACAGCATGAAGACTGCGACCGAGACGAACGCTGCACCGAAGCGCCCCGCCTGGGCGACCAACGCCAGGGCGATGACGGCGCCTGACAGCACCGCGAGGAACATGTTGACGCGGCCGAGAGACTCCTGGTAGGTCAGCGCCCTCGTCGCGAGCAGGCTCCAGTGCTCGGTGGCCAGGACCTGGAGCGCCTCGGAGTTGCTCCCTGGTGCCGGCGGGTGCTCGCTGGACATCAGTCTCGAGGAAGGTAGCGCGGCAGGTCGGCCAGCGACTTGAAACCGTGCGCGTCGAGGAAGGAGGCCATGCCGTCGTGCACCTCGGCGATGGCCCTGGGGTTGACGAAGGTCGCCGTCCCCACCTGCACGGCGGCGCAGCCCGCGACCAGGAACTCGAGCGCGTCCTCCGCCCGCGAGATGCCGCCGACGCCGACCACCGGGATGCGCACCGCTCTCGCCGCCTGATGGGCGAGATGGACGGCGAGCGGCCGGATCGCCGGCCCCGACAGCCCGCCTGTCCGAAAGCTCAAACGCGGCTGGTATGCATGAAGGTCGATCGACATGCCGACGAACGTGTTCACGGCGCACAACGCGTCGGCACCCGCGCCTTCGACCGCCCGCGCGATGACGCCGATGTCGCCGACCATCGGCGTGAGCTTCACCCACAGCGGAAGCCTGGTCCGGCGGCGGACCGCCTCGGTCACGGCCGCCGCGGCGCGCGGGTCGTTGCCGAAGTAGAGGCCGCCCTGCTCGACGTTCGGGCAGGAGATGTTGATCTCGAAGCCGGCGACGCCGGGCACGCCGTCCAGCCGCGAAGCTAGCTCGCCGTACTCGGCGGCCGACTCGCCGTTGATGTTCACGAGCACCGGGAAATCCCAGCTCGCCCACTGCGGCGCGTAGTCGCGGATCAGCGCCTCGACGCCCGGTCCCTGCAGGCCGATGGCGTTCAGCATGCCGGCGGGGGTCTCCACGATCCGCGGCGGCGGAGTGCCGGCCCGCGGCCGGAGAAAGATTCCTTTCGACACCATGGCGCCGAGGGCCCGGCGCTCGAGCAGCGGCACCTCGGTGCCGTAGCCGAAGGTGCCGGATGCGGCCATCACCGGCCCGCGCAGCGCGAGGCCGCCGATCCGGACCGACATGTCCGCGCTCATGCGCCGACCGCGTAGGGCAGGTGCTGCGTCAGCGCCGGTTCCGTGCCTCTTGCGCCAAACGCACCTGTGCGAGGGCGCCGATGGGTGCTCTTTGCGCCAAACGCACCCATCTCGTTCCTCACGCCGTCACCGCGTAGGGCAGGTGCGACGGCAGCGTCGGCCAATCGACGTCCGCGGCACGGTAGACGGGGCCCTCCTTGCAGGCGCGGTCGTAGCCGCCGCGCCGCAGGGGGACGGCGCAGCCGAGGCACACGCCGGTGCCGCAGCCCATGTAGGTCTCGCCCGCGACCTGGGCGTCGGGCCAGCGCTCGGCGACCGCCGCAAGCATGGGATTGGGGCCGCACGCGAGCACCAGCTGTGCCTCGGGGGCGGCCGCCACCGCGGTCCCGCGGAACCCCCGCGAGCCGTCGTCGGTCGCCCAGACCACCTCGTCGCCCTCCGCCTCGCGGCAAAGCTCCGCCTCAGTACGCGCGCCGTGCACCCACGTCACGCGGAGTCCATTGGCCCTCGCGTCTCGCGCCGCCAGCGGCATCGGCGCGACGCCGAGCCCGCCGCTGATCAACACCGCATGCGAACCCGTGATCTCGAAACCGCGACCCAACGGACCGAGACAGCTCACCCGGTCGCCGGGGTCCATCGCCAGCAGCTGCGTCGTGCCCGTGCCGACCGCCTTGAGAACGACCTCGATGTCCTCGTCCAGCGCGCGATACACCGAAAAAGGCCGTCGCAGCAGCGGTCCCGGTGACCAGCCGAGGTTGACGAACTGCCCGGCGCGAACAGAGGCCGCTATCTCCGGCGCCCGCATGGTGAGCACGAACATGCCGCGCGCGACCTCACGCCTGCCGGTTATGAGCGCGTCAAGCAGGAACAACGTCGCGCCATTCTCCGATCGTCCGCACCTCCATCACCTCGCGAGCATTGACCGCCGACTCGAGGAGCGCGGCGGCCGTGTCGAGCGACGTCAGGCACGGTATGCGGCGCTCGACGGCCGCGCGGCGGATCTCGAACCCGTCCTTGAAGACCGGGTTGCCGTCGCCGGGGTCCTCATAGATGTTCGACATCGTGTTGATGACAAGCTGCACCTCGCCGCGCGCGATGACGTCGACGACGGTCGGCCCTTCCTCGCCGATCTTCGCCACCACTCGCGGCGAGAAGCCGGCGGCGCGCAGAGCTCGCGCCGTGCCGTCGGTGGCCACGAGCTTGCACCCGTGCTGGATCAGGCGCGCCACGATCGGGAAGAGCTCCGGTTTGTCCACGTCGGCGATCGTGAGCAGCACGGCGCTGCCGCGCTCGAGCTGCATGCCCGAGGCCGCGAAGGCCTTGCGCAGCGCCTCGTTGAGCGTGCGGGCGATGCCGATCGCCTCGCCCGTCGACTTCATCTCCGGGCCCAGGTAGGAGTCGACCCTCGCCAGCTTGTTCATCGAAAAGACTGGCGCCTTGACCGCGACGAGGTCCTTTCGCGGCACCAGGCCGGTGGTCCAACCCTGGTCGGCGAGCTTGCGTCCGAGCATCACGCCGGTCGCGAGCTTGACCATCGGCACGCCTGTGACCTTGGAAAGGAACGGCACCGTTCGCGACGCTCGCGGGTTGACCTCGAGCACGTACACGCGGCCGCGATGCACGACGTACTGCACGTTGACGAGGCCACGCAGGCGCAGGTGACGCGCGATGCGGACCGTGTAGTCGACGATGTGGTCGATCTCGCCTCGTTCGAGCCCCGGCGCGGGATACACCGCGTACGAGTCGCCCGAATGGACGCCGGCGCGCTCGACGTGCTGCATCACTCCAGGGATGACGACCGTCTCGCCGTCGGAGATGGCGTCGACCTCGGCCTCGACGCCGGAAAGGTACTTGTCGACCAGGACCTGACCGCGCGGCATCGCGCCCACCGCCCAGGCCATATACCGGCGCAGCTCCTCGCGGTTGCGGACGATCTCCATGGCGCGCCCGCCGAGGACGTACGAGGGCCGGACCAGGACCGGATAGCCCGCACGCTCGGCTATCGCCTCGGCCTCTTCGAGCGTCGTCGTCGTCCCGCCGACAGGTTGGGGTATGCCGATCGCTTCCAGAGATGCCGCGAAGGCCCGCCGGTCCTCGGCCAGGTCGATGGCCTCGACGCTCGAGCCCATGATCGCCACGCCGTTCTGGCTCAAGGGGTCGGCGAGGTTGATCGCCGTCTGACCGCCGAACTGGACGAGCGCGCCCTCGGCCCCCTCGACGCGGGCGACGTGCAGCGCGCCGTCCAGGTCGAGCGGCTCGAAGTACAACCGGTCGGACGTGTCGAAGTCCGTGGAGACCGTCTCGGGATTGGAGTTGACCATGACCGCGCGCGCGCCGGCGTCCCGGAGCGCCCAGGCGGCGTGCACGGAGCAGTAGTCGAACTCGATCCCCTGGCCGATGCGGATGGGGCCCGAGCCGATGACCAGCTCGGACCGCCCGGCGACGGGCACGCTCTCGGTCTCTTCCTCCCAGCACGAGTAGTAGTAGGGCGTCGCCGCCTCGAACTCACCGGCGCACGTGTCCACGAGCTTGTACGTCGGTGTCGCCGGCGCAGCGTCCTCGCCGCGCAGCGCGGAGATCATCGCGTCGCTGAACCCGGCGCGCCGCAGCTCGCGCGTGTCGCCGTCGCTCTCGAGGCGCACGATCGTCGCCAGCCGGTCGATGAACCAGCGATCGATGCCGCTGCGCCCCGCCAGCGACGCCGGCTCCTCGCCGTTGCGCAGCGCGTTGAGCAGCGCGAACAGCCGCCGGTCGTTGGGCTGGTCGATGGTGTCCGGTCCGAGCTCCCACGCCGCCGGCTGCTTCTGCTCCAGCGAGCGCATCGCCTTCACCAGCGCAGCCTCGAACGTGCGCTCCAGCGCCATCACCTCGCCCGTCGACGCCATCTGCGTGCCCAGGCGCCGCTCGCCCGCCGGGAACTTGTCGAACGGCCAGCGCGGGATCTTGACCACGCAGTAGTCGAGCGCGGGCTCGAAGGCCGCAAACGTCCGGCCCGTGATCTCGTTGCGGATCTCCTCCAGCCGCCGGCCGACCGCAACCTTCGCGGCCACACGCGCGATGGGATATCCGGTCGCCTTGGACGCCAGCGCGGACGAGCGGCTGACCCGCGGATTGACCTCGATGACGTAGTACTGCGAGCTGTTCGGATCGAGCGCGAACTGGATGTTGCAGCCGCCCTCGATGCCGAGCGCGCGGATGATCCGGATGGCCGACGAACGCAGCATCTGGTGGTCGCGGTCCGTGAGCGTCTGCGCGGGCGCGACGACGATCGAGTCGCCGGTGTGGACGCCCATCGGGTCGAGGTTCTCCATGTTGCAGACGGTGATGCAGGTGTCGGCGGCGTCGCGCATCACCTCGTACTCGAGCTCCTTCCAGCCCCACAGCGATCGCTCGACGAGGACCTGGTGGATGGGCGACGCGGCCAGCCCGCGCATGGCCACGTGCTCGAGCTCGGAGTCCGTCGTGACGAAGCCGCCGCCCGTGCCACCCAGCGTGTACGCGGGACGGATGACCAGCGGCAGGCCGGTCTCGGCGGCGAAATCCTTCACGTCCTCCAGCGACTCGCAGACCCTCGAGGTCGGCACCGGCTCGCCGATCGACTCGAGCATCTCCTTGAAGGCCTGCCGGTCCTCGGCCTTCCGGATGGTGTCGATCGTCGCGCCGAGAAGCCGTACGCCATGGCGCTCGAGCACGCCGGCGTGGGCGAGGTCGGTGGCGAGATTCAAGCCGGTCTGCCCACCCAGCGTCGGCAGCAGAGCGTCGGGCTTCTCGCGCTCGATGATGCCCTCGACCGCCTCGACGGTCAGCGGCTCGAGGTAGACCCGGTCGGCGACGCCCTCGTCGGTCATGATCGTCGCCGGGTTGGAGTTGACGAGCACCGTCTCGATGCCCTCTTCGCGCAGCGCCTTGCAGGCCTGCGTGCCGGCGTAGTCGAACTCCGCCGCCTGGCCGATAACGATCGGGCCGGAGCCGAGGATCAGCACCTTCCGCGGCCGCGGCTCCTCCTTCATGCCGGCCACGGCCTTCACGACAGGCGCGCCACTGCGCACCATCTCGATGAAGCGGTCGTACAGGTGCTGGTTGTCCTGTGGGCCGGGGCAACCCTCGGGGTGGTACTGGACGCTGAACGCCGGAAGCCGGCGATGGCCGAGGCCTTCGACCGAGCCGTCGTTGAGGTTGCGCTGTGAGACGTAGAAGTCGCCCGGCGGGATCGAGCCCGCGTCGACCTGGAACTCGTGGTTCTGGCTCGTGATGTGGACGCGGCCCGTGTCGAGGTCCTTCACTGGATGGTTCGCGCCGTGATGGCCGTAAGGCAGCCGCGAGGTCGTCGCGCCCGCCACCATGCCGAGGATCTGGTGGCCCAGGCAGATGCCGAAGAGCGGGATCCGGCCCAGCGCCTGGCGCGCGAGCTCGACCGGCGTGTGGAGGACCGCCGGGTCGCCCGGACCGTTGGACAGCACGAGCCCCTGCGCCCCCGAGGCCTCGACGTCGCGCCATGTCGCCGTGTGCGGCAGCACGAGCACTCTGCAGCCGCGCTCGCGCAGCGACCGCAGGATGTTCGCCTTGACGCCGTAGTCGACCACCGCGATCACCAATCCCTCGCCGTCGCTGCGGCGCGACGTGCGCAGCTCGGGCGGCAGCGGCTCGAGCCACTCCTCCTGCCGAGTGCGCGACGTCTCTGCAACGAGGTCCTGCTCCGCGAGCGGCGTCACCCGGCTCGCCGCCACCGCGAGCTCGGCCAGCCGCGCCTGCGTCGGCTCGGCGTCTTCGTGGACGAGGACGGCGCGCTGCGTGCCGTGCAGGCGAATGTGGCGTGTGAGAGCGCGCGTGTCGATCTCGGTGATGGCGGGGACGTTCCAGCGCTGCAGGTATTCGTGAAGCGAGGCCTCGCTCGAGTGGTGGCTGGGAGCCGGACACGCCCACCGGACCGCGAGGGCCCGCGCCCACGGACGTGACGACTCCGCGTCGGCCTCACGCACGCCGTAGTTGCCCTGAAGCGGGTACGTCATGCACACCATCTGGCCGGCATAGGAGGGGTCGGTGAGGACCTCCTGGTAGCCGGTCATCGCGGTGTTGAAGACGACCTCGCCCTCGCCGATGGCGCCGGCGCCGAGCGGCACGCCGACGAAGGCGCGCCCGTCCTCGAGCACGAGCGCGGCGAACCGCTTCCTCCTACTGGGCAACGATCACCGCCCCGTCGACGCCGTCCTCTTCGCGCATGAGCACGTCGATGCGCTCGGTGTCGGCGGTGGGGACGTTCTTGCCCACGTAGTCGGGCCGGATCGGCAGCTCGCGGTGGCCGCGGTCGACCAGCACCGCGAGCTGGATGGCGCGCGGCCGCCCGAAGTCCATCAACGCGTCCATCGCCGCCCGCGCGGTGCGGCCGTGGTGGATGACGTCGTCGACGAGCACCACCACCTTGCCGCTGATCTCGGGCATCTCGCTCACGGACCTGTGCCCGTCGGGCGGACGAAGGTGGAGGTCGTCGCGATGGAGCGTCACGTCGAGACGGCCATACGGCACGTCGCGCTTCTCCATCCTGCTCAGGATGTCCGCAAGCCGGCGAGCGAGCACGTCGCCCTTGCTCACGATGCCGGCGATGACGACGTCTTCGATGCCGCGATTCCGCTCGACGATCTCGTGCGCGATGCGGTGCAGCGAGCGGCGGATCTGGTCCGCGTCCATGACGGTCGCCTTGAGGGTGACGCTCATGGCATGACCGACGCGCCGGGCACGGCGAGAGATCCGGTGGCCAGGCGGCCTAGATGCGAGGAGACGACGAGCACCGCAGCGAGCGCATTTGTCGATGCGCGAGCGAGGAGCGCAGGAGTCGACAACGCAGATGGGCTGCATGGGCGCCGCAGATCCGACGGCCTTGGCGCGGCGGTCATGCTAGCAACCGTTCGAGCAGCGCCATGCGGACGTGAAGACCATTGCGCGCCTGCCTGAAGTACGCGGCGCGCGGGTCGTCGTCGACCTCGGCCGCGATCTCGTCGACGCGCGGCAGCGGGTGCATGAGGACCGCGTACTTGCGCATGAGCGCGAGCGAGCTCTTGTCGATCCGGTACACGCCTTTGACGGCGTTGTAGGTGTCGAGGTCGGTGAAGCGCTCCTTCTGGATTCGAGTCTGATAGACGACGTCGACCTCGGGCAGGACCGCGTCGAGGTCCTGCGTCTCGACCCACGGCACGTGGTGCTCGTCGAGGTGCGACTTCAGGTCGTCGCGCATCGCGACCTGCGGCGGTGCGACGAACCAGAGCTTGATGTCCTTGAACTTGCTCAGCAGGTAGGCGAGCGATCGTACGGTGCGGCCGTTGGCCAGGTCGCCGACCATCGCCACGCGAACGCCGTCTAGCCGGCCGAGCTCGGTGCGGATCGTGTAGAGGTCGAGCAGCGCCTGGGTCGGATGCTGGCCCGGCCCGTCGCCGGCGTTGATGATGGGCACGCTGCTCACGGCGGCGGCGCGTCTGGCCGCGCCTTCTTCGTTGTGGCGGAGGACGATGACGTCGGCGTATCCGCTGACGATCCGGACGGTGTCCTCCAGCGTCTCGCCCTTGGCCGCCGACGAGAACTCACGCGCGTTGTCGGTGCCCATCGCCTGGCCGCCGAGGCGCAGCATCGCGGCCTCGAACGAAAGGCGCGTGCGCGTGGAAGGTTCGTAGAACAGCGCCGCCATGACCTGGCCCTCGAGACGGCCCATGAAGCGATGCGGCTCGCGCTTCATCTCTTCGGCGCGCGCAAACAGATCTTCCAGGAGGCCGCGCGAGAACTGCTGACTTTCGATCACGTGTCGCAGTCGCGACCCGACAGCCATGAAAAAAACTCCTTCCCTGGCTCGCAGGCCAGGACTTAAAGGCGAGCTCGACCGAGAGTTTACCGTAACTTAGGCACGCTATGGCTCGAGGCCCGGGACAGATCGAGGTCGTCACGGAGGTGGGGTACTGCCCCTCGTGCGGACGCACGCGCAACCTGCGTCGCGAGCAGCATCACCTCGGCCAGCTCGTGCGCACCATCGTCACCTGCGAGACCTGCCACCGCACGCTGTCGAGCGCGATCGGAGCGGCGCAGGCTGAGACGGCCGCGCCGGAGCCGGAGCCGGAGCCCGAAGTGAAACCCGTCCCGGCGGCGGCCCCGGCGAAGAAGGCCGCTGCGCCGAAGAAGCCGGCTGAAAAAAGGGTCGCGGTCAAGAAACCGGCCGCCAAGAAACCGGTAGTCAAGAAACCTGCAGTCAAGAAACCGGCGGGCAAACCAACCTCCACCGCGACGAGAAAAGTCACCAAGAAGAAGTGACACAAGAACTCCCCACGAAGTCAGAGCCGGGGGCGTGACTTCGCGGGGGCCCCTGCAACTGGCCGTCAAGGTCGACCGCCTGGAGAAGCAGCTCGGAGCCAACAAGGTGCTGCGAGGCATCTCGTTCGAGGCCCAGTCGGGCGAGATCTTCGGCCTTCTCGGCCCCAACGGCGCCGGCAAGACGACCACGCTGCGCATCGTCTGCACGCTGCTCGCGCCCGACGGCGGCTCGGTGGACGTCCTCGGCTTCGGCGTGCGGACGGCACCTGCCGAGGTCCGGCGCCGGGTTGGCGTGGTGACGGCCGAGATCGGTGTGTACCCCCGGCTCACCGCACGCGAGAACATCAAGTACTTCGCCGAGCTCAGCGGCGTGCTCGACGGTGAACTCGACCGCAAGGTCGCGGCGGTCATCGACCGCCTCGACATGGCGTCGTTCGCGGGCCAGCGAGCCGAGTCGCTGTCGTCAGGACAGAAGCAGAAGGTCGCGATCGCCCGCGCCATCGTCCACGACCCGCCGGTGCTCATGTTCGACGAGCCGACCTCGAACCTCGACGTTCTCGCGTCGCGGGACATCCGGGAGTTCATGGTCGAGGCCAGAGGGCGTGGCAAGTGCGTGATCTTCTCCACGCACGTGCTGCACGACGCGGAGCGGCTGTGCGACCGCGTGACGATCATCCACCAGGGGCGCGTCATCGCCGGTGGCGCGACCGCAGAGGTCCGCGGCACCTACCGGGACCTCGAGGATTCGTTCCTCGCACGCGTCGAGGCCGCGGGATGAAGGAGACGCTGATCGTCTTCCGCAAGGAGCTGACCGAGATCCTGCGCGACCGGCGCACGCTTTTCGCGATCGGCCTCGCCGCGCTCGCGACGCCGATCGTGCTGTTCGTCATCTCGCAGGTCACCGCCAAGACCGCGACGCAGACCTACACCGTGGGCTACTCGGGGCAGCCGCCTGCCGGCCTCGACGTCCTCTTCAACGCGACGGGGCTGAAGCTCGAGCCGGTCGACGATCCCGCGACCGCGGCGAGACAGCAGGTCGACCTCGGGCTCGTCTTCACGGCGAACGGCGTCGACGAGTACTACGACCCGACGCGCCAGAGCGCCCAGGTCGCCGACCTCCGCCTCCAGGACATCCTCGGCAGGTACGACGCGGCGAGGATCGCCGCCACGCTGCAGCAGAAGGGCGTCGACCTCTCGGTGCTCAATCCGCTGCCCGTGACGCAGCATCCGCTCACCTCGCCGGCGCAGGCCGCGGGCAACGCGTTCCTGAGCTTCTTCCTCCCCTACATCCTGATCACGATGTGCCTCACCGGCGGCCTGTCGGCCGCGCTCGACACGTCGGCCGGCGAGCGCGAACGCAAGACCCTCGAGAGCCTGTTGATGACGCCCGCGCCGCGCGGCCAGATCCTGACCGGCAAGATCCTGGCCGTGACGGCGGTCAGCCTGGCCGCGGCGATCATCGCGATCGTCTCGATGCTGCTGGCTCTCACCCAGATCCAGTTCGGCGGTCGCTCGAGCGTCGTCTATCAGCTCAGCCTCAGCCCGCTGGCGACGGTGGTCATGGTGTGGCTGGCGATCCTGCTCGCCGCCTCGTTCAGCTCGGTGACGATCACGCTCGGCACGCTGGCACGGAACTTCCGTCAGGGCCAGGCCTACGCCACGCCGCTCTACTTCGTGACGATCTTTCCCGCCTCGATCATCCTGTTCATCCCCGACTTCAACCCCAACCTCGCGTACTACCTCATCCCGATCCTGAACGCCGTGCTCGTGCTGCGCGACGCCATCGTCCACGACAGCGTCACCTGGAGCTCGCTGGCGGTGACCTCCCTGAGCCTGGTTCTGACCGGCGGGCTTTGCTTCTACGCGGCGCTGCGCCTCTTCACGCGCGAGGCGTTGTTGGTGCGTTCATAGCCGGGTTCGAGTGGCAAACTTGGTGTCGAGACAGAGATGGGCCGCCGAACGGAGCTGAGGGACCTCCGGAGCCTCGAGCGGCGAAGCATGTACTCGATCTTTCATCCGCTCGACCCCAACGAGCGGCTGCCGCGCGAGCTCATCCTCGAGGCCAGGCGGTATCGGTCCGTCGAACGTCGCGGCCTGCTCTTCGCGGCCGCCTTCCTCTACCTTCCCGCCCTCGTGCTGGCCGTGCTGTTCCTGGCGTCGCTGGGGGTGCAGGCCGGAATCGCGTTGGTGATCGCCGGCGTGCTCTTCACCGCCGCGCTGGTCTGGATCGCGGTCTCCAAACAGCCCTAGCCGTCCAGCAGCCATCGGGCCACGTCGACGTGCTCGTCGAGGACGGTGCCGCCGTCGATGGACCACGCCACCGTCTGCCCCAGGCACCACAGCCGGGCGCGCTCGCGGTCGAGGCCGAGCTCGGACGCGAGGCTATCGAGCCGCCCGAGGACCTCGCGGCGGCTGTGGCCGAGCTCGGTCGAGCGGACGATGGGTGCGAGGCCGAACTCGCGCTCGCCGGCCAGCGGCTTGGGGTCGATGGCCAGCCACGGCTCGCGTTCGGCGGCGAGGACGTTCGCGCCGTGGAGGTCCTGGTGCAGCAGCACGGCCTCGCCCTGTGTTGGGGACAGCGCCGCCAGAGCGTCGAGCGCGGCGTCGACAAGCCGCGATTCGAACGGCCGTCCGGCTTCCATCCAGTGCTGCCGCAGGTGCGACGCCCACCAGGCGGCCTCGTCGGCCAGCGCCCGGAACGGCGGCGAGGACGCCGGCTTCCACAGCCGAGGCAGCATGCCGGCCAGCACGGCGAGCGCGGTCTTCGGCGCAGCGTCCGAGAGCGGTGTGCCCGGCACGCACCGCTCGAGCAGCAGCGCGTGGAGCTCGGGGATCTCGTCCAGCAGCCGCACCGCGCCGTCGCCGTCCCACGCCCTCAAGGCGAGCGCTTCGTGCTCGTTCTCTCGGCCGGGGAACATGACCTTCACGACCGCGGACGCCCCGCCTGCGCGGACGGCCGGGAGCGCGAGCGAGGTGTAGGCGTATGGGAACGGACGGCCGACGGACAGCCCCCAGCGCGCGGCGCACGCGTCGACGACGTCGGGCAGGGCGTCGAGCCAGGCCCTGCCTTGCTCAGACCCGCGCAGCCAGTCGAGGCCGGAAGGCAAATCCATGACCGTGGACAGCGTATAAACGTCACATGACCGAAGCAGTGATCGTGGCGTACGGGCGCTCGCCGATTGGACGCGCGCGCAAGGGATCCCTCGTCGACGTGCGGCCCGACGACCTCGCGGCGCACGTCGTCAACAAGGTGCTGGACAAGGTCCCGGACCTGGACCCGATGCAGATCGAAGACCTGATCTGCGGCTGCGGCCTGCCGGGCGGCGAGCAGGGTCACAACATCGGCCGCGTCGTGTCGGTACTGGCGCGTCTCGACGTCCCCGGCGTCACGGTCAACCGGTACTGCTCCTCGTCGCTGATGACCACGCGGATGGCGGCGCACGCCATCGAGGCGGGCGAGGGCGATGCTTTTCTCTCCGTCGGCGTGGAATGCGTCTCGCGTTACGGCAGCGGCTATCCGGACGCGCCGGACACGTACAACCCCAAGCTCGTGCCTGGGAACACGGAGGAATATCCCGACATCTACATCGCCATGGGTCAGACGGCGGAGAACGTCCGCATCCGCGAGAAGATCAGCCGCCAGGAGATGGACCAATACGCGCTGCAGTCCCAGCAGCGCGCGGTCGCGGCTCAGGACGACGGTTTCTTCGAGCGTGAGATCGTGCCCGTCCCCCTCCCGAACGGGCATGTGTTCACCAAGGACGACGGTCCGCGACGGAACACGTCGCTCGAGGCTCTGGCCGCCCTCGAACCGGCGTTCCGCCCCGGCGGCGAGGTCACTGCGGGCAACTCGTGTCCGCTCAACGACGGCGCCGCGGCCGTGGTCGTCATGTCAGACGCCCGGGCGAAGGAGCTCGGCATCAAGCCGATAGCGCGCGTGGTCTCGACGGGGTTGTCCGCGCTGGAGCCGGAGTTCATGGGCCTGGGCCCGATCGACGCTTCCAGGCAGGCGCTCAAGCGCGCCAGGATGACCATCGACGACGTCGACATCGTCGAGATCAACGAGGCGTTCGCGGCGCAGGTCATCCCGTCGGCGCGCGGCATCGGCGTCGACCCGTTCAGCGAGAAGCTGAACCCGCACGGCGGCGCCATCGCGCTCGGCCACCCGTTCGGCATGACCGGGGCGCGCATCCTTTGCACGCTTCTGAACGGCCTTCGCGAAAAGGACAGGACGATCGGGCTGGAGACGATGTGCGTCGGCGGCGGCCAGGGGATGGCCATGATCGTGGAGCGGCTTAACTAAGGGCGACCGAAGTCATCCGGGGCCCCCGCGAAATCACGGCGAAGCCTCGGATTTCGCGGGGTGGAGTGGATGGCGATGATCGTGGAGCGCCTTAACTAGGGCTTGCCCTTTTTCTCCTTCTGCTGCTCCTCGTAGAGCTTGAACAGCCGCTCGCGCTCGGCGAAGTAGCCGCGGACGGCTTCGGTCTCGGTCGACTCCCTCGAGGATCGTTCCGTCCTCATGTCGACGAGCGCTTTGCGGCCGCGGCGTAGGAAAAGGACGAGCGCCCACAGCAGCAGCAGGACCCCGACTGCGAGGAGCGCCAGGCCGCCGTCGAACCAGCCGCTGGTGAAGACGCCGGCGTTCGCGGCCAGGCGTGTGATCCCGATCGTCATCAGGGCGAGGCCGATGACCGCGGCCGCGGTGCCGAAGGGCAGCCAGAACATCGCGGAGTCGTATCGGCCGCGGTCCTCCATGCTGGCTGGAGTTTAGGCGGGAAGCCGGAGCCGCATCTCCCGCCAGAACACACGGCGGTTGCGGGGATGCCGGTGCGATGCCACGACCTCATATCCGAGCTTCTTGTAGAAGGCGACATTCCCAGGCAGCTGGACGCGGACGCCGAGCCTGACCTCGCGCAGACCGCGCGAGGCCGCGTAGCCATGCGCCCACTGCATCAGCGCCGTGCCGATTCCTGAGCGTCGCCGAGCCGGTGCAACCGCAACCCGGCGCACGTGCAGGTGATCGGGCTCGACGTCGAACCTCAGGCAGCCGACCGGCGCGTCGCCCTGCCACGCGATCGCTCCTCCGCCGGCCGCCAGGTCCTCTCGCACCGATTCCAGGGTTTCGCGAAGGGCGCCGCTCGGCGGGTCGAGGAAGCCTGCGTATTCCGCGAACGCGGACCGCGTCAGCGCGTGGACGATCTCGGCGTCAGCCGGCCGGCAGCGCCTGACGGTCAGGCGCGGGCTTCGCTGTGGAGGCTCTCCAGCACCCGCTCGAGCAGCTGGCGAAGCGTCCTCCGCTCTTCCACGGACAGGGGACCGAGGATCTCGTCCTCGAGGCCTTCGCGCGCCCGGTCCGCCTTCTCGAGCGCCCGCCGCCCCGCCTCGGTCAGCTCGACGATGTGCCGGCGGCGGTCGTTGGGGTCGCGCTTCCGGATCGAGAACCGCGCGGCTTCGAGCTCGTTGAGCATCAGAACCACGCTGTTGGCATCCAGGAGCAGCGCGCTCTCCAGCTCCTGCTGGGTGGTGCCCGGGTGATCCCGGATGTAGTTCAGTGTCATGTAGGGCTTCATCCGCATCCCGAGCAGCTCTTCGCTGGCGCGCCGGTTGAGCGCCTTGTGGATCTGAATCAGCAGCGAGACGAACCCCGCGCCGTCTTTCTTCACGTCCATCGATCTTATCACCAAGTCTTAACTATGCCCATCTATCAGATAATCCATGCAATAAAGATAGTAATGATCCTATTATAGTGATCATCCTTTGATCGGTTGGTTCGTCAGGAGGCGGAAATGAACTCGAATTGGAGAAGATGGGTGGCCCTGGTCGTGGTGTGCCTTGGCCAGCTGATGGTCATGCTCGACACCACCATCGTCAACGTTGCGCTGCCCTACATCCAGCGTGACCTCGGATTCAGCCAGGCCAACCTCACGTGGGTCGTGAACGCGTACGTCATCGCGTATGCAAGCTTTCTGCTGGTCGCGGGCCGGCTGGGCGATCTCATCGGCCGGCGCAAGGTGTTCCTGGCTGGAGTTTTCCTCTTCACCGTCGCCTCCGTCGGCAGCGGATTCGCGACGGGGGCAGACCACCTGATTGTTGGCCGGTTCCTGCAAGGTCTCGGCGGCTCGCTCGCGACCGGCGTGATCATCGCCATCATCGTCACCGACTTCCAGAAGCCTGTGGAGCGCGCCCAGGCGATGAGCCTGTTCACTCTCGTCGTCGCCAGCGGCGGCTCGCTCGGTCTGCTTGCCGGCGGACTCCTCACGCAGTGGGCGAGCTGGCACTGGACCTTCTTCATCAACGTCCCGATCGGGATCGCGACCATCGTCGCGGGTGCGGTGCTCATCAAAGAGAACGAGCCCCTCGGCCTGCGCAGGGGCATCGATGTCGTCGGGGCGCTCCTGGTGACCGGTGCGCTGATAGTCGGCGTGTACGGCATCGTCACCGCGGCCGACCACGGCTGGACCTCCGCGCACACGCTCGGTTTCGCCGGCGCCGCCGTCGCCCTGCTCGCCGCCTTCGTCGTCTGGGAATCGCGGCTGGCCAACCCGTTAATGCCCATGCATGTCCTGGCCGTTCGCTCGCTGACCGGCGCCAGCGCCGCGCGTGGCCTTGTGTTCGGTGGCATGTTCACGAACTTCTTCGTCGGCGCGCTCTATATGCAGCACATCGAGCGCTTCTCCGCCATCCAAACCGGGCTTGGCTTCTTGCCGACCACGCTCGCCATAGGCGTGCTCTCAGGATCCGGCATCGCCGCCCGACTGATGGGGCGATTCGGCGCCAGGGCGCTGGCGGTGGCCGGGTTGGCCGTCCTCGCGTCCGGCCTCGTGGTCCTCTCGCAGGCTGGAATCCACACCCCTTACTTCCCGAACCTCTTCGTCGCGTACCTGCTGCTCGGCATCGGCGGTGGGACTGGATTTCTCCCGCTGCTGACGATCGCGATGTCCGAAGTTCGGCCGGCGGACGCCGGGCTGGCGTCAGGCTTCAGCAACGTCACCATGCAGGTCGGCGGCGCACTCGGTCTGGCCGTGCTGGGGACGATCTCCACGGACCACGCCCGGGCGCTGTTCGCCGGCGGTGACCCGCTGCCTCTCGCGCTGACCGGCGGCTACCAGCTCGGGTTCGTCCTCGCCGCGGTCGCGGTCATGGCCGGCGTCGCGGTCGTCTTGACAGTCGTCCGATCTGCCGCTGCGGCGCCGGCGCACGCGACGCCGGAGCTCTCTCTGCAGCAGACGCAGGAGGAAGTGGCATGAGGCAAGCGAAACGAGAGACGGCGGGCATCGTCATCGGCACCGCGTCCGGCGCCATCGGCGGCGGCCTCGTGGGCGCGTTCGTGCTTGGCCTTCCAGGCGTCGTCGCGGCTGCCGGCGCGGCCCTGGTCGGCGTGTTCATGGGCGGCTACGCGGGCGCGATCATCGGCGGGCTGTTCGGCAGCGAGAGGCCCAGTACGATCGACACGTGAGCGTGGCCGGCCTTTCGGCATCGCGTCTCCGCCGGATGCGTGAGGTGCTGTCGGGCTATGTCGAGCGCGGCGAGCTGACCGGGTTCGTCGCGCTCGTGTCGCGTGGCGGCGAGGTCCACGTGGAGTGCGGCCGTTATGAGCGCGACACGATCTTCCGGCTGGCGTCGATGACCAAGCCGATCGCCGCGGCGGCCGCGCTCCGGCTCGTCGAAGACGGCGTGATTCGCCTCGACGACGGCATCGACGAACTGTTGCCCGAGCTCGCCGGCCTCCAGGTACTGCGGTCCATCGAGTCGCCTGTCGATGACACCGTTCCCCTCTCGAGACCGATCACGCTCCGCGACGTGCTCACCAACACCATGGGTACAGGAGTGGTCTTCGCGGAGCCGGGAACCTATCCCATCCAGGCAGCGCTCGGCGGGGCGGGGTTTGAAGCCGGACTTGGCCCCAAGCCAGGGCCGGAGGAATTCCTGCGCCGGCTCGCGCGCGTCCCGCTCGTTCATCAGCCCGGTGAGGCGTGGATGTACAACATCGCCTCCGATGTTCTGGGCATCCTGGTCTCGCGCGCGGCAAAGCAGTCGTTCGGCGACTTCTTACGCGAGCGCATCTTTGAGCAGCTCGGGATGCGCGATTCCGCGTTCTGGGTCCCGCCGGAGAAGATCAGCCGGCTTCCGCGGGCCTACCTCCCGGACGAGAAGGCCGGTGGGCTGAAGCTCGAAGACGAAGCCGCCGGCGGGATTTTCAGCGAGCCGCCGGCGCTGGAGTCCGGGGCGGGCGGGCTCGTCGCGACGGTGGACGACTTCCACGCCTTCGCGCGCATGCTGCTCGATCGGGGTGCCATCGCCGGCGGCAGGATCCTGGCGGAGTCGACCGTGGAAGCGATGACGTCGGACCAGCTTTCCGAGGAGGTCAAGTCTCGCTCGCCCTGGACGCCGGGATGGTTCGCCAGCCACGGCTGGGGCTATGGCGTCGGCGTGGTGACCGCCGCCGACGACAGCATCGACCTTGCCCTCAGCCCTTTCGATCCGGAATTCCGCAGCGATGGCGGCGCTTCGGCGCCGGGCGCGTATGGCTGGAGCGGCGGCTACGGCACCACCTGGCGCAACGATCCGGCGAAAGACCTGGCGGCGGTGTTGATGACGCAGGTCGGCATGGTCTCGGCCGCCGGCCCGACGTTCTTCCGAGATTTCCTGAATCTTGCGTTCGCGGCGGTCGACGACTAGGTGGGCCTCTTCGCGTAGAAGCTGCAGGGCGGCGACTCCGCGGTCGTGTGGAAGTTCCAGTGCCGGCACCACGCCGCGCCGTCGAACTTTCTGCACGAGCCGCACGTCACCCGCGGATGCTCCACCCGCGTCTTCTTCATGTGGTGCTCCGGGCGCTCGCCGGGAAAGGCTCGACTGTTCACAGTTGCGAGCGGACTTCCCACAGGTCGGGGTAGAACCGTTTGCCCAGCGTGGTGCGCAGGTACTGCGCGCCACTGCTCCCTCCGGTGCCCGTCTTGGCGCCGATCTGCCGTTCGACCATCAGCACGTGCCGCGACCGCCAGTGAGCAAACGCCTCGTCGTGGTCGAGCAGCGCCTCCGCGAGGTCGAAGAGGTCGCCGTACCGGTCGCGGCCGCGAAATATCTCGAGCAGGGATGGCGAGCCTCGACGTTCGACAAGGGCGTGGAAGGCATCGGCCAGGGAAGGCTCGTCGAGCCGGCGCTGGAGGCGTGACTTCTCCTCGTCGGTGGCCTCGAGTCGCGCCAGGTACTGCGGCTGCTTCAGGCCAGACAGGAACTCGATCTCGCGGAACTGCACGGACTGAAATCCGCTCGCCGGCGCGAGCTTCGACCGGAAGGCCAGGAAGTCCTGCGGCGACATCGTCTCGAGGACTTCGATCTGCTCGACCAGGAGCTTCTCGATGACGTGGACGCGGTGAAGAAAATGACGCGCGAAGAACACGTCGTCGGCCTCGATGCAGCCGCGGGCCGCCTCGAGCTCGAACAGGATGACCTTGAACCAGAGCTCATAGGCCTGGTGGGCGACGATGAAAAGCAGCTCGTCGTGCTCGCGGCTGAGGCCGGACTGCAGCGAGAGGAGCTCCGGGACCTTGAGGTAGGACCCGTACGAGAGCTCGCGACCCTCTTCGCCGAACCGCCGGCTCAATGTCGGAAGTGACGCTTGCCGGCGAAGACCATTGCCATTCCCGCCTGGTCGGCGGCCGCGATCACGTCCGCGTCTTTGACCGAGCCTCCCGGCTGGATGACCGCCGTCACCCCGGCCTGGGCGCCGAACTCGAGCCCGTCGGGAAAGGGGAAGAAGGCGTCCGAGGCCATGACGGCGGAACGTGAGCGGTCGCCGGCGCGCAGGACCGCGAGCTGCACGGCCTCGACCCTGCTCATCTGGCCGGCGCCGACTCCGACCGCCGCGCCGTCCTTGAAGAGGACGATGGCGTTCGACTTCACGTGCTTGACCGCCGTCCAGGCCAGACCGAGCTGCTCCCACTCGGCATCGGTCGGCGCACGGCGGGTCACGGTCCGGGTGGACGCGCGGTCGAAGCGGGCGCGGTCCCACTCCTGGAGCAGCAGCCCGCCGGGCACCGACCTGACGTCGTAGTCGAACAGACCGCCTTCGGCCGGCCGGGCGGCCAGCACGATCATGTTCTTGCGACGGGCGAGCACGTCGCGCGCCTCGTCCATGACCTCCGGCGCGACGACGACGTGGGTGACGATCTGCACGATCTGCTCCGCGGTCGCGCGGTCGAGCGGCCGGTTCACCGCCACGACGCCGCCAAACGCCGACACGCGGTCGCACTCGTACGCCTTGCGATAGGCGCCGGCGATGTCCTCCGCGACCGCAAGCCCGCATGGGTTCATGTGCTTGATGATCGCGGCCGCCGGCGCCTCGTAGTCGGTGACGAGCTGGAGCGCGGCCGAGGCGTCCTGGATGTTGTTGAAGCCGAGCGGACCGCCCTGGATCTGCTCGGCGCTGCCCAGCCCGCCCGGATCGACGCCGAGGCGGAAGAAGGCTGCCTTCTGGTGGTCGTTCTCGCCGTACTTCAGGGGCTGCGCCAGCAGCGCCGGAATCGTGATCTCGGTCGGAAACCCGTTGCCGGCGGTGCGGCGCAGATAGGCCGCGATCCAGGCGTCGTAAGCGGACGTGTGAGCGTAGGCCTCGGCCGCGAGCTTGCGCCGCATGTCGAGGTCGAGCGCCCCTTCCGTCAGCGCCGCCAGGACGTCCGGGTAGCGCTGCGGCCAGACGACGACCACGACCGACTCGTGGTTCTTGGCCGCGGCGCGGATCATCGCCGGCCCGCCGATGTCGATCTGCTCGATCGCCTGTTCAAAGGTCACGTCCGGCCGGCGGATCGTGGCCACGAACGGGTAGAGGTTGCAGCAAACGAGGTCGATCTCGCGCAGGCCGTGCTCGGTCAGCGCCTGCATGTGCTCGGCGCGGTCGCGGCGCGCCAGGATGCCCGCGTGCACGCCGGGGTGCAGCGTCTTGATCCGTCCGTCCATCATCTCGGGGAAGCGCGTCAGCTCGGTCACCGGCGCGGCGTCGACCGCGGCGTCGCGGATCGCCTGCAGCGTGCTCCCGGTCGCGTACAGGTCGTAACCCAGGCGCTTCAGCCCGCGGGCGAACGCGGGTAGGCCGGTCTTGTCGCTAACCGACAGAACTGCGGCCGGCAAGCTTCTCCTCCATCAGCGTGATCCCCTCGGGCAGGATCCGGTACTCGACCTCGTGGACGCGCTGCCGCAGCGTGTCGACCGTGTCACCGGGCAGGATCGGCACCGAGTCCTGGACCAGTATCGGGCCGCCGTCGACCTCCGCGGTGACCAGGTGGACCGTGGCGCCGGTGAACTTCAGGCCGCTCTCCAGGGCTTGCTCGACCGCGTCCATGCCGCCGCCGAACATCGGCAGCAGCGACGGGTGGACGTTGACGATCCTGCCGGCGAACGCGTCGAGGAACGGCGCCGTGTGGATGCGGTCGTAGCCCGCGTCGACGACCAGCTGGACGTCGTGGCGGAAGAAGAAATCGCGCATGGCGACGTCGCGCTCCTCAGTCGAGGCGAAATTCTTCTGCGGCAGCTCGGCGAGAGGTATGCCGCGCTCTCGCGCGATCGCCGCGCCGCCACATGACGGACGGTTGGTCGCGACGGCCACGACCTCGAAACCACGCTCCACCAGGTTGCGGAGGTTCGTGCCCTGGCCGGACACGCAGACTCCCAGTCTCAGCTGATCTCCACCCGTTCCGGACCGGATTGCTTCACCACCTCACCGACGACCAGCGCGTCCTGCGGCACGTCTTTGGGGTCGAGGACCAGAACCATGCCCAGCCCCATGTTGAACGTTCCCCACATCTCGTCGTCGGACACGCGGCCCCGGCGGCGGATCTCGCCGAAGATCGGGTTCGGCTTCCAGGCGCCCTTGCGGATGACGGCGGCCAGCCCGTCGGGCAGTGAACGCGGCAGGTTGCCCGGGATGCCGCCGCCGGTGATGTGGGCGGCCGCCTTCCAGCGGAGCCGGCGCATGTCCTCGAGGTAGGAAAGGTGCGGCGCCATCAATGCCGACGCGAGATCTTCCGTGAGGGCCACGCCTTCGAAGACTTTGCGCGCGAGGGAGTAGCCGTTGGTGTGCAGGCCGCTCGAACGAAGCGCCACGAGCGCGTCGCCGTCTTGCACGGGCTCGCGGCGGCCGCCATCCTCGACCAGGCCGACGATGAAGCCCGCGAGGTCGTAGTCGCCGAGCGCGTAGACACCCGGCATCTCCGCCGTCTCGCCGCCGAGGAGCGCGCATCCCGCCTCCCGGCACGCCTCGGTCATGCCCTCGACGACCTGCGTGAAGACCGCCGGATCGAGCTTCCCGGTGGCGAAGTAGTCGAGGAAGAACAGCGGCCGCGCGCCGGCGGTGGCGATGTCGTTGGCGCAGTGATTGACGATGTCCGCTCCGATGACGCGATGGCGGCCCGTCGCGATCGCGACCTTGATCTTGGTGCCCACGCCGTCGGCGCTGGCGGCGAGGCGCCCGCCACCCGGCAGCGCGTACGTGCCGGCGAACGGACCGACCCCCTGCACGACCTCGCGACCGTGAGTCGCGGCGATGAGCGGCTTGACACGTTCCAGCGCCCGCTCGTAAGCCTCGACGTCGACGCCGGCGGCGGCGTAGGACAGCCCCTCGCTGCTCAAACCTTGGCCAGTTGGCCCTCGAACTGCATCTTGTCCATCTCGAGCTGTTGGGGAACGGGGACCGGGTACGAACCGTCGAAGCACGCGCGGCAGAACTCCTGCGCCGTGCCGCGGCCTATGGCCTTCATCAAACCGGGGATGGAGAGGTAGTGCAGCGAGTCCGCGCCGATGTGACGCCGCACCTCCTCCACCGTGCGTCCCGACGCGATGAGCTCTTTGGTGGAGCCGATGTCCACGCCCATGAAGCACGGGAACCGCATCGGTGGGCTCGAGATTCGCATGTGGATCTCGCGCGCGCCGGCAGCGCGCAGGCGCTCGATCGTGCGCCGGGTCGTCGTGCCGCGAACGATCGAGTCGTCGACCGCGATCAGCCGCTTGCCCTTCAGCGAGCGCGGCAGCGGGTTGAGCTTCAACATCACGCCCGATTCGCGCAGCGACTGGTCGGGCTGGATGAACGTCCGGTTGATGTAGCGGCTCTTCATCACCGCCTCGCGGAACGGGATCCCCGACGCCTCCGCGAACCCGATGGCCGCCGGCGTGCCCGAGTCCGGGAACGCGACGACCATGTCCGCCTCGACGGGCGCCTCCTGCGCCAGCTCGTGGCCCATGCGGATCCGGGCGTCCTCGAGCTCGCAGTTCTTGAGGATCGAGTCCGGCCGCGCGAAGTAAATGAACTCGAACACGCACATCGCGTGCTTGCTGGCCGTCTGAAAGTTGACGCTGTGGACTCCGTAGTCGTCCATGACCACCATCTCGCCCGGCTGCACCTCGCGCACGAAAGTCGCGTGCACCGTGTCCAATGCGCACGTCTCAGAGGCGACGACGTGCGCGGGCTGTCCGGGCAGCGGGATGTAGCCGATGCACAGCGGGCGGAATCCGAACGGGTCGCGCAGTGCGATCAGCTGGTTCGGTGTGATGACGCCGCACGAGTAAGCGCCGACCACCCGCGCAAAAGTGCGCCGGATGACGTCTTCCCAGGAGCGGCCGTGCGTGCTCTCGATGAGGCGCGCCATGACTTCGGTGTCGAGCGCGGTCTCGAACGTGATTCCCTGCTCCTCGAGCTGCCGGCGCAGCGCCTCCGCGTTGAGCAGGTTTCCGTTGTGCGCGATCGCGCCTGGGCCGAGGGTCGGGTGGTGGAAGGGCAGCGGGTGCGCGTTCTCCGGCCGGCTCGCTCCCGTCGTCGAGTAGCGCGTGTGGCCGAGGGCGATGATCGATCCCTCACCCAGTTCCTTGATCGCGGCCGGGGTGAACACCTGCGCGACCAGGCCCATGTCCCGCCTCACGCGCACCGTCACGCCGTCGGAGACCGCCATGCCGGCCGACTCCTGGCCGCGGTGCTGCAAGGCGAAGAGGCCGAAGTAGGTCAGGTTGGCGACGTCGACGCCCTGCTTGGCGCAGATCCCGAAGACCCCACACACAGCTAGCGGACCATGACCTCCCAGGCTTCGCGCAGCTCGGCCAGCGACAGCTTCAGCTGGCCCTCGAATTCGAGCACGTTGCCGCCGGCGAGCCCGAGGAGCGAGATCTCGACGTGGTGCCGGCGCGCCAGCGACTGCACCTCCGGCATCGCGCGCGATGGCACGCTGACGATGTAGCGGCTCGGCGACTCGCCGAAGAAGGCGGCGTCGAGGCGCAGCGGAGGCTCGGGCCTGACGGCCGGGCACCTGACGCCGAGACCGCCGAGGAGACACGACTCCGCGAGCGCCACCAGCATCCCGCCTTCGGCGCAGTCGTGCGCGGAGTGCAGCAGGCCCGCCTGAGCCGCCGCGAGGATGAGTCGGTTCACCGCCTGCTCGCGCTGCAGGTCGAGGACGGGCGGCCGGCCGGCGACGTATCCGTGCTCGACCTTCAGGTACTCGCTTCCGCCGAGGTCGTTGTGGCTCGAGCCGATCAGCAGGACGAAATCGCCGTCCTGGCGGAAGCCGGCACCGAGGCGCTTGCCGTAGTCGTCGATCAGGCCGACCATGCCGACGACCGGGGTGGGATAGATCGCCGACTCCCCGTTGCTGTCGTTGTACAGGCTTACGTTGCCGCTCACGATCGGCACGTCGAGCGCGCGGCACGCGTACGCGAGGCCGGCGATGGTCTCCTCCATCTCCCAGTACACCTCGGGCCGGTCCGGGTTGGCGAAGTTGAGGCAGTCGGTGACGGCGAGCGGCTTCGCCCCGGTGGCGACGATGTTGCGCGCCGCTTCGGCGACGGCGAGCTGCGCGCCGAGGTGCGGGTCGAGGTGGCAGTACCGCGAGTTGCAGTCCGTCGTGACGGCGAGCCCGATGCGGGTCCCCTTGACGCGCAGCATGGCGGCGTCGCCTCCGGGCGGGACGACGGTCGCGTCGCCGACCATGTGGTCGTAGCGGCGGATGACGCCGCGCCGGCTGCACAGGTTGGGGCTGGAGAGCAGCCGAAGCAGCGTCGCGCCGGGGTCGACCACCGGGGGCAGCGCGTCGACGTCGAGACCGAACGGCGGCTCCGGGGCGAACGCCACCAGCCTACGCACCGGCGCGCCGTCGGTCAGCAGCCGGACCGGAAGCCTGGCGACCTCCTCGTCGCCGTCGACGACCGTGAGCTGTCCGTCTTCGGTCACCTCGCCGATGACCGCCGACGTCAGGTCCCACGCGTGGAAGATGCTCTCCACCTCGCGCTCGCGGCCGCGCTGGACGACGACGAGCATGCGCTCCTGCGATTCCGACAGCATCACGTCGTATGGCGTCATCCCACGCTCGCGGCGGGGCACGCGGGCGACATCGATCACCGCTCCGGCGCCGGGCACGCGGCCCGCGCACTCGGCGACCGCGGACGTGAGCCCTGCCGCGCCCAGGTCCTGGATCGCCACGACGGCGTCCGTGTGTGTCAGGTCCATGCACGCTTCGAGCAGGCACTTTTCGAGGAACGGATTGCCCACCTGGACGGCGGGGCGCCGTTCCGCGCTGTTCTCGTCGAGCTCCAGCGAGGCGAACGACGCGCCGTGGATGCCGTCGCGACCCGTGTCGGCGCCGACGAGCAGGAGCCTGTTGCCCGCGCCCTCTGCCCGCGCGCGCTTCAGCTGGTCGCTGCGCACGAGGCCCACGCACATCGCGTTCACGAGCGGGTTGCTCGCATAGCAGTCTTCGAAGTAGACCTCCCCACCGACTGTGGGGATGCCCATGCAGTTGCCGTAGCCGCCGATGCCGGCGACCACGCCCTCGAAGTGGCGGCTCGATTCGGGCAGCGGCCCGAAGCGCAGCGAGTCGAGCAGCGCCACCGGCCGGGCGCCCATGGCGATGACGTCGCGGATGATCCCGCCCACGCCCGTCGCCGCTCCCTGATAGGGCTCGATGGCCGAGGGGTGGTTGTGGGATTCGATCTTGAAGACCACGGCCCAGCCTTCGCCGATCTCGACCGCACCGGCGTTCTCGCCGGGACCCTGCAGGACCGCGGCGCCGGTTGAAGGCAGGCGCCTGAGCAGCGCCTTGGAGCTCTTGTAGGAGCAGTGCTCCGACCACAGGACGCCGAGCATGCCCAGCTCGACCTCGTTGGGCGCCCGCTTCAGCTGCTCGACTATGGCCTTGTACTCGTCGGGCGTGAGCGCGACCTCGCGCAGCTTTCGCTCGTCGATCTGGCGGATGCTCACGAGACCAGCACCTTCACGGCGCCGCCTGCCACCGAGCGGAAGAGCTTCAGCCCGTCCGTGCCGCCCAGCTCCGCCTCCGCGCAGCGCTCGGGGTGCGGCATCATGCCGAGCACGTTGCCTCGCGTGTTGACGATGCCCGCGATGTTGTGCAGCGAGCCGTTGGGGTTGGCGCCGGGCACGACGCGGCCGTCCTTGTCGCAGTAGCGGAAGAGGACCTGGCCGCGCTGCTCCATCCGGGACAGCGTCGCCGGGTCGGCGAAGTAGCTGCCTTCGCCGTGAGAGATGGGGATGCGCAGCACCTCGCGCTCGTCGCAAGCGGCGGTGAACGGGAGGTCGGTGCGCTCGACCAGCAGGTTCGTCCATTCGCAGCGGAACTCGAGCGACGCATTGCGCACGAGCGCGCCTGGGAGGAGGCCGGCCTCGCACAGCACCTGGAAGCCGTTGCATATCCCCCAGACGAGCCCGCCGCGGTCGGCGAACTCGCCGACCTGCTCCATGATCGGAGCGAAGCGGGCGATCGCGCCGGTGCGCAGGTAGTCGCCGTAGGCGAAGCCTCCGGGGAGGATCACGCAGTCGCAGCCCTTCAGGTCCGTGTCCTTGTGCCAGAGATACACGAGCTCGGCGCCCAGGACCTGGTCGACGACCCAGCCGCAATCCCGGTCGGACCACGTTCCGGGAAAGACAACGACCCCGAATTTCATCGGTGGTGTCCGTCCCTTGTGACCTCGAACCGGAAGTCCTCGATCACGTGGTTGGCGAGAAGCTGGCGGCACATCTCTTCGACCCGCTGGCGCGCCTCATGCTCGCTGGTGGTGTCCAGCGTCACCTCGATGTACTTGCCGACCCGCACGTCGGACACTTCGCGGAATCCCAGCGAGGCGAGCCCTTGCTTGACTGTGATGCCTTGCGGATCGTTGACGACTGCCTTTGGTGTGACGATGACTCGCGCAATCATCTCAGGTGCTACTCATTGCGCGGCTTGGGCGGAAACAGCGGCTTGCCGACCAGGCGCTGGTAAGCGGTCAGGTAGCGCAGACGCGTCTGGGCGACGATGTCTTCGGGCAGGCGCGGCGGCTCCGAGCTCTTGTCCCATCCCGACCGCTCGAGCCAGTCGCGCACGAACTGCTTGTCGTACGACTCCGGCGACGTGCCGAGGCGATAGGTGGTGGCGTCCCAGTAGCGCGAGCTGTCGGGGGTCAGGGCCTCGTCGATGAGGATCAGCTCGTCGCCAACGGTGCCGAACTCGAACTTCGTGTCCGCCAGAATCAGGCCGCGCTTCTCCGCGAAGTCGGCCGCGTACTTGTAGAGGGCGAGGCTCGCGTCGCGCAGCTTGTTCGCCAGATCGTCGCCGAGCTCCTTCTTCATGCGGTCGAAGGTGATGTTCTCGTCGTGCCCGGTGTCCGCCTTCGTGGCCGGCGAGAAGATGGGCACGGCGAGGCGCTGGCTCTGCGCCAGTCCGGGCGGCATCGATTCGCCGGCGAGCGACTGCGATTCCGAGTACTCCTTCCACGCGCTGCCCGCGAGGTAGCCGCGCACCACGCACTCGAAGTCGATGCGCTTGGCCTTGCGCACGATCATGAAGCGACCGGCGAGCTTGTCGCGAAAGTCGCGGAGCGACGAAGGCAGGTCCGGCACCATGCCGGAGATCAGGTGGTTCTGCTGGAAGGTGTCGGTCTGCGAGAACCAGAAAATCGAGAGCTGGGTCAGCACCTTGCCGCGGTCGGGGATGCCGTTCGGGAGCACGTGGTCGAAGGCCGAGAGCCGGTCGGTCGCGACCATGAGCAGCTCGTCCGGGCCGAGCTCGTAGGTGTCGCGCACCTTGCCGCGGGCGAAGAGCTTCAGCGGGAGCTCCGTTTCGTTCAGCGGGGGCCCGGCGATCACTTCGCGGGGACTCCAAGGCCGATTCGCTCGTAGGCCAGGTCGGTGTGCTCCAGCCCCGCCCATGGGTCGAACACGCCGTCGAGCCGGTCGCCGATGCGCCGCACCACCTCTTCATTCTCTTGGAGCAGGGCACGGAAGCCGGGCGATCCGGTCTCCGTCGCCCGCATCGCCGCCTTCTGCACGACCAGGTACGCGTCCTCGCGCGACATGCCGCTCTCGACCAGCGCGAGCAGCACGCGCTGCGAGAACACGACTCCGCCGCCGAACTGGAGGTTCGCGAGCATGCGGTCGGTCCGGACCTCGAGTCCGCGCAGCACCTTCCCCATCTCGAGCGCCATGTAGTCGACGAGCGCGCATGCGTCCGGGAAGATCACCCGCTCCGCCGACGAATGGCTGATGTCGCGCTCGTGCCACAGGGCCGTGTTCTCGAGCGCAGTGAGAAGGTTGCCTCGGACGACGCGCGCCAGCCCGCACACACGCTCTGTCATGACGGGGTTGCGCTTGTGCGGCATCGCGGAGCTTCCCTTCTGCTCTTTGCCAAACGGCTCGAAGGCCTCGCTGATTTCGCTGCGCTGCAGGTGGCGGATCTCGGTCGCGATGCGCTCGAGCGTGCCCGCCGCGATCGCGAGCGCGGCCATGAACTCAGAATGGCGGTCGCGCGCGACCACCTGGGTCGACACCGGGTCGACCTTGAGTCCGAGCTCGCGGCAGACGTGCTCCTCGACGCGGGGGTCGATCGTGGCGTGCGTGCCGACGGCGCCGCTCACCCGTCCGACCGCCGAGTCGTCGCGCGCCAGCTCGAGGCGCGTGATGGAGCGGTCGAGCTCCGCCACCCAGCCCGCGACCTTGAAGCCGAAGGTGATCGGCTCGGCGACGATGCCGTGGGTCCGTCCCGCCATCAGCGTCCGGCGGTGGCGGATCGCCAGCTCGGCGGCGGCCTCGCGCACCGCCGCCAGGTCACGCAGGATGAGCCCCGCCGACTCGACGATCTGCACCGCCATCGCGGTGTCGTTCAGGTCCTGGCTGGTCATGCCCAGGTGCACGTAGCGCGCCTCGGGCTGGCCGATCGACTCGTTGAGCACGGTGAGGAAGGCGATCACGTCGTGGCCGACGCGTGACTCGACCTCGGCGATCTTCGTTGCATCGAACGTGCCCTTGCGGATCTTCGGCAGCGCGCCCTCGGGGATGCGGCCCAGCGTCGCCCACGCCTCGCAGGCGAGGACCTCGATGCGCAGCCAGAGGTCGAATTTGTGCTGCTCCGACCAGACCGCCTGCATGGCGGGCGGCGAGTATCGCTCGATCAAGAGGGCAACCGTCTTGTGGTCAGCAAGAGGACGCCACGGATTATAGGATGCGCCAGCCACGCCAAGATCTAGTGACAGGCCCGCCGGCAGCCCCTAGATGTCGTGGCCATATCACGTTTCGCCGTGTCATAAAGCGGGTGGCTTGATAATCGATGGCTGCCTGTGATGTCCTCCCGTAACCAGCGCTCGAAGGCGCCCGTTTGAACCGGCGCAGGCTGAACGGCCAGTGAGCGACCCGTCACGCGACGAGGAGCGCGAGCTCGTCGAGCGTGCCCAGCGGGATCCGCGACAGTTTGGGGCGCTCTATGACCGGCATTTTCAGCAGATTTACCGGTTCGTGTATTCACGAGTGAGGGAGCAAACAGCGGCAGAGGACGTCACTTCGGAGGTCTTCATGAAGGCCCTGAAGGCCATGCCCCGCTATCAGGACACGGGGCGGCCTTTTGCTGCCTGGCTCTACCAGATCGCGGTCAACGCCATCGCCGACCGCTACCGCACGATGCGGCCGACGCAGGCGCTCGACGATTTCCACGACCTGTCCGTGTCCGGGCCGGCGCTCGACGACCTGGCCGCGCACCGTGACGAGGTGCGTCGCATCTGGGCCCTGGTCGAGGCGCTGCCGCAGCAGCAGCGGACTGCGCTCGTGCTCAAGTTCCAGGAGGACATGAAGATCGAGGACATCGCGCTCGCGATGGGCAAGACCGCGGGCGCGGTCAAGCTGCTCATTCACCGCGGCGTGACCAAGCTGCGCGACGAGGCCGCGAGCCTGAGGCCGGTGGAATGAACTCCTACCACGACCCCGAGCTCGACGACGTCCTGCAGGACGACGAGCTTCGACGCCTCGCGTCGATGCTGAGGTCCGCTCGCCGGCCTGAACCGCCGGTCGACGACGCTTTCCGCACGGGCCTGCGCCGGCAGCTCATGCACGAGGCTTGGGCCATCAGCGAGGGCCGCGACGTGTGGTGGCGGCGCCTGTTCGCCCCGCCCGGCCTGGCGTGGGCCGGTGCGGTCACCGGTCTCCTCCTGATCGCCGCGGTCGTCGTGTGGCAGGCGGGCCAGCCGGCCGGCGGCCTCACCCAGGTCGTGGCGTCGAGCCAGCTCGACGGCAAGAACAGCGTGCCTCTGGCGCAGCCGATCTACGTCAACTTCAACCAGCCGATGAACCACCAGACGACGGAGGCCGCGGTGCAGATCACGCCCGCGACGAACGTCACGTTCTCGTGGGACCAGAACACGCTCACCGTCCAGCCGGCGGCCGGCAACCTGGCCCCCAACACGCAGTACCAGGTGACGATCGGCCCGAGCGCCACGACCGCGTCCGGCCAGCGCCTCAACGCGTCGCAGACGATCACGTTCGTCACGCAGCCCCCGGCGACGCCGACGGCTGCGCCGACGCCCCGGCCTTCGCCGACGCCGGTGCTCGGGGAGAAGCAGCTCGGCCCGATCCTCGGCGCGACGAGCCTGCAGGCGCAGTGGTCGCCCGACTCCTCGTCGCTCTACTACGTCGACGGCAAGGGGGCGCTCAACCTCGTCCCCGCCAAGGGCGGCAGCAGCCAGACCATCGCCCCGGACGGGGTCAGGTCGCTGGCCATCGCGCCGGCGGGCGACCGGCTGGCCTACGTGCGGGGCGACAAGATCGAGGTCCTCACGTTCGCCACCGGCAAGACCGACGAGCTGGCGCCCACTCCGGCGCCGCTGCTGGTCGGCTGGGCGGGTGACAGGCTCGTCTGGGCGACGGCCGACGGCGTGTAC
Source organism: Candidatus Dormiibacterota bacterium (assembly GCA_035689485.1). Taxonomy (GTDB): domain Bacteria; phylum Chloroflexota; class Dormibacteria; order Dormibacterales; family Dormibacteraceae; genus 40CM-4-65-16. The sequence continues at coordinate 21,277 of DASSLL010000016.1, read as the reverse complement.
CAGCAGGCCGACGGCCGCCCGGCGCAGCTCGCACCGCTGCCTACGAAGGGAACGGTGGAGGTCGTGTCGATCGCGCCCGATGGCGCGCACGCGGTCTACAAGCAGGACCAGAACCTCTTCATCCTCGACCTGGTCACCGGCAAAAGCGCGCAGCTCGGCCAGTCCGGCGCCACGTTCCAGGGCTGGTCGCCGGACGGCTCGCAGCTCCTCTACAGCACCGCGGACGGCCTCGTGGTGGCCGACGCGCAGGGCGTGACCGAGACGACCCTGCCCGCCTCGGGCGAGGCGGCATGGTCGACCGCAGACGCGATCCTGGTGGGCAACGACACGCTGCTCTACCAGGTCCACCCCGACGGCTCGAACGGGACGCGCGTGTCCAACGGCACCTACCACTTCCCGATCTGGGCGCCCAACGCCACGTCCTTCGCCTTCATCCGCGGCGGCTCCGTGTGGGCGGCCACCGCACCGCAGCTGCCGCCCATCCCCGCCGCCATCGACCAGGCAAGCGCCGTCGTCACGGCCTTCATGGACGCGCGACTGAAGAGCGACTCGAACCTCGCCACCTCCATGCTCGACGACAGCGGGAAGCGGGCGTATGGAGCCGGCGGCCTGGCGCTCATCGTCAACGGCGACCCGCGCTTCTCGCGGTACTACGTGCTCACGCAGGAGATGGTCAGCACCCAGCCCGACACGGCGCGGTTCGTGGTGCGCCTCGTGCTGACGCACGGCAAGATCGACGTCGAGAGCTACGAGGAGACGCTCACCCTCGTGCGCGACTCCTCGACGCGTAGCTTCCTCATCGACGGCGCCACGGCCGGCACGCACCGCACGCTCGGCAAAGGCGCGGAGGTCGTGAACGTCGTCGTGGCTGCCGACAGCGTCAAGGTCACGTTCGACAGCGACCTGGACCCCGGGACGGTCGCCGACGGCGTGGTCATCCTCGACTCGAAGGGCAACCCGCTCAACGTGACCACCACCTACTCCAACAAGACGGTGACGCTGAGCGGCCTGGACCTGAAGGAAGGCTCGTCCTACCGGCTCGTCGTGCTCACCACCGTGAGGGACGTGCTCGGGCACGACGTGGCGGCGGAGTACGACCTCGACATCGCTGGTCCGTCGACGAAGAAGCACGACAACCACCGGGTGGTCGTGACCACGCCGTCGCCGTCTCCTTCGCCGTCAGCCTCGCCTACCAGCCAGAGCTAAAGCAGCTTCATCGCCCGCGCGGCGCGCGCGAGCGCGGTCACCGAGCCGGAGTGGACGATGTCTCCGCCGAGCGCCGCCTCCCACGCTTCGGTGAAAGGCAGTCGCAGCACCTCCATGTCCTGCTCGTAGGTCTCCGGGCTGCGCGTCGACGCGGTCAGGTCGCGCGCGAGGTACAGGTGCGCGCGGCCGGTGAGGAACGCGGCTCCGTGCACGACGCCCAGCGAGGCGTAGCTGCCGGCGACGAGACCGGTCTCCTCGGCAAGCTCACGCCTCGCGCATTCCAGAGGGTCCTCGTCGCCGTCGACCGTGCCCGCCGGCACCTCCCACGACGACACGTCCCATGCATGGCGCCACTGGCGGACGAGCATCGTGTCCCCGTTGTCGAACCACGGCACGATGAAGGCCGAGTCGGGGATCTCGACCACGACGTAGCGCGCCTCGGCCCCGTCCGGAAAGGTGATGAGGTCGTCACGCAGGACGAACTTCGTCGTCGCGCCGTGGACGCGCGACTCACCGACGGCGAAAGGCCGGCCGCTCTCGGGGTGGCGCAGTCTGCCTATTGCCGCACCATTGAGGCGACCGCCGCGGCTGCGGCGGCGACGTGCCGTGGGTCCGGACCGTACTCGAACGGCGACTGCTCCGCCGCGAATGCCCTCGCCTGCTCGACGAGCTCGGGATGGTCCTCGATGAACCTGGTGCTCAGCTTGCCGGCGCGGAAGTCGGCCGCGTCGAGGATCGCGCGGTGGTAGGGGATGGTCGTCGCCGGACCGTCGAGGACGAACTCTCGCAGCGCGCGGCTCGCGCGCGCGATCGCCTCCGCGCGGTCGCTGCCGTGGACGATCAGCTTGGCGACCAACGAGTCGTAGTTCGGCGGCACTTCGGACCCAGGCCCGAAGCCCGAGTCGACACGCACGCCGGGCCCCGCCGGAGCGACCCAGCGCGAGATGCGCTTCGGGTTGGGGATGAACTTGCGCAATGGATCCTCGGCGTTGATGCGCATCTCGATGGCGTGGCCGTGCCACGTGATGTCGTGCTGTCTGAAGCTGAGCTCGAGACCGGCGGCGACTCGAATCTGCTCTTTGACCAGGTCGACGCCGGTCACCGACTCCGTGATCGGATGCTCGACCTGCAGCCGCGCGTTGACCTCGAGGAAGAAGAACTCGCCCTCGCTGAAGATGAACTCCACCGTGCCCGCGTTGACATAGCCGGCGGCCGTCGCCGCACGGATCGCCGCGTCGCCCATCGCCGCACGGAGCTCGGCCGTGATGGCCGGCGACGGGGTCTCCTCCATGATCTTTTGATGGCGGCGCTGGATCGAGCACTCGCGCTCGCCGAGGTGCACCGCGTTGCCGTGTGAGTCGCAGATGACCTGGATCTCGATGTGGCGAGGTTTGCGGACGTAGCGCTCGAGGTAGACGGTCGCGTCACCGAAGGCCGAATGCGCGGCCTGGGCGGCGCTCTCGATCGCCGCGGTGAGCTCCTTCTCGTTGTCGACCACCTTCATGCCGATGCCGCCGCCACCGCCCGACGGTTTGAGCATCACGGGAAAGCCGATCTCCCTGGCCGCCTGCATCGCCGTGCCGGCGTCGACGGCGCCGCTGCCCGGAGTCACGGGCACGCCGTGCTTCCTGGCCAGCTCGCGCGCGGCGAGCTTGGAGCCCAAGGCGCGCATGGCGGAGCCGGGCGGTCCGATGAACTTGATGCCCGCCGCCTCGCACGCGTCCGGAAACGCGGCCTTCTCCGAGAGGAAGCCGTACCCCGGGTGGATTGCCTCGGCGCCGCATTCACGCGCCACGTTGACGATGCGTTCGAGTTGGAGGTACGACTCGCTCGCCGGAGCGGCGCCGATGTGATGCGCCTCATCCGCGTAGCGCACGTGGATGGCGTTGCGGTCGGCGTCGGAGTAGACCGCGGCCGTGGCGATGCCGAGCTCACGGCAGGCGCGCATGACGCGAATGGCGATCTCGCCGCGATTCGCCACCAGGACTTTGGTGAAGAGCTTGCTTTTCACGCTATGGCGAGCAGCGGTTGGTTCGGGCTGACGACCTCGCCTTCCTTCACGTAGACCGCGCTGACCTTGCCCGCCACGGTGGTGACGATGTCGTTCTGCATCTTCATGGCCTCGAGCACCGCGACCACGTCGCCGAGCTTGACGTCGTCGCCCGCCCTGACGGGCAGCTTGACGATGAGGCCCTGCATGGGCGCGATCACGGTTCCTTCTCCGGCCTTCGGCGGAGGCGGTGCGGCATTGGTGGGCGCGGCGCCGCCGCTGCTCGCGGGGGCCGCAGCGACCACCGACAGGCCCGCGCCGGACACCCTGACCTTGAACACCTCGCCCTCGACCTCGACATCGAACTCGGCGGCCTGGGCTCCGGCCGGGACCGGGGCCGGGGGCGGCTCCGCGGCGGGAGCCTGGGTCTCGACCGGAGGCGCGGCCGGTTTTGCGCCGTCGGCCTTGGCCGGCGGCTCGGGCCCGCGCATGTAGCCGGCGACCAGGGCCGGAAACATCAGGTGGATCAGCACGACGTCGTCGGTCGGTTCGAAGCCCATCTTGCGCACCTGCGCCCGCGCCACGTCGACCTGGGCGTCGAGAAGGTCGGCCGGACGGATGGTGATCGGCTCGTCCCGGCCGATGACCAGACGCCGCAGCTCGGCGTCGACCGGTGCGGGTGGGCGGCCGTAAAGGCCTTGCAGGTAGTCCTTCAGCTCCTGCGTCACGGTCGCGTACCGCTCGCCGCCGAGGACGTTGTATACGGCCTGCGTCGCGATCATCTGCCGGATCGGCGCGACGAGCGGCGGGTAACCGATGTGACGGCGGACGTGGTTGGCCTCGTCCAGCACTTCGTTCAGGCGGCCGGACGCGTTGCGCGCCTGCAGCTGGTGATAGATGTCGTGGATCATCAGGCCCGGCATGTGGTAGCGCAGGATGCTCGCGTCGACGCGGTCGGCGACCGGGCTCAGGTGCTCGATGTGACGCTTTTTCAGCTCCTCGACCTCGCGCTGCACGTCCCACATGCGGTCGAGGTCGAGCCCGGTGTCGTACTCGCCGCCTTCCAGCGCCGCGACGACGCTTTCCGCCGCGGGCTGTGAAGCGCCCCACGCCAGCGGCGAGATGGCGACGTCGAGGACGTCCGCGCCGGCCTCGACCCCGGCCATGTACGCCATCGGAGCCATGCCGCTCGAGCAGTGGGAGTGGATGTCGATGGGCACCTCGACCACCTGCTTCAGCGCGGCCACGAGCTCCCAGGTCGCCTGCGGGCTGAGGAGCCCTGACGTGTCCTTGATGACGATCTCGTGGCAGCCCATGTTGACCAGGCCCTTGGCCAGCGAACCCCACAGCTCGATGCTGTGCGCGGGCGAGATGGCGTAGCAGAGGGCGCCCTGCACCTTCTTCTTCGCCTTGAGCGCCGCCGTGATCGACGACTCCATGTTGCGGAGGTCGTTGAGCGGGTCAAAGACGCGGAACACGTCGACGCCAGCCTTCGCGGCGTGCTTGATGAAGAGCTCGACCGCGTCGTCGGCGAAGTTCCGCCTGGCGACCAGGTTCTGGCCGCGGATCAGCGCCTGGATGGGCGTGTTCGGCGTCGCTTTGTTGAGCTTGCGCAGGAACTCCCAGGGGTCCTGATGGATGTGGAGCTGCGTCTCGAACGTCGCCCCGCCGAACGCCTCCATGGCCGTGAAGCCGATCGAATCCATCTTGGCCGCGATGGGCAGGATCTCCTCTGTCCGGAGGTAGCCGCCGAGCAGGGCCTGCTGCGCGTCGCGGAACGTGGTGTCGACGAGCCGGACGCGGGCCTTCTTTTTGGCCACCGTCACGCCGTCGCGAGCGCGGCGCGCTTCTCCCCGTGGCGCTGCTCTACTCCGGCGTCCTCGAGGCCGATGATCCGCGCCGCGAGCCAGGCGGCGTTCTTCGCCCCCGCCTCGCCGATGGCGACGGTCGCGACGGGAATGCCCGCGGGCATCTGGACGATGGAGTACAGAGAGTCGACGCCGCCGAGATGCTGCGTCGGCACCGGCACTCCGATGACCGGCAGGTCGGTCCACGCCGCCACGACGCCAGGCAGGTGCGCCGCGCCGCCGGCGGCCGCGATCACGACCTTGAGCCCGCGCCCGCGTGCGCTCGAAGCCCACTCCATCACCCCGCGCGGGTTGCGGTGCGCGGAGCACACCTTCAGCTCGTGCGTCAAACCCAGGTCGTCGAGCACTTTGACGCACGACTCCATGAGCGGAAGGTCTGACTTCGAGCCGAGGATGATCCCGACGACCGGCTGCAACTAAACCGCCTCCTCAGCTATGTCCCTGCGAAAGAAAGCCCCTTCGAATCGTACCTGCCGAGCGCCGGCGAGGGCAGTCTCCCTGGCCTGCGCCACGGTCTCGCCGAGGCCTGCGCATGTGACCACCCGCCCGCCGTCGGTGACCAGCCCGACGCCCGGCTCGTACTTCGTGGCGGCATGGAAGACGAGCACGCCGGGAGGCATCTCGGCCAGTCCATGGATGCGGCGCCCGACCTTCATCGCGACGTCGTCCGGATAGTTTGCGGAGGCGACGACGACGCCCACGCACGCCTGCGGGCTCCAGCGCAGGTCTGGGTGCGAGCCCAGCTCGCCCTTGGCCGCCGTGAGCGCAAGGGCGACGAAGTCGCTCTGCAGACGGGGCAGCACGACCTGTGCTTCGGGGTCGCCGAACCGAGCGTTGAATTCGAGGGCCCGGACGCCCTGGCTGGTCAGCATCAGCCCGGCGTACAGGACGCCGCGAAACTCGTGCCCGTCGCTCTGGAGCTGGTTCACGGCCGGACGCAGGACGCAGTCGACGACGTCTTGCACCAGCTTCTCGTCCACGCCCTTCGGCGGCGAGTACGCGCCCATGCCGCCGGTGTTGGCGCCCCGGTCGCCGTCGAGCGCGCGCTTGTAGTCGCGTGCGGGGGCCAGGGGGACCACCTCGGTGCCGTCGGTGATCGCGAGCAGTGACAGCTCCGGGCCGTCGAGCCTCTCCTCGACGACGATGGTCGCGCCGCTCTTGCCGAAGCGCTGCTCCACGAGCATCGCGTCGATGGCCTGGTCCGACTGCGCGTGATCGTCGCAGACGATCACCCCTTTGCCGCGCGCCAGACCGTCGGCCTTGACGGCGACGCGACCGTCGCGCTCCCGCGCCCAGGCCTTGGCCGGCGCGGCCTGCGTGAAGACTTCGAAGTCCGCGGTCGGGATGCCGGCGCGCTTCATCAGGTCCTTGGCGAAGGCCTTGCTCGACTCGATGCGTCCCGCGCCGCGGTTGGGCCCGAACACCGGAAGGCCGGCGTCCCGGAGCGCGTCGCCCACGCCCGCTTCGACGGCGGCCTCAGGTCCGAGGACGACCAGGCCGAGCCTTTCACGCTTGGCGAACTCCACGAGGCGCACGACGTCGGCGACGCCGATCGGGACGTTGCGCGCCATGCCGCCCGTGCCGCCGTTGCCCGGCGCGCAGTAGACGCGCTCGACGAGCTCGGACTGCACGCACTTCCACACCAGCGCGTGCTCGCGCGCGCCGGAGCCGACGACGAGGACTTTCATCTCGGCCGCTCGATAGGTGCTCTTTGATCCAAGAGCACCTTCGCGATCGGAGTGATGATCTGGTGCGCGTCGCCCCAGTCCACGACTTCCGTCGAAAGACGCCAGTAACGGCGCCCCGACACGCGCCAAGCCCGATCCGGCCCGCGTTGCTGTTGAAGCAGCTCCAGGGCATCGTCGCATCGCCTGTCTCGCAGGAGCCCGAGCTTCGCCACCGCGCGAAGCGCGTGAAAGTAGTCGTAGTGCCAGTAGTGGGGCCAGTGAATGTGCAACCACTCCGAGTGAATCACGTGGCCGGTTCGCGTCGAGCGAAAGAGTCGATGGTCGAGCAGCAGCTCGACGCCACGGCGCGCCGCGGTCAGGGCACTCGCGTCACCGGTGGCGCGGTGATACTCGACCAGGCCCCAGATCGGCGCCAGCGTCTCGTGGAACGAGGAGCGGTGAGCCTTCGAATCCTGATCGCAGTTCCAACCGCCGTCGGGCCACTGCGACCGAAGCAGCACATCGACCAGGTGCCTCACGCGAGGTTGTCGCGCCATGCCGAGGCGGCAGCAAACGGCCAGCGCGTTGCCCTCCATCGATGCGTGGCGGCGTTCCAGGCCCTTGACGGTTCGGGCAGTGTGACCCGGGCTCGCGACCCAGTCGAGAACTGTCGCCGCTGCCGCCCGGGCGGCCCTGCTTCTGCGGGGGACGCCAAGCTCGACGAGGGAGACAAGCCGCCAGTGCGCGCCCTTCCACTTCGAGTAGGGATGGACGCCAAAGCCGCCATCCTCGCGCTGTCCGGCGAGGAGTCTCGAGAGGATCGCCCGGCGCCAGGCTTCGGGCACTAGGCGGGAACGCGTCGCGGAAACGCGACGACCAGGAGGATCGCCGTCACGACGGGAGTCACCAGCACGGACCAGTTCGGCTGGCTGCCCGAAAAGAAAAGCAGTGCCGCGACCACGTTCACCACCTGTACCGCCAGGACCGACGACCAGGTGACTAGGCTTCCGCGGGCGAACAGGGCGATGGCGGTAACCGGGTTGAGCACGGCGAGCAGCAGGAGTGTGACTCCGACAGCGGATTGCCTGAGGCTCGAGGTCGACAGCAGCACCGCCAGCCCTCCCCAGAAGCCCCACGCGATCAACTGCCACAGCGAGAACGCCACGATGATGGCCGCCGCGACCCTTCTGGCTACTCCCACTCGATGGTGCCGGGAGGTTTCGACGTGATGTCGAACACGACCCGGTTGACGCCCTTGACCTCGTTCACGATCCGGTTGCTGATGCGGGCCAGCACCTCGTACGGCACGCGCGCCCAGTCGGCCGTCATCGCGTCCTCGCTCGTCACCACGCGCACCGCGACTACGTTCGCGTAGGTGCGGAAGTCGCCCATCACGCCCACCGTCTCCAGCGGCGTGAGCACGGCGAACGACTGCCACACCTGGCGGTAAAGGCCGTTGCGCTTGATCTCGTCGACGACGACCCAGTCCGCGCTGCGCAGGATCTCCAGGCGTTCGGCCGTCACCTCCCCGAGGCAGCGGATCGACAGGCCCGGCCCCGGGAACGGCTGGCGGTAGACCATCTCCTCCGGCATACCCAGCTCGAGGCCGACCGCACGCACCTCGTCTTTGAAGAGGTACCGCAGCGGCTCGATCAGCTGAAACCGCAGGCCGGGCGGCAGCCCGCCGACGTTGTGGTGGGTCTTGATCTTCGACGCCGTCGACGCGACGTCGGGCGCGGTCGACTCGATGACGTCGGGGTAGAGCGTGCCCTGGGCCAGGAAATCGATGCGGCCCAGGCTCGTCGCCTCGGCCTCGAAGACGGAGATGAACTCACGGCCGACGATTCGCCGTTTCTGCTCCGGGTCGACCACGCCGCGCAGGGCGGCCAGAAACCGCTCCGTCGCGTCGACGTAGCGGATGTTCATGTCGAGGTTGCCGTGCATCACGTCGAGCACGCGCTCTGGCTCCTCCTTGCGGAGCAGGCCGTTGTTGACGAAGACGCACGTCAGCTGGTCGCCGACGGCGCGATGGACGAGAGTCGCGGCCACAGCGCTGTCGACGCCGCCCGACAGGGCGCATATCACCCGGCCGTCGCCGACCTGGGCGCGGATGCTCTCGGTCGCTTCGGCGATGAACGATCCTGGCGTCCACGACGGCGTGCAGCGACAAACGCCGAACAGGAAGTTGCGCAGCACCTCCCGCCCGCTGGGCGTGTGCACGACCTCGGGGTGGAACTGGATGCCGAAGATGCCCTTGCCGTCGCTGAACGCGGCGACCGGAGAGTTGCCGCTCGTCGCGAGGAGGTGAAACCCGGGCGGCATCTCGCTCACGTGGTCGCCGTGGCTCATCCACACCGGCAGCTCGCCATGAAGCCCCCGAAAAAGGACGTTCGGGTCCCGCACCGAGAGGAGCGCCGGGCCGTACTCGCGCGCATGGCCGGGGTCGACCTTGCCGCCGAGGTGATGGGCGATGAGCTGCATGCCGTAGCAGATGCCGAGCACCGGCACGCCCGACCGCAGAGCGTCGGGGTCGACTAGCGGCGCGCCGGCGTCGTAGACGCTTGACGGGCCACCGCTCAGGATCAGCCCGGCGGGGTGCCGCGGCGCCAGCTCGGACCACGGGGTCGTGCCCGGGACGAGCTCGCAGTAGACGTTCGCCTCGCGCACACGCCGGGCGATGAGCTGGCTGAACTGCGAGCCGAAGTCGAGGACGAAGATGGTTTGCGCGCGCGTCGAGGTCTCGGTTTTTTCCCGCCGTGCCGCGGCGGTCTGGCTCAGGTTATTTGCCCATCCCGACGTGCTGGGCCTGCTGGAACACCTTGCCTTCGGACGTGATCGACGGGGCGATGACCATCTCGACGTGCTGGAACTCGGCGATGTCGCGCGCCCCGCAGACGCCCAGCGCCGAGCGGAGAGCGCCGGCGAAGTTCTGCGAGCCGTCGTCGACGCGCGCCGGTCCGAGCAGGATCTCGCGCAGCGTGGCTTTGGTCCCGACCTGGATGCGCGTGCCGCGGGGCAGGTTCGGGTCGGGCGTGGCCATGCCCCAGTTGAAGCCCTTCGACGCCGACTCCTCGGCGCCGGCGAGCGGCGTGCCGATCATCACCGCGTCGGCGCCGGACGCGAACGCCTTGCACACGTCGGCGCCTATGCGCATCCCGCCGTCGGTGATGACCGCGACGCGCATGCCGCCGCGCCGCATGTGCTCGTCGCGTGCGGCGGCGACGTCCGCGGTGGCCGTGACCTGCGGCACGCCGACGCCGAGGACTCCGCGCGTCGTGCATGCCGCGCCCGGTCCGACGCCGACGAGGATGCCGGCGATGCCGGTCTCCATCAGCTCCAGCGCGGTCTCGTAGTGGACGCAGTTGCCGACGATCACGGGGATGTCGCAGCGGCGCACGAGCTCGTCGAATGCAAGCTGGTGGTACGAGCGCGACGAGTGCCGTGCGGTCAGGACCGTGCCCTGGACGACGTAGACGTCGGCCCCCGCCTCCTGCACGACCTCGGCGCGTTCCTCGGCGCGGGCCGGCACCGTGGAGACCGCGCAGGGAACCCCGGCCCCCTTGATGGCCTTGATGCGCTCGGCGATTAGCCTCGGCTTGACGGGCTCGCGGTACGCCTCCTTGAGGACGGCGTTGACCGTCGACCGGTCCGCATCCGCGATCTTGCGGATCACCGGGGCCGGGTCGTCGTAACGCGTGTGCACACCGTCGAGGTTCAGGACCGCGACGCCGCCGAGACGGCCCATCGCGACGGCGAAATCGACGTCGACGACTCCGTCCATGGCCGAGCCCCAGAACGGAAGCTCCAGCTTGAAGCGCTCGCCCATTGTGAAGGTGATGTCGACTTCGTCCGGGTTGAGCGTCACTCCGCCAGGCACCAGGGCGACCTCGTCGAACCCGTACGCGCGCCGCGCGCGTCGCCCGATGCCGATCTCCAGGCCGGACTGCTCGCCGGAAATCTCGTCTCGGGTCTGCAACCGGCTCTGTGTCAGGGTGTGTTTACTCCAATGAATGGGGCGGGTTCGGCAAATTATAGCCGACGACTATTCTTTGACCGATGTACCGCACCCTCGAGTATCTGAGCGGCATCTCGGACTCGGACGTGCGCCGGCTGCGCGCCGCCGGCATCCATCACACCAACCAGCTGCTGCATCGAACGTCGCTCGACATCGACAGGCAGCGCCTCGCCAGGAAGACCGGCATCAGCGCCGCCCGGCTGTTCGAGTTCGTCAACCAGTGCACGCTGCTCGAGGTCTCGGGCATGGAGCGCTGGGTGCCGTTGGTGCGCCGCCTCGGCATCACGACGATGACGGACCTGCGCGCGCAGGACGCGAAGACGCTCCACGCCAAGCTCGTCGAATCGATCGGCCTCGCGGGCGCGCCGCGCGTCACGGACGTGGAGTACTGGATCGGCCAGGCGACCGCGCTCGACATCGTCGAGGAGCCCGAACCGGAGAAGGTCGTTCCGGTCGTCGAATAGTCGCGTGGCGCGTTACGTCATCCGTGTCCGTCGCGGCGGCCCCTGGGACTGGTCGAAGGACATGCGCGTTCAGGAAGGGTGGGACGCGCACGCGGCTTTCATGGACGGCCTCGCCGACCAGCGCTTCCTGCTGCTGGTCGGTCCGCTGGAAGGAGGCCGCGACACCATGTGGGTGGTCGAGGCGGACTCCGAGGCGGAGATCAGGGGCCGGATGGCGGAGGACCCGTGGGCGGCGAACGGCATGCTCACGCCCGTGAGCATCGAGCGCTGGACGGTGGTCATCGATGCATGGCGAGGAGCGTCTCAGCCCGGCTGAAAAAAGAAGGGCGGGCCGGGTGGCCCGCCCTTTGCCGAACGTCCGTTATGGAAGGCTGGTCGCGAAGACGTCGTTCGGATTCGTGTTGGTCGTCGGTGCAGTGTTGCTGCTCGCCGCGGCGCACAGGGGATTGCTCGCCGGATAGGGAGCATCGCAGTTGGTCTTGACGAACACCGCCAGGAAGCCACTGCCGCTCGGCTGCAGTCCCTCGTAGTCGCCCAGGAAGAAGCCGCGCGCGACCGGCGCCGTCGAAAGGTCGAACGAGCGGCTCGTGATGGGCTGCTCGCTGAAGGTGCTCCCGCCATTCGTCGAGAGCTCGACGAAGTAGTCGGTCGGCCAGTTCGCGGTCTCGCCCGGCTGGAGGTTGCGGCTGTCGTAGTAGGTGACCGCCACGGTGCCACCGTTCACCGCCACGGTCGGCGTGAACGTCGGCATGTCGCTGGCGAGCTGGTGGATGACGGTCGGTCCTTTCCAGGTCGCGCCGCCGTCGATGGACGTCGCCATGACGATCTGGTCGTCCCACTCCAGCTGGTTCGTGCTCTTGCCGAACATGGACGACCTTTCCCAGACGACGTACAACTTTCCGTTCGACGGGTCGATCGCGACCTCCTCGAGGCCGTCACCGACACGGGCGGGCTGCCCGGTGTTCGGGTTGCGGACGCCGACGCTGTTGAACGGCGCGATGATCTGCGGCTGCGTCCAGGTGCCGCCGCCGTCGGTCGATTTGACGAAGGCCACCTGCTCGTTGGTGTGCTTGCCCTGGAAGAGCGTGTTCGGCGGCACGATCAGGTCCGTGAAGTTGTACAGAGTGTCGTTGCGCGGGTCGACGACGATGATGTTGCCGATCGTCTGCTGCCGAGTCGCGGTGTTGACGATGATCTGTGGCGGGCTCCAGGTCTTGCCCCCGTCGGTGGTCTTGGAGAAAAATGCAGGGCCCGTGTAGGACGCGGTGTGCGGATTGTCGTCGGGGTTGTCGGTCGGGGTGATCAGCGTGTCCCAGACCGTGTAGGCGGTCTTGTTCTTCGTCGGATCCGCCGTGGTCGAGTTCTTGTCCGTGCTGTTTTGACCATTCTCGATTCCACTGATCGGCGTGATGTGGTCCCAGGTCACGCCGCCGTCAGTTGAGCGCGCCGCCACCACCGCGTTCGCGTTGTTCGGCACATTGGAGACGTTGAACGAAAGCGCCGACGCATAAGCGATGCCGTCCGGGCCGAACGAGACCCAGGGGTCTGATGCCCTCCACATGTTGCTGAGGGCGGGCTGGACGTTCGGGCTGCACGCAGTCAGTGGAAGGCCAGTCGACGGCAACTCGGTCCAGCTGGCGCCGCCGTCTTTCGAGTAGCCGACGCCGATGCCGTGGGCGCCGCCGTTCGACTTGCGGTCCTGGTGGAACATCGCGATCGCGTTGCTTCCCTGCACCGCGACCTGCGGTTCGACCTCCGCGTTCATGTAAGTCCGCCCGGTCAGGTTGTTGTCGTTCGACGCGCAAGCCGCGTACGGCGATGGCCCGCTTATGAGCGCCGAAGCCGCGAACCCCAAGGATGAGGTGACAAGGACCGCGCCGCTCGCCAGGGCGGCGCTCCACAGAATTCTCTTCAGCATTCACATCCCCCTTGTGTGAACCCGAGCTTCTGAAACTTCAGTTGACCTTAATCCCAGCCGAGTCGGTCACGCAACCAGGCGACCGCTGTCCCTCCCTGCGCGGCCTGAAACGCGCGCAGCGTCGGCAGCCCTGGCGGCGCCGGCTCCAGGGATTGCATGACGAAGAAGCCTGCGATGGAGCAGAGCACGGCATCGATCGAGCGGGCGCTTACGGCATCGACGTCGAAGCGCCGTAGAAACGACTCGGGGTCCGGCCCGCCCTGCATGGCCACGCTTGGCGCCATCGCCACCCAATCGACCCACGCCGCGCCCGTGCACGCCCACGGCCAGTCGACGACGTAGACGCGGTCGCCGGCGATCAGGATGTTGTCGGCACGCGTGTCGAAGTGGAGAAGCGTGTCGCCCGCGGACGCCGCAGGCGCGTCTGCCTCGAGTTCGGCCAGGCGGTCCAGGTGACGGACCACCCACTGGTCGATCCTCTTCTCTCCGTTCTCCAGCGCACGCCGCCAGCCGTTGACGTTGTCGCGAAACCTGTCCCCCGCCGTCAGGCCCGGATCGATTGGAGTCGGAGTCAGGGCTCTGGCCATCTTGCGCAGCGCTTCGACGACCAGGTGAAGGTCCGACCCGGTCCATGGCTCGGCGGGATGGCGTCCCTCGACGTCCTCGAAGCACAGCGCCACCCAGCCGTCTTCGTCATAGCCCCAGAGAAATCGCGGCACCGGAGCCGTCGACGGCATCGCGACGACGATGCGGGCTTCTCGGCGGTGGATGTTCGGCGAATCGGGGTTGGCGCCTTCGTGGACCGCCTTGACGAAAGCGCGGCGCCCGTCCTCGAGCACGACCCGGGCCGCGAGCCCCGGCGAGAAACCGCCTGGCTGGGTGATCGCCTCGACCACGCGCGCGCCGAGGCGAAGCTCGAGCGCAGCCCGAACGTACGCCGGCAGGTCGTCCCAGTGAATCCGGACGCCGCGAGCGGGCGCCGGGCTAGAGGAAGACACCCCTCCGCAGTTTGAGGTTGTCGTAAAGGCCACGCTGGATGACGTCGCGGACGTCGTCGGACAGCGCCATCACGAGGTGCTGGTCGTCGGCGTCGGCCGGGGTCAGGTGCGAAACGTCGATGGGCGCGTGGAACTGTATGCGCCATTTGCTCGGCAGCGGGATCATGCCCAGCGGCCCGAGCCACGGCCAGAACGGCGTGACCGGGAAATACGGCAGCCCGAATAGCTTCGCCAGCGCCGGCACGTCGCGCACCATCGGATAGATCTCTTCCGAGCCGACGACGGAGATGGGGATGATCGGCGCTCGCGCCCGGATCGCGGTGGCGGCGAAGCCGCCGCGGCCGAACCGGCGCAGCCGGTAGCGGTCCTTGAAATTCTTGCCCGTGCCACGGGTGCCTTCGGGAAACACGAGCACCAGTTCGTCGCGCTCCAAGAGGCGGCGCGTGTCGTCCGGATGACCGACCGCCTGGCCGGTGCGGCGGAGGAACCAGCTCACCGCGGGCATGCCCATGAACTGGCTGGCCACGAGCGCGCGCACGTGCCGCGGGCGGGAATGCTCGGTGAAGACGGCGGTCTTGATCATGGTGCCGTCCCACGGCAGCACTCCCGCGTGGTTGGCGACCAGCAGCGCGCGGCCGAAGGCCGGGACGTTCTCGACGCCGACGGTCTCGACTCGCCAGTAGTCGCGGTACAGCGCTTTGAACGCGATCAGCAGCGCCTCGGTCCACTGCGGGTCGAAGCCGAAGTCGTCGACCATGTAGTTCGGCCCGCGCCGCGCGAGCTCGCGCTGCTGGTAGACGAACTGGACGACCTCCATGATCCGGTTCAGGTCGATGACCTCGCGGCCCGTCAGCTCGCGCAGGCGAGTCGACAGCGCACCGGCGGCCTGAAGCGCGTACATGGGCGCCTGGCGCTGCAGCCTGCGGATGGGCTTCGGCAGTCGGAACCCCTGGCGCGGCGCGACGATGTCCGCCTTCCGGCTGTTGCGCCGGCGCTCCTCGCGCGAGGCCTCGGCGATCAACTCCGGCCCGCCAGTAGCTGCTGGGCGCGGCGCCTTCGCTGCTGCAGGTAGACCTGGAGCTCGTACTCCTGCGGCGGCGACGGAGGCTCCAGGACCTCGGCGTCCTTGCCGCGCGCGAACGCGTCCATCGCCTGCCGCGAGCTGTACGCGGGGCGCCACCCAAACTGCGACTCGAGCCGCGCGCAATCCATGACAAGGTCGTAGGTGAGCACGTCGGCCAGGTGCGACGGTATGTCCACGCCCATGGCAAGCCGGACGCCGACGCGGGAAAGCCATTTGCCGTACGGCGAAAGCACCGGCGCCGGCCGGCCCCCCATGATCGCGATCGCCTGGCTCAGCAGGACCACGCCGTCGCCGGCGACGTTGAACGTCCCGGCATGGCCGGCGATGGTCGCGCGGACGATCGCCTCCGCGGCGTCGTCCTCGTGGAGGAGCTGCAGCCTGGGGTCGAAGCCGGCGAACGTCGGGACTATCGGCAGCGAAAGGTAACGGGCCAGGTTCGTGCCCTCGGTCACGCGGAAGCCGAGACGCAGCACCGTCACGTCGCAGCGCTCGTTGCGCAGCGCGAACTCGCTGACGAGCTGCTCCATCTCCAGCAGGTCGCGCGTGACGCCGGAAGCCGGGCGGTCCCAGTTGGTCATGTCCTCGGAGAAGAAGGAAGGGTCGTTCGGGCCGGCGCCGTAGACGGCGGCGCTGGACTTGACCACGAGGCGGCGCACCGGGCTCGAGGGCGCGGCCGAACCGACGAGCACGTTCATGGTGCCGATCACGTCCGTCTCGTGCACCGAGCGGTCGTCGCGGTGCGAATCCACGGTGACGGCGAGGTGGACCACCGTGTCGATGCGCAGCTGGCGAACGAGCTTGCCGATCACCGACAGGCGCGTGTCGGCGTGCACGAAGTCCATCTCCTCGATGGCTGTGAGCGGGTCGACCACGTCGCAGCCGAAGAGATGGGGCACCTGCGCCGCCAGCCGGCGGGCGACCTCGGCGCCAAGAGGGTTGGAGACGCCGGTGACGAGGACACGATGCGGGGAGAAGGGCGGAGGCACTAACCCCCGATTATGGATATATCCCTCTGACCGTCGTCGCGTTGGCCACCCGCTGCACCGCCAGCGCGTAAGCCGCGCTGCGCATGTCCACACGCTTGTTCACCGACGTGTGCAGGATCTCGTAGAACGACCGGGTGATCACGTGGTGCAGCTTGGTGTTGATCTCCTCTTCCTCCCAGAAGAAGGCCTGGAGGTCCTGCACCCACTCGAAGTACGACACGATCACGCCGCCGGCGTTGGCGATGATGTCGGGGACGACGAAGATCCCGCGGTCGTGGAGGATCGGGTCCGCCTCCGGCGAAACCGCCGCGTTCGCGCCCTCGGTGATGAGCTTGGCCCGGATGCGCGACGCGTTGTCGCCGGTGATCTGGTCCTGGACGGCCGCGGGCACCAGCACGGTGACCGGAAGCTCCAGCAGCTCGGCGTTGGTGACCAGGTCGGCCTTCTTGAACCCGCCGACCCCACCGCGCACCTGGCGGTGCTCCTCGAGCGCGGCGAGGTCCAGGCCGTTCGCGTTGTAGATGCCGCCCTTCGAGTCGCTGATGGCGACGATGCGCAGGCCCGCCTCCGAGAGCAGTCGCGCGGCCGAACGGCCGACCTGGCCGTAGCCCTGGATGGCCACGGAGGGCGTCTCGTCGTCGATGTGGAGGTACTTGAGCGCCTCCAGCGTCAGGTACGTCGCCCCGCGGCCCGGCGCCTCGACGCGGCCCTCGGAGCCGCCGACGTCCACCGGCTTCCCGGTCACCGCGGCGGTGACGGAGTGGCCCTGGTGCATGGAGACGGTGTCCATGATCCAGGCCATGATCTGCGGGTTCGTGCCCATGTCCGGCGCGGGGATGTCCTTCTCCGGCCCGATGAGGATCGCGATCTCGGTCGCGTAGCGGCGCGTGAGGTGCTCGAGCTCGTTCTGCGAGAGCTTGCGCGGGTCCACCGCGACGGCGCCCTTCGAGCCGCCGTACGGGATGCCCACCGCGGCGCACTTCCAGGTCATCAGCATGGCCAGCGCCTTGACGATGTCGAGGTTGGCGTCGGGGTGGTAGCGGATGCCGCCTTTGGCCGGTCCGCGGCTGATGTTGTGCTGGACGCGCCAGCCGGTGTAGACGTGGACTGAGCCGTCGTCCTTCCGCACCGGGAAGTGGACGGTGAGCTCCCGCTTGACCTCCCGCAGGCCGCGACGCGCGTCGTCGGAAAGTCCGATGACGTCGGCCGCGGCGTCGAACCGCCGCTGCGCGGTCTGGAAGGCAGACGCGCGTGTTTCCACCGCCATCTTCGCGATTTCCGATAGTAACGCCGGGGGCGGCCTCAGGCGATGGTCGCGACCATCTCCCGGTTTCGCGGCTCCAGACGGGCGTTGGTCGCGACTATCGCCGTTTCGTCCCTCGGTGGCGGCCCGTGCCGCCGTTCGCCCGGCGGACCTCGGCCGCCAGCCGGTCGATCCGCTCGTTGATGCGGTCGATGTCCCGCCGCGTCGGGATGCGCAACCGGCGCAGCGTCTGCTCCAACGCGTCGTCGGCCATGCGGTCGAGGTCGTCTCTCCGTCGGTCGACCTCGTGGCGGATCTCGCTCGGCACGTTGAGCGTGCGGCGCACGTAGTCGAGCAGCGCCTGGCCCCTGTCGTGGAGCAGCTCCCCGCCGGCGTCGACGAGCTTCGCCGGCCCTCGCTTCTCCTCCTCCAGCACGATCTGCGACAGCGTCACCTGCGTGAGGTCCTGGCCGCCCTCACGGTCCACGACCTTGATTTCGTGCCCGTCACGCACCAGCTGCGCGATGCCGTCGAGCGTGATGTATTTGCTGGAGCGGGTGTCGTAGAGCTTGCGGTTCGCGTACTTCTTGATAAGGTGTCGTTCGGGGCCTGTTGTCACGCGCGGCCCATTCTAGTGGCGGTGCGTCAAACCGCCCGCCGGGCTTTCTGATGGAGGTTTTGCATGGCAAAGAGAAAGCGCACGACCAGGCGTTCGGGCCTTGTGGGCCGCGCCGTGAGCGCCGGCCGCAGGGCGTTCAAGGAGGCCGAGAGCCGCGTCCCGCCTGACCTGAGGCGCCAGCTCGACCGCCGCCTGAAGGACGCCGACAAGATGGCCCGCGCGGCCATCAAGCAGCTGCAGGCGCAGGTCAAGAAGGCGAGCACACGAGCCGACGTGAACAGCGTCCTCAAGCGGATCGACGGCCTGACCAGGCAGGCGCGGCAGATCGCCGGCAGGAGCGCGCCACGGGCGGCCTCGTCGACGCGGCGCCGCGCCGCGAGCACCACCCGCCGCGCCGCGAGCACCACCCGCAAAGCGGCCACCTCGACGCGCCGCCGGGCCGCGTCTGGCGCGAAGCGGGCGGCATCCAGCACGCGTCGGGCGGCCACGGGCACTTCCGCGCGCCGGTCTCGGCCGGCGGGAACCACCCGCCGCTCGGCTCCACGCCGGCGCACCAGCGCCGTCGAGTCGACACCGCCGCAGGCCATGGAGGGCACACCGATGGAGATGGGCGACATCGAAGTGATCGAGGTCAGCGAGAGCTAGAGCGACCCGAAGACCTTGACTCCGCCCAGGAGCACGGCTCTTGGGCGGAGACCCTCCCAGTCGACCTCTGCCGCCTCCTCGATCGGGTCGCCCCTGTACACCTGCAGGTCGGCGAGCATGCCCGCTTCGAGCGTGCCCTTGAGGCTCTCCTCAAAGCTCACGAATGCGCCGGCGGATGTATAAGCGCGCAGGGCCGCCAGCAGAGTGACGCCGTTGACCTGGTCGTCGACCGCCACGCGGATGCCCGGCCACGGGTTCGGGTCGGTGGCCACGGGCAGGTCGGAGCTGAACGCCACCGGGACGCCCGCGCGGAGCAGGCCGCGATGAGGCGCCAGGTGCGCACGGTCGCGGACCGGAAAGAAGATCGTCGACGCCACACGCCCGAAACGGGCCGCCATCGGCTGCATGACCGCGACCATGCCGAGGCCTGCGAGGCGCGCCTGCAGGTCGGGCGGGCAGATCGTGCAGTGCTCCACCCGATGCCGGAGGTGCGCCGCGCCGGCGGCGTCCACCGCGTCGCACATCGCTTCGATGGCCGCGTCGCCGATGGCGTGGGCGGCGACCTGCAGGCCGGCCTCCGACGCGCGCGCGACCAGCGCCTTCAGCTCTTCGGGCGTCGTGCGCCACACGCCGGCGCCTCCCGACCGTGTCGCCACCCGCTCGGCGCCGCCGTCGACGAAGACCTTGACCGGACCGGTGCGCACCATCCCGCCGCCGAACCCCGAACGGACGCCAAGCTGCGCTGCGGCCTCCAGCAGCTCCCACGACAGGAACTCGTTGACCCTCATCCGCAGCCTGCCGTCGCACGCCAGCCGCTCGTAGGCCCGCAGGTCGTCGGCGAACCCGCGGTTGACGGCGGCGCCGACGGAGGTGATGCCGCGGGACAGGAGCAGCTCCTGGGTCTTGAGGATGCCGTCCATGCGACGCTCGAGGGGCGGCGGCGGCTGGACGTCGGCCACCACGCGCATCGCCGATTCGAGCAGCAGGCCGTTGGGTGAGCCGTTGAGGTCGCGGCCGATGCGGCCGCCATGTGGGTTCGGCGTCTCGGCGCTCACCCCAGCGGCCGCCAGCGCGGCGGAGTTCGCCACGCGCGCGTGTCCGCCGCGTTCGTCGATGAAGGCCGGATGGTCGCCGGTGACGCGGTCGAGCTCCGTGCGGTGCGGCTGCCGGCGTTCGGTCAGCTCGTCGGTGCGGTAGCCCATCCCCTGCAGCCACTCGCCGGGCTTGAGGCGTGAGGCGTGCTGCTGCAGGCGATCGAGGATGTCGTCGATGCCGTGGGCGCCGCCCAGGTCCGCCGCAAACCGGGTCAACCCGTAGTAGACGACGTGCGCGTGGGCGTCGTTGAAACCAGGAAGCACGGCGGAGCCCTTCAGGTCGACGACCCGGGTCCGGGGGCCCTTCAGCCCCATAACCTCGCGGCCGCCCACCGCCACCACCTTGCCGCCGGCGATCGCCAGGTGGCTCTGGGGCGTCAGGCCGGATCGTCCCAGGGTGCGGATCCGGCCGCGCGCCAGGATCAATTCCGCTCGCACTAGGCCGCTAGATTAATCGCGTGCCCTCCATCGACTTTCGCAGCGACACGGTGGCCATGCCCAGCCCGGAGATGCGCCAGGCCATGGTCACGGCGCCGCTCGGGGACGACGTCTTCGGCGACGACCCGACCACGAACAAGCTCATGGAGGTCGCCGCCGAGCGCATGGGCAAGGCCGCGGCCACGTTCGTGCCCAGCGGCACGATGGGCAACCTGATCGGGGTCGCCGTCAACGCCCAGCGTGGCCAGGAGCTCATCGCCGACGCCGATTCCCACGTCTTCCAGTACGAGACGGCCGGCGCGGCCGCGGTTTGCGGCGTCCAGGTCCGCCCGATCGCGACGGAAACCGGCGTCATGTCGCCCCGCCAGATCGTGGACGCCATCCGGCCGCGCGACGATCCCCATCAGCCGATCACCGCCGCGGTGACGTTCGAGAACACGCACAACCGCCACGGCGGCGCGGTCTGGCCCCTTGAAGACCTGATGGCGGCCGGCGACGCGGCCCACGAGCAGGGCCTGCGCGTCCACCTCGACGGGGCGCGGATCTTCAACGCATCGGTGGCCCTGGGCGTCGAGCCCGCTCAGATCGCCGCCGTCGCGGACACGGTGACGTTCTGCCTTTCCAAGGGCCTGGCGTGCCCGATCGGCAGCATCTTCTGCGGCTCGGAGGAGGACGTGGCGGAGGCGCGCCGCTGGCGCAAGCGTCTGGGCGGCGGCATGCGGCAGGTCGGCGTCCTCGCGGCGGCCGGGCTGATCGCCCTCGACCACATGGTCGACCGGCTTGCCGACGACCACGCCAATGCCCGCACGCTCGCCGAAGGCCTGGCCGAGCTGCCGGGCGTGCGGTGCGACCCGTCGCGGGTGCAGACCAACCTCGTCTACTTCGACCTCGAGCGCATGCCGGCGCGCGAGTTCGTCGCGGAATGCGAGAAGCGCGGTCTGCTCAGCGCGGCCACGGCGTCCAACCGGATTCGCTTCGTCACGCACTACGGGATCGAGTCCGAGGACGTCCAGGACGCGTTGAAGATCTGCGAGGAGGTCCT
>DASSLL010000015.1:0-20336 GCA_035689485.1 Candidatus Dormiibacterota bacterium | reverse complement strand
CGCCTCAAAGTCCCCCACGCGCAGCGTGATCAGGTTCGGGTAGCCACCCCCACGCGGCGTGCGCCGCTCGGTGAGCCGGATGCCGCGGTTGCCCGCCACCAGCCGCGCGTTGACGGGGTTGATGCGCTCCTCCGTGAACGGCTGCAGGAGGCCCCGCAGCGCCGAAGCGGTCACGATCGCGACGTCGCGCTCGGCCAGCTCGCCCTCGTACTCCAGCTCGACCTCCGCCACCCGACCTCCCTGCAGCTGCACGCAGAGCGAGCCGAGCCGCTCGGCCAGGGCCATGAAAGGCCGCAGGAACTGCAGCTCTTCCGGCGGTAGCGCCGGCGCGTTGACGGCGTAGCGGGGCAGCTCGCCGGCGAGAACAGCCGCCACCTCCTCGGCCACGTCGGCGGCGACGGAGGTCTGGGCCTCGCGGGTCGAGGCGCCGATGTGCGGCGTGGCCACGAAGTTGGGCAGCGCCAGCAGCGGGTTCTCGCCTGGCGGCTCCTTCTCGAAGACGTCGGCCGCCGCCGCTGCCAGGCGGCCGGCCCGCAGCGCCTCCAGGAGCGCGACCTCGTCGACGATGCCGCCGCGCGCCGTGTTGACCAGCCGTGCCGTCGGCTTCATCAGCGCAAGCTCGCTCGCGCCGATGAGCTTGCGGTTCGACTCGACGAGCGGGACGTGCACGGTGACGAAGTCGGCCCGCTCGAGCAGTTCGTTCAGCGTCACAAGCTGGACGTTGAACAGCTCGGCCCGCTCCACCGACACGACCGGATCGAAGGCCACGACCTCCATCTCCAGACCGTGGGCGCGCTTGGCCACCTCCGAGCCGACGTTGCCGAGCCCGATGACGCCCAGCGTCTTGCCCCGGATCTCGGTGCCCACGAATTTCGAGCGCGTCCACTCGCCGCGCTTCACCGAGGCGTCCGCCTGCGGCACCCAGCGCGCGAGCGCGAGCAGGAGGGCCATGGTGAGCTCGGCCGCGGCGACGATGTTGCCCCGCGGCGCGTTGACGACAAGGATGCCCTTCCGGGTCGCGGCGGGCACGTCGATGTTGTCCACGCCGACGCCGGCGCGGCCGACGACGCGCAGGCGCCGACCGGCCTCGATGACGGGCGCGGTCACGCGCGTCTCGCTGCGTACCACCAGCGCGTCGAAGTCGGGGATGCGCTCGATCAGCTCCGCCTCGGGCAGCTTGCTCACGACCGTGACCTCGCCGGCCCGGCGCAGGCGTTCGAGACCGTCCTCGGCGAGGGGGTCGGCGACGAGGATCTTGGCCAAGGCGAGATGCCGCGCTAGCGCGCGGCGGCCGGCACCCCTTGCACGGAGGCGGTGACCGCGGCGACGCCGCGACCGTCCGCCGGCGCCACGTCGAGCTCCTCCAGCGCCTGCTCCAGCGCCCAGATCACCTGCACGACGTCGCCCTCGGCGACCGCGCCCAGATGGCCGACGCGGACCATCTTGCCTGCCATCTTGCCCTGGCCGCCGGCGATGACGACGCCATATCTGGTGTCCACGAGCTTGCGCAGCGCGTTGACGTCCAGCCCCGGCGGCGGCAGCGCCGAGGTGACCGTGTTCGAGCGGTAGCCCTCGCGCGCGAACAGCTGGAAGCCCAACGCCTCGAGCCCCGCCTGCGTCGCGCGGGCGAGCCGCGCGTGGCGCGCGTAGACGTTGGCCAGGCCTTCCTCTTCGAGCATGCGCAGACCTTCCTGGATGGCAAACGCGACCGGGATCGCCGGCGTGAACGGCGTCATGCCCTTCTCCGCCCAGACCTTGGCCTCTTTCCAGTCGAAGTAGAAGCGCGGCGACCGCGCCTTCGCCTGCAGCGACCACGCGCGCTCGCTGACGCTCACCAGCGCCAGGCCGGGCGGTGCCATCCAACCTTTCTGGGAACCGCTAACCGCCACGTCGACGCCCCATCCGTCCGTGTCGATGTCGATCGAGCTGACGGAGCTCACACCGTCGACGACGACCACGCGTTCGGCGTCGCGGGCCGCGCGCGCGAGCTCGCGCAGAGGGTTCGTGACGCCGGTCGAGGTCTCGTTGTGAGTGAGGAGCACGACCTTGGCCTTCGGATGGCGCTCGAGGACGACGCGGAGGTCGTCCGGCTCGACCGGCTGTCCCCACTCGAGCTCGAGGCGGACGACGTCCGCGCCGTAGCCCGCCGCCAACGCGGCGAACCGCTCGCCGAAGTTGCCGCACAGCGCCGCCACCACCTCGTCCCCGGGCGAAACCAGGTTGGCGACGGCCGACTCGAGGCCGCCGGTGCCCGAGCTCGTCAGCAGCAGCAGGTCGTTCTTGGTCTTGAAGACACGCTTGGCGCCGGCTGTGACCTCGGCCAGGATGGCCGCGAACTCAGGCCCTCGGTGGTCGATCATCGGCCGGCTCATGGCCCTGACCACGCGCTCGGGCAGGGGCGTCGGACCGGGGATTCGCAGCTGGGTGGAGAAGGTCATGGGCGCGCTCCAGTACGGGGATTCGGCGGCGCTACAAAGTTTGCCCTAGTGAAGCTCCGTCGTGTAAGGCAGCAGCGCGATCGCCCGCGCGCGCTCCAGCGCCGTGGTCAGCGGCCGCTGGTGGCGGGCGCAGGTGCCAGTCACGCGCCGGGGCAGGATCTTGCCGCGGTCGGAGACGAAGCGCCGCAGGCGCGAGATCTCCTTGTAGTCGATGTAGTCGATCTTCTCGGCGCAGAAGGCACAGACCTTGCGGTGCTGCCGCTTGGGCCCGCGAGGGCCGCCGCTCGGCCTCTCGCCCTGCTGCTCTCGCGCGGGTGGACGTGAAACTGCCATCGGTATCTCCTAGAAGGGAATCTCGTCCGGGTCGACGTCCCGCGGCGCGTCGTCCGGGGCTGGAATGTCGTCGCCGGCCGCCGCCCGGCCCCGCGTCGGCGCGCCGTCCGCGACGCCCGCGCCACCGCCACTGCGGCTGTCGAGGAACTGGACGTCGTTGGCGATGATCTCGGTGGTCCTGCGCTTCTGACCGTCCTGGCCTTCCCAGGACCGGGTCTGGATGCGGCCCTCGACGAAGACCAGCGCCCCTTTCTTCGTGTACTGGGCGACGACCTCGGCCAGGTTCCGTCTGCCTGCGTTGTAGGCGACGATGTTGTGGTAGTCGGTGAACTCTTTCTTCTCACCGTCGGGTCCCGTCGACCAGCGGTTGGTGGCGATGCTGAAGTTGGTCACCGCGGTGCCGCTGGGCGTGTAGCGCATCTCCGGGTCCTTGGTCAACCGGCCGATGAGCAGCGCCTTGTTCAAGTTGGACATCTATGTCTCCTCCTCTCGATCAGCCTGGCGCCCTCGTTCCGCCACCGACTCCGACACCGGAGCGACCGGCTCCAGCACGACCTCCGCCGGCGGCGGCGCCACGGGGGTCGGGACGGGTTTTTCGGGCTTGCGCACGATCAGGTGGCGCAAGACCTCTTCGGTGATCTTGAGGCTCGACTCGAGCTCGGGCACGCGGTCGGGGTTGAGCTGGAAGTCCTGCAGCACATAGGCACCTTCCTTCTGGTGCTTGACCTCGTAAGCGAGCTTGCGCTTGCCCCAGACGTTGGTGTTCTCGGGCGTGCCGCCGGCCCGTTCGATGAGCCTGTTGACCCGCTTCACCGCATCCTGGACCTTCTCGTCGTCCAGGTCGGCGCGGACGATGTACAGAACTTCGTAGTCCCGCAATGGGGAGCCTCCTTCCTGTGGGTTTGAGGCCCCGGTCCAACGGCCAATCGGGAGATCAGCCGGCCGAGGCCAGAAAGGTTTGTCGGTATTCTACCTGAGGCCATGGCCACCAAACCCCGAGCGAAGGCTTCCGCAGGTGCGGGCAAGAGTCGGTACGGCAGGCCCGTGCGGCCGAAAGCCGGCTCCGGCGTGCCCGTCATGGCCGTGGTCGCCGGGGCGATCGTCGTCGTCCTCACGATCGCGATGATCGTCCTCATCGTCTACCTCCAGCGGCCGCAACCGGGGCCCGCGACGGTGTCCGGCATCCCGTGCGACCAGCTCGAGCACACGCAGGTCCACTACCACACCGGACTGCAGATCCTTTATTACGGGACGCCCACCGAGATGCGTGACAACACCGGCATCCAGCTCGACTCGGCGGGCAACGTGAAGTGCTATTACTGGCTGCACATCCACGCCGCGCAGAAGAACATCATCCACATCGAGTCGCCGGCCAGCCAGACGTTCACGCTTGGTCAGTTCTTCGCCGTGGCCAACTCGTGGAGCAACGCCAACGGCTACGGCCCGATCAAGCTCGACAAGAGCCACGTCGCGACCTTCACGCTGCAGCCGGGCGACACCATCGTCACCTACGTCGACCTCGGTGACGGCAAAGGTCCGACGGTGTTCAACGGCGACCCGAGCACCATTCCTTTGAAGTCGCACGAGGTGATCACCGTCGAGATCGTGAAGGCGGGCGACAAGCCGACGACGCCGCCGGCCTTCAGCTTCCCGTCGGGGCTTTAACTCCGGCTTCGAGCAGCACGCGGGCCGCACGGTAGTGCTCGAGCTCGTCGTGCGTGTTGCCGTACCGCTCCGCGCGGTCGGCGAGGTGCAGGTGTGCGGTCACCGGGTCGCCGTCCAGCCGGAACTGGTCGCCGCGCTCGACCGAGCGCAGCCGCTCGAGGCGGTGACGGTCGCGATGCAGCTCGATCTGCTTGCGCTCGCGCTCCAGGATGTCGGTCGCCTCCTTGCCCCGGCCCATGGCGATGAGGCCCTGGGCGCGCGTCACCCGCGCGTCCGAGCCGAGAGGCCAGTCGTACGAGGTGAGGGCCGGCTTCAGCGCCAGCAGCGCCCGCCGCGGTTCGCCGCGCGCGAGCAGGACACGGCCCTTCTCCAGCGCAAGCTCGCGCTCGAGCCCGGCCTGCTGTCCCTGGAGGAGGTATTCGACCTCCGTGCCGAGGCGGTCGGCGATGATGCGGAGGACGCGAATCGAGGGGCGCGCCTTGCCGAGCTCGACCTGGTTCAGAAAGGCGCGGCTGAAGTCGTCGCGGACCACCTTCGCGAGACTCATGCCGCGTTCGTTGCGGATGCGCTTGATCCGCTGGCCGAGCGTTTCCCGGTGCTCCATGGGCCGGTCGTCCATGTAAAGGCCCAGCTTACAGGTAGTCGCGAGGGTCGAGGCTGCGGGTCAGCGTGGTGAAGTTCTGGAAGCCGTTCTTCGTCACCATGCCCGTGTCCTCGATGCGCACGCCCCCGAAGCCAAGAAGGTAGAGCCCAGGCTCCACCGTCACCACGTCCCCTTCCTCCAGCGGCTCGTCGTTGACCGCGCGCAGCCCAGGCTCCTCGTGCACCTCCAGGCCGACGCCGTGCCCGGTGCTGTGGTTCATGCGCGCGGCGCCGTCGGGTCCTTCGAAGCCTTTCGGCGTGGTCGCCCCGAAACCGCGATCGAGCAGCACCTGCACGACCGCCAGGTGCGGATCCTTGCCGCGCACGCCGGCGGCGATCGTCTCGATGCCGGCATCGAGGGCCTGCAGCGTCGCCGCGTGCATGCGCCGCACCTCCTCGCTGGCCTCGCCGACGACCACGGTGCGGGTCAGGTCGCCGTGGAAGTGAGTGCTGCGGCTCGTGGGGAAGATGTCGATGATCACGGGCGCGTGGGCCCGGATCGTCCCCTCGCCCCGGTAGTGGGGAAGGGCGTTGTCCGGCGCGCTGGCGACGATCATGTCCGGACACGTGAAGCCGAGCTCGCCCAACGCAAACTGGGCTCGCGCGTAGAGCTTCTCCGAGGTCAGCGGTCCACCGTCGGACCACAGCACGCCGTCCCTGATCTCCGCCCTCGCGAGCTCGCGCACCACCTCGACGACCGCCGCCTCGGCGGCCTTCTGGGCGGCCTCGATCGCCGCCGCGTCTCGCTCGGACTTGCGACGGCGTTCCGCCACGAACAGCGTGCGGTCCACTTTGGCGTCCACGCCGGCGGCGAGCAGCCCCTCGAGGTGAACGGCCGGCAGCCCCGCCGCGACCCGCGCCTCGGCGAAGCCGCGCTCGCGCAGCAGCCGCGCCGCCAGCGCGCCCCAGGCGCCGGTCGCGTAGACGTCGCGGTCCTCTACGACCTTCGCCACCCGCGCCTGAGCGCGCGCCCGGTCGGCCTCGAGCGGGCTCACGACCAGCACGTCGTCCTGGTCTTTGAACCGGACGTACAGCCCGCTCTCGACCGCAAAGCCGGTGGCGTGGATGAAGTCCGGGTCGGCGTCGCCGATCGGGATGAGGACGATCGGCGCCGGTCCCGACTGGCGCGACTTTCGCGGCCGCGGCGCGGGCTCCTGCTGTTCTGTGTCCCGCCACAGCCCGGCCGTCTCGACCGCGTGCGCCACCGCCTGCAGAAGTGCGTCGTCGCCCCGCGTGCGCTGGACCTTCTTCTGGCCGCGGCCGTCGAGGTTCAGCTTCTCCTGCACCTCATAGCCGCTCGTGAACGCGACGTCGTAGCCGAGGTCGCGGAGCTGTGCCAGGTCGCGGCGGAGGGTGCGCTCGGAGACGCCGGCGCGCTGGGCGAGCTCCAGTGGGTTGAGACCGGGCTCGGCGATGATCGCGGCGAGCACTCGCAGCAGGCGGGCGAGTCGCTCGGCCCGGTTCAATGCCCGGCGGCTAGGAAATCTCTTCCCAGGAGGTGGTGGCGTTGCCCTCGAACGGGTCCGGCTCCGCCTCTTCCTGGTTGCCGACCTTCTGGTGGAACCGGCTGGCGATCATCTGGTACGCCATCGCCTTGGGGATGCCGAGCTTGGTCAGGGACTTGACCTCGTCGGCCATCACCTTGTCGCGTGCCGCCTCGATCGCGGCCAGGACCTCTTCGATCGACGCCGTCTTTTTGACCATGCGAAGGTGAATTGTACCGGCGGCGTGCGCCGGGCCGATTTCGGTCGCGCCTTAGACTTTTAGGCATCGCCGAGTACTCCGCCGACAAGATCCGCAACGTGGTGCTGCTGGGACATTCGCACGACGGCAAAACCACGCTCGCCGAGGCCATGCTGTTCGCTTCAGGCGCGGTCGCGCGCATGGGCTCGCCGGACCAGGCGACCGCGACCACCGACTTCGAGCCCGAAGAGCAGCGGCGCAAGATCTCGATCAACCTCGGCATCGCCTTCGCCGAGCACAACGGCTTCAAGATCAACATCCTCGACGCCCCCGGGTTCTTCGACTTCGCCGGCCAGGTCGCGAGCGGCCTGCGTGCGGCCGAGGGCGCGGTCGTGGTGGTCGGGCCGACGCAGCAGCTGGCCGTCGGCACCGAGGTCGCCTGGGAGCAGTGCAACCGGACGAGCAAGCCGCGCATCGTCGTCGTCAACAAGCTGGACAAGGAGCACTCGGACTTCTACGGCGCCGTGGCGGCCATGCGCGAGGCGCTTTCGCCACGCCCGTTCCCGCTCCACCTGCCGATCGGCGCGGAGCAGGAATTCAAGGGCATCGTCGACCTCCTGCACCTGAAGGCGTTCGTCACTTCGGCGGACGGCAAGGGCAGTGAGGTCCCGATCCCGGACGACATGAAGGCTCGCGTCGAGGAGCACCGCGGCCAGCTCATAGAGGCCGCGGCCGAGAGCGACGACTCTCTGCTCGAAAAGTACCTCGACGCCGGCACGCTCGATGAAGACGAGATCCAGCGCGGCCTGCGCGAAGGCATCCTCGAAGGCAAGGTCGCGCCTGTGCTGTGCGCCTCGGCGACGAAGTTGCTGGGCGTGCGCACGCTGATGTCGACCATCGCCGAGCTCATGCCGCCACCCGAGGTCGAGGCCGACAAGCCGGCCAGGGCGTTCGTGTTCAGCACGGGTGGCGACCAGTTCGGCCGCGTCAGCTACTTCAAGGTCCTGGCCGGCACGGTCAAAGCCGACGCCCACCTGCCGAACCTCAGCCGCGGCGGCGAGGAACGTCTGGCGCAGATCTTCTTCCCCCGCGGCAAAGAGCACATCGCCGCCACCGAGGTCCACGCCGGCGACATCGCCGCCGCCACCAAGCTCACTCACACCCTGACCGGCGACACGCTCGGCGTGAAGGACGGCGGCCCGGTCGCGCCGATCGACGTGCCCGGTCCCGCCTACAGCCTGGCCATCACGCCCAAGGCACGCGGCGACGAGGAGAAGATCTCCACGGGGCTGGCGCGGTTGAGCGAGGAGGACCCGACGCTGCACGTGGAGCGCAACGAGGAGACCAAGCAGCTCGTGATCGCGGGGCTGGGCGACGTGCACCTCGACGTCACTCTCGAGAAGCTGAAGCGGAAGTACGGCGTCGAGGCGACGACGGCAACGCCGCGCGTGCCGTATCGCGAGACCGTCCACGGGTCGGCGCGGGCGGAGGGCCGCCACGTCAAGCAGTCGGGAGGGCACGGGCAGTACGGCATCTGCGTCATCGAGGTCGGGCCGACCTCTCGCGGGGAAGGTTTCGTGTGGGAGGACAAGATCTTCGGCGGTTCGATCCCGCAGAACTTCCGGCCCTCGGTCCAGAAGGGCATCGTCGACACGATGTCCAAGGGCGTCGTCGC
Organism: Candidatus Dormiibacterota bacterium; assembly: GCA_035689485.1. Classification (GTDB taxonomy): domain Bacteria; phylum Chloroflexota; class Dormibacteria; order Dormibacterales; family Dormibacteraceae; genus 40CM-4-65-16. The sequence continues at coordinate 11,900 of DASSLL010000015.1, read as the reverse complement.
CGGCTACCCGATGGTCGACGTCAGGGTGACGCTGCTCGACGGCAAGTACCACACCGTCGACTCCAACGACATGGCGTTCCAGATCGCGGGCTCGCTCGCCATCCGCAAGGGCGCGCTGGACGCCGGGCCGGTGCTGCTCGAGCCGATCGTCGAGGCGACGATCCACGTCCCCGAGAAGAACCTCGGCGACATCATGTCCGACATCAACGGCCGGCGCGGCAAGATCCTCGGCACCGAGCCGACCGACGGCTACCAGGACGTCAAGGCGATGGTGCCCCAGTCGGAGATGCTGCGTTTCGCGCTGGACCTGCGCTCGATCACGCAGGGCCGGGGCAGCTTCAGCCAGAAGTTCGACCACTACGAGGAGATGCCGGCGCACCTCGCCAAGGGCATCATCGAGCAGTTCCAGAAAGAGCACGAAGCCGCGGCCTCGGCGCACTAGTATCCGGCCCGTGGCCGCGCCCTCTGCCTTCGACGTAGTCGTCATCGGCGGCGGCATCACAGGCGCGGGGGTGGCGCGCGATCTTTCCCTGCGGGGCCTGTCCGTGCTTCTGCTGGAGAAAGGTGACTGGGGCGCGGGGACGAGCGGCTCTTCGAGCTGGATGATCCACGGGGGGCTCCGCTACCTCGAGTTCGACTGGGACACGACCCGGCTGTCCAACCAGGACTCAGGGCACATCGTCAGCATCGCGCGCAACTTCGTCACCCGCATCGTCTTCATCGTCCCGGTCCTGCAGGGCGATCGCAACAACATCGAGGAGGTCGAGACGGCGCTCGAGGTCTACGACCGCTACCAGCCGCTGAAGCACTCGCACTCGCACCGCCGCCTGACGCCGGAGGAGGCGCTGGCCATCGAGCCGGGCCTCACACCCGACCTCGTGGGCGCGATGACGCTCGAGGAGTGGGGCGTCGACCCCCACCGCCTGGTCTTCGCCAACGTGCAGGACGCGGTCGCACATGGCGCACGGGCGCTCAACCACACCCGTGTGACCGAGCTCATCCGTGACGCGGGCAAGGTCATCGGCGTGCGCTACCGGACGGCCGATGGGGCGACGACCGAGGCGCGCGCCCGCGCCGTGGTCAACGCGACCGGGCCGTGGTCGCCCGAAGTGGGCGCGATGGCCGGTGTGAAGATCGAGCTCCGGCCGGCGAAAGGCATCCACATCGTCTATCCGCACCGCATCTCCAACTTCTCGATCAGCACCGAGTCGGTCGACGGGCGCGACCTGCTGATGGTCGCGCATGCGGGGTTCACGCTTCTCGGCACCACGGACGACGACTTCTACGGCGACCTCGATTCAGTGGACGTGGTCGAGGACGAGGTCGACTACCTGCTCCAGGGATTCGAGCGCGTGTTCCCGTCGATCCGCGACTACCGGCCGGTGCGGACCACCGCCGGCGTGCGGCCGACGCTTTTCAAGTGGCGCAAGTACGAGGACGAGCTGTCGCGACGCTACGAGGTCGTCGACCACGCGGCGCAGGGCGCGGACGGATTCGTCTCCATCGTCGGCGGCAAGCTTTCGATGTACCGCCTGATGGCGGAGGAGACGTCGGACGCTGTCTGCCGCAAGCTCGCGCACCAGGCGGAGTGCACCACGGCGAGAACGCCACTTCCCGGGAACGAGGCGGAGCCCGCGCCGGTCGCGGAGCTTGCGTCGCGCTGCGGCGTGCCGGCGCTCGCGGTCGTGAAGCTGCAGAGCCGGCATGGCTCGAACGCGGAGAAGGTCCTCGACGAGGGCGGCACGTCGCGCATCCTGTGCCGCTGCGAGCCGGTCACCGAGGGCGAGCTCGTATTCGCCGCTCGTCACGAGCAGGTGCGCTCGCTCGCGGACGCGTTTCGCCGCGTCGGTGTCGCCGCCGGTCCGTGCGCCGGCGCCGCGTGCATCCTCCGCGCGGCCGAGGTCGTGGGACACGAGCTCGGTTGGAGCGCGTCGCAAAGATTCGACGCCGCACGCGAGTTCGTCCGAGGTGCGTGGCTCGGTCGCGCGCCGGTGCTGGGGCACGCGGGGTGGGCGCAGGAGGAGCTGGCACAGGGATCGATGCGAGGCTTGACGGTGCGCAATGGGTCGCGCTGACTCTCTCGTCAAGCTCGCGTGGGCTTACGGGATACATCTCACGCGGCGCCGGTTCAGCCGGCGGCGGTCACAGCTCGCGGATCTGCTCGAGACCTACGCACCCGACGGCATCCGGCCGCTCGACGCCGCGACGCGCGAACGCCACCCGCGCCTCGTCACCTGCATCAACTGCGGCCTGTGCGCGCTGGCCGCGGGGCGCGTGGGCAGGACCCGCCTGCCCGACCTAGCCGCTTCCTACATGCGTCTCTACCCGAGGGTTGCGGCGGCGTCGTCGGACCTGGAAGGGGATGACCCGGACCTGGCGGCGGCGGCCGCGATCTGCCCCGTCGGAGTTCCGCTCGAAGAGGTGGCCGCGGTCGTCCGGCGCATGACGACCCGCTGAGGCCGCGGAGCCTGCCGGACAACGAAGGGCTTGCGAGTTATCCACATTCTGTATACAGTCTGGGGGAATCACACAACATCTAGCCCCCATGGTCAAGACCTTCCTTCGACCGCTGCGGCGCTGGCCCGCCGTCGAGTCGTTCTTTCAGCGCTTCGTGTCGTGGCCGGCGGACGACTTCGGCCGGTACGTGAGCGCCTCGGTCGGGACCGGCATGGCGGGTGCCATCGCGACGCTGCCGCCGGTCTTCGAGTCGCCGCAGGCCACGCCGCACACAGCGGCCACTCCGGGGCACGTCGAGATCCGCTTCATGAAGCTGCACACGGAGGGTCGCTTCGAAGAGATGTGGGACCTGCTGGCCGAGGATGCGCAGCGCGCGTGGGGCGGGGTGCAGAACTTCATCCGAGAGATGCCGCGGCTCGACGAGTGGCTGGAGATCCTCGAAATGCAGGTCGCCAACGTGACGCTGCTGGAAACGTGGACCGATCACGTGCATCAGCGCACGTACAGCAACGTCGCCCGCCTCGTGATGCGCTACAAGGTGCGGCAGAACTGGCGTGAATGGACTTTCGACCGCCAGGTGCACCTCGTGCCCGCGGCCGGCGGTTGGAGGACGCTTTGTTATCCGACAAGAACCGCGATTGGTCGCTGATATAGTGGGTTGCAGCCCATGCTTCGGCAGACCATCGAGGAGCAGGAGCGTTACAGGCGCTGGCATCGCCGGCGGGGTCGCGCGATGACGCCTCGTCGATTGCTTCAGGAATCGGACGAGCTTCTCTTCTGGGTCGAGGAATGTCTCGTCCAGCAGATAAAGATCGTTCCGGGATGGTTGGTCCCGCGACTGATGACCGTCCTGCGCCACGCGCATCCACAGCTGCCCGCGAAGCTCGGCCGCGAGCGCCGGCCGGAGCAGGTGATGGAGCTCATCTACGACGCGCAGGCTGCGCTGATGGAGCAATCGTGTGCGAGCCGCGGACCCGCGCAGGTCATTCCGCTTTTCGCGCGCTCTCGCGAGAGGCTGCTCAAGGAAGCCGCCCTCTAGCGACGCGCGTTTGATGCTGCGCGTCGACCTTCACCTCCACTCGAACCATTCACACGACGGCCGCAGCTCGCTGCAGCAGCTGATCGCGCGTGCGCACGAATGCGGCCTGGACCGCATCGCTCTCACCGACCACAACACGTTCGACGGCGCGGCCGAGCTGGCTCGAATCGCGCCCACGCTCGCCATTGCGGGCGAGGAGGTCAAGACGCTCGAGGGCGAAGTCATCGGCCTTTTCATCACGAGCCGCGTCCAGCCGTTCCTGCGCGCCGAGGATGCGATGGATCTGATCCATGGGATGGGCGGCCTCGTCTACCTCCCGCATCCACTCGATCGTTACCGCTCGCACTTTCTCGCCGACCGCATCGTGCACCTGGCGAGCCGCGTCGACATCATCGAGACCTACAACCCGTGGTGCGACGCCGCGGCCAACCAGGCGGCCGCCCGGCTGGCCGGCGAGCTGGGCGTGGTCACCGCCACCGGGTCCGACGCGCACGCCGCGCCAGAGCTCGGCCTGAGCTGGATGGAGATGGAGGAGTATTCGGGGCCGGCGGATTTCCTGGAGAAGCTGCGGTTCGCGCGGCACGTCGTGACGGCGAGCAGCGGCACTGGCCGCCGTGCCTGACACACCGGACCTGCTGGTGGTCGGGTCGATCGCGCTCGACAGCCGCGAGGGGCCTTACGGGAAGGTGCGCGAGGAGCTGGGTGGGTCCGCGATCTACTTCGCGCTCGCCGCGAGCCTCGTCATGCCGGTGAAGCTCTGCGCGCCGGTTGGCCGGGACGCCGCCGAGCGTGTGCACAAGGCGCTGCGCGGCCGGCCGATCGACCTCGTCGGGCTCGAGGTGCTGGACACTCCGACGTACCGCTGGTCGGCGCGCCAGGAGCACGGCCGCAACGTGGACCTCGGCAGCGCGGACCGCATCTACGACGAGTGGCATCCGAGCGTGCCCGAGGGTTTTGCCGGCGGCTGGGCTTTCGTCGGCTCCATGCGGCCAGACCGCCAGGCGGAGGCGATGAAGGCGCTGCACCATGTCGCCCACCTGCTCGCCGCCGACGCGATGCTGTCCTACGTGAAGAGCCAGCCGCCCGAGGCGAGGGACGTGCTGCGCCGGGCCTCGTGGTATTTCTGCAACGAGGAGGAGTTCGCGGCGCTCGGCGGCGCCAACGCCGAGGAGTTCCGGCGGCAGTGGTGGCTTGATGGCCTGGTGATGAAGTCGGGGCCTGGTGGGATCACGGCCCATACCGCCGACGGCCGCGTCCACGTGCCGGCCGTGCCCGGCCACCCTGCTTTTGATACAACTGGAGCCGGGGACGCTGTGGCGGGTGGGATGCTCGCGCGCTGGCTGAGCACGGGTGCGCAACGTGGCGGGCTGCTGGACGCGCTGGTGTGCGGTGTGGCGTGTGCGTCGCTGACCATCGAGGCGATCGGCGTGCGCGGCATCGCCAGCGCGACGCCACAGCTGCTGGAACAAAGGATGGACGAGGTGCGGGCATGTCTGCGACGCGAGTCGTGATCATCGCGGGCGACCTGGTCGAGCAGGAGGTCGACGCCATCGTCAACGCGGCCAACAATGAGCTGCAGCTCGGTGGCGGGGTGGCTGGCGCGATCCGGCGCGCCGGAGGACCCTCGATTCAGGACGAATGCGACCGGCACGGACCGGTGCGCGTTGGAGAAGCAGCCATCACCAGAGCGGGAAACCTGCGCGCGCGTTACGTCATCCACGCGGCGAGCATGTCGCTGGGTGGACGCACGACACGCGAGTCGCTGCGCTCGTCGATGGACGACACGTTTCGACTCGCGCAGCGGTATGAGGTGTCCTCGATCGCGGTGCCGGCGGTCGGCACAGGCATCGCCGGCTTTCCGCTCGACGACTGTGCTCGCATCATGGCCGAGGCGCTGATCGCGGCATTAAGTGATGGCTGGCCGCCACGCGAGGTGCGATTCGTGCTTTTCGGAGAGAACGCAAAACGGCCGTTCGAGGCCGCGTTCTGGCCGGTTTTTGCCAGTTTTCAACAAGCTTCACGCTGAATTCGCGTTGAATTGGGTTGTATTGCCCAAATCCCGAACCCTAGAATGGGCGCGTCCGCCACGCAGCTGAATCTCGAATAAGGACGGTGAGTTTGTGCAAGCCTACTGCATGAAGGACAAGAGGATGGTCGAGATGAAAGACCCTCGGCCGGTCACCATGAAGAACGGCAAACCCGCGACGCGTGGCGTTTGCCCGAACTGCGGGACGACTCTCTTCAAGATCGGCAAAGCCTCGTAGCTGTCAGAGACTCGTGACCAGGGCCGCCCACATTTCTGGGCGGTCCTTTTCTTTTATGTCGCGAGCGGCGGCTCGAGCGCGCCAAGCAGCACGTCAGTCGCAGAGACGGCCTCGTCGACGCCGAGCATCTTGAAGATCTCGACGTTCGTCGGATTGTTGACACGCGCGATCGTCTTCTTCACGCGGAAGTGCTTCTTCGCCATCTGCAGCGCGATGAGGTTGTCCTCGTCGTCCGCGGTGACGGCCAGGATCGCGTCGGCGCGCTCGATGCCGGTCTGCGCCAGGAACCTGACCTCGCACCCGTCGCCGCGCATGACGATGCTGCCCAGCTGCGTCTCGAGCCAGTCGGCGCGTTTGGCGTCGCGCTCGATGAGCGTGACCTCGTGGCCGCGCTCTACGAGGTCTCTCGACAGGTAGTAGCCGACGGTGCCGCCGCCGACGACGATCACGTACACGGCTGTATCACTTGCCCTCGCGGTCGAGAAGGATCTTCTCGATGTGGCTGGCGCCTTCGATGGTGGGGCAGATGGTGTGCAGGCCGAGCTTCTCGTAAGCGTCGGCGCGCTCGGGGTCGTAGATGCGGGTCACGACGTGGGGAACCTTGAAGACGTTCTTGGCAATCTGCGACGCCATGATGTTGCGGTTGTCGCCCTCGGTCACGGCGACGAAGCCGTCGGCGTGCTCGGCGCCGGCGCGGCGGAGGACGTCGACGTCGGTGCCGTTGCCCACGACCTGGTCGCCCTTGAAGTCCCTCGTCAGGACACCGCGAGTGGAGGCTCGCGAAAAGGCGTTCGGGTCCCGATCCACGATCACGACCTCATGACCGTTTCGGTCCATGTCGGCCGCGATCTGTGAGCCGACACGCCCACACCCCACGATGACGAGCTTCAACGCGGGTTGATTATAGGGACGCCCGGAAAGGCGCCTTTCCCGCCTTGTTACGATTCTGGCGCGTGCGTTTTCCATTCACTTTCATCGGCGTGCTGGCGCTCGCGATAGGGCTGTGGGTGGTGCTCTACCTGGTCACCCATCGCGGGCTTGACGCGTTGTCGGTGGGGCTGGCGGGGGGCACGGCGGCGCTGTGCTTCGGCTTTGGGGTCTACGTGCTCGTCCGGCGCGTCGTGCGCGGGCCGCAGCACTGAGGTCGGTGATGGCCGACCGAGCCCCGCACACGCACCCGACGACCTCTCGCAAGGTCCTGGTCGCGGTCGGCGGGCAGGTGATCGACGCCGAGACCGTCCGGCTGGCGTGCCGGATGACGGACCCGAACGGGGGGCGCATCTACGGCGTGCACATCATCGAGGTGAATCGGTCTCTGCCTCTGGGGGCAGTCCTGGACGACGTCGTGGAGCGCGGCGAGAAGATCCTGGACGAGGTGGAGAAGCTGGCGTCGGCGGCGCAGATCGCCGTCGAGACTGAGCTGGTGCAGGCGCGGGACACGGGGCCGGCACTGGTGGACGAGGCCGTCGAGTGGGGGGCGGACCTGATCGTCATGGGGCTGCCGTACAAGAGGCGGTTCGGAGAGTTCAACCTCGGCAAGACCGTGCCGTACGTGCTGAAGAACGCGACGTGCCGGGTGATGCTGTTCCGGGAGCACCGCGAGCACAAAGACGAGGCGCCGTAAACCGTCCCCGCTTGGGGCCCCTCCCTCCCCATGGCCGCCCCTCCCCCAGCCTGCCGAGCCTGACCCGGAAGGCTAGGCCGCGAAAACTCCCCTGACAACGCAGGTTGTTAAGGTCTGCGGCGAATGGCCATCGAGACGGACGTCAACCCTCGGCGCCACTACCTGGCACGCCTTTGGCGGGAGCTCGGCCGCATGGGCGGCGAGCACGACGCCTTCATCAAGGTCATCATCGTCGAGCGCATCCTCAAGTCCACGATCCTGCTGGCCGGGGCCGTCGGCCTGCTCGTCGCCGGTCACCAAGGCTGGCTCGACCAGTGGGGCGACTACGCCGAAAACCAGCTCAACCTGAACGTCGGTCACAGCCTCGTCGTGACCCTTCTCTTCCGCGCGTTGGCCTATGTCGGCGCCTTCAACCACATCACCATCATCGCCACCGCCGGCATCCTCTACGCCGCGCTCGAGGGCACCGAGGGCGTCGGCCTCGCCATGCGCAGACGCTGGGCCGAATACCTCACCGTCATCGCGACCGGGATCTTGATTCCGTACGAGGCGTACGAAGTGGTGCTGCATGCGACCCTGTTCAAGGTCGGCGCGCTGGCCCTAAACCTGGCTGTGGTGGGCTACCTGGGGTATCGCAAGCGCCTCTTTGTCGGCATCTGACACCGGGGTCAGCCACCGGCTGCGGAAACCCGCGCGGTGGAGCACGTAGCGCAGCAGCGCGGCGAGCGTCTTCAGCCCGTACACGGTGGACGTCCAGAAGCTCGTCGAGCTTGCGTCTGCGAAGTACCGTCCGATGGCCGGCACCTCGCCGATCTTGAAACCAAAGGTCGCCGCTTGGACCAGGACCTGCGTGTCGAAGACGAAGTCGTTGCTGTTCTCGAGGAATGGGATCGTCTCGAGGAAGCGGCGGGAGTACGCGCGATAGCCGGTGTGATATTCCGAGAGCTGAAGTCCCAGCACGCGGTTCTCGGTGCCGGTCAAGAAACGGTTGCCGAGCCTCTTCCACCACGGCATGCCGGCCTTCGCCGGGTCGAGTCCCAGCCACCGCGAGCCGAGGACGATGTCGGCGTCGCCGTTTTCGATCACGCGACACAGGTTGGGGATGATCGAGGGGTCGTACTGGCCGTCCGGATGGAGCATGACCACCACGTCCGCGCCCATCTCGAGGGCCTGCCGGTAGCAGGTCTTCTGGTTGCCGCCATAACCCAGGTTCTGCTTGTGCCGGATCACGTCGAGCTTCAGCGCCGTCGCCACGCTGACGGTGGCGTCCTTGCTGGCGTCGTCGACGAGCAGGATGCGGTCCGCGTGGCCCTGGGGAATATCGCCGACGACTTCGACGAGTGTCTTGGCGGCGCGATACGCCGGCAGGACGATGACCCGGCGCGGTCGCGGCCCGCTCCACTGCAGCTCGCCCAGTGGAATTGGGTCCGGGCGGACCGCCATCCTCTCTACCGTGAGGTATCCGGCGACCGCGAGCGCACCCACCGCCGCCGACCAGAAGTTGATCGCCAGCGTGAGGTCGATGGCGGCGTAGGCGAAGAACAGCACCGCCACGGCGACGTGCGGCCACCGGAGCCTGCCCGCGAGGGCCAGGTCGGCGAGCGCGAAACCAGGGATGACCAGCAGGGCGAGGTCGTGCACATTCTGGTGCGGGCTCAGCACGAGTGACGCCGCGATGGCGAGCGCGAAGTCCAGCCTGGGACGGTCAGGTCGCCAGCTCAGCGACAGGGCGACCAACGCGAGCAGCAACAGGAGGATGACGAGCGCCGCCGCCTGGCCGCCGCCGGACAACGCCTCGAGGATGTTGCGCAGCGAATAGACGGCGGGATCCGTGTACACGAGCTGTCCGGTGTTCGGCAACCGGCCTGTGATCGCCCACGTGCCGACCGATCGCAGATAGGTCGTCACCGGGCCGAAGCCGAAACCCACGACGGAGAGGAGGCCGAGCCCGCCAAGGACGGCGACAAAGGCGCCCAGCGCGCGCCACGACCGCCGGGCGATGAACAGGACGGGGATCAGGAGGAGGAGCTGCGGCTTGGCGAGGGCGAGCGCGCTGAATCCGCCCGCCAACCCTGGCCGTCCGCGCGCCCAGGCGGCGTAGGCAGCCGCGAGCGGGACGAGGACCACGAGGTCTGATTGACCCTGCAAGATCGTGACGAAGAGCGGAAAGAAGCCGGCGATCATCGCCGTCGCGACGAGCCAGCCGCGGCCATGAATCTCGAGGCTGCTGCGGCTGAGCACCCAGATCATCACCGCGAGCAGGACGACGTTGGCCGCCGCCATCACGTAATACGCGTTGCGGTAGTCGAGGTACGCGAGCGGTGCGATCAGCAGCGTGTAATAAGGCGGATGAAAATACGGCAGGACGATGAAACGCGACGGGTCCTGCCCGGTGATCTGCAGCTCGAGCTGCCTTTGCATCGCAATGTCGTAAACCGCTGATGGACCGTTGAAGACATACAGCTTTGCAGCGGCATAGAAGTTGAAGAAGTCAGGCCCTCGCAGGTTGCCGCGGACGAATGAGAACCAGTAGATCGTCCAGAAGATGAAGGAGCCGACGCCGGCGCCGGTCGCGGCCGCATAGCCGAGACGAACCAGGCGCATTGCCAGCCGATGGCTCATCGGCCGCTTTCGAGTCGGAGGGCGAAGCGGTCTGGAAGCTTGGCTTTTCTGATGGCGCGCTGTGCGCCCTTGATGTCGTAGCGGACACGCCGGAATTGAAAGGTGTTCGCGTCGACGTCCCAGATGCCGTAGCTGGCGGTCGGCAGGCCGTCGCGCGGCTGGCCGACACTGCCGGGATTCACGAGCGCGGGGCCGTCGAGCTTGAACGTGTCGACGCGGTATTCGTGGGTCACCGTGTCATTGGCCAGGCCGAAGATGCCCGGGACGTGCGTATGCCCGTGGAAGCAAACTCCGCCGTCGAGAAGCTCGAGGTTGGCGTGGGCGACGGAGGTGTCGAGCACGTACTCGTAGATGTGGTCCCGCGGGCTCGCGTGAACGAGCAGCACGTCGTGCTCAACGTGGCTGTCTGGCAACCCCCGCAACCAACGCAGCCTCTCCTCTCCTATCACTTCAATTGTCCAACGAACGACTGCCGCGGCATCGTCGTTGAACCATTCGAGAATTTCAGGGTCGGTGCAGGCGCGATCGTGGTTGCCGACCAGAGTCAGCCACCCGCGCTTCATCACCTCGTCGACACAACGCTTCGGATCGCCGCCATAACCGACGACGTCGCCGAGACAGAGGGTTTCATCGACGGACGGGCAGTCCCGCAGTACCGCCTCCAGCGCCTGCCAGTTTGCGTGGATGTCTGAGAGAAGCGCGATCCTCAAGCCGGCCTCTCGTAGAGGCGCGGATAAATGTGGTCGAACAGGATGCGCAGCGTGGCCGCGATGGGGACGGCGACGAACATGCCAAGAATGCCGCCCCAGCTGAAACCGGCGATGAGCGCGACGATGATGAGGATTGGCGGTAGTCGAACCGCGTCACCAACCACCTTCGGATAGATGAAGTTGAGGTAGAAGTTGGGAATCGCGATGTAGGCGATCGCGATGCCGACCGCCTGCCCAGGACTCTGAGCGAGAGCGACCAGGATCGCCGGGATGGCGCCGATGAAGGGGCCGAGGTATGGGATCAGCGCCGTGATTCCGGCGATGAGGCCAAGCGCCACGGCATCCGGCAATCCGAAGATCGCGCAGACGACGCCGGACGTGACGCCGATGAGCCCGGCGACGATCAGCTGACCCCGGATGTAGGCGTAGAGCATGACGCGGACCTTGCGCCATATCTGGTCGAAGTCCGTGCGGTAATCGGGTGGAACGAAACGGCGCAGGTCACGTCGTACGGCCGGCGCTTCGAGGGCGAGAAGGAACGCGACGATGAACATGAGGAGCAGCTGAAGCACCGTGGTAAGCGCGGTGAGCCCAAGCGTGACCGCATTGCCGAACTGGCCCAGGAGGTACTCGCGTAGATGCGAGTTGACCGTCTGCGTGATGCCCTTGAGGTCGACCTCCATGCCGAAGATCCGGATGGGCTGGAGGCTGTTGAGGCGGTCCTGGGCGGCGGCAGCAAAAGCGGGGGCCTGCGCTTGCAGCTGGTTCACCTCGGACACGCCGAGCGGGACGATCAGGAGGATCAGCCCGGCGAGACCGATGATGATCGCGATGAAGACAACGGAGATGGCGAGGATGCGGGGTACTCCGGCGGCATGGAGGCGCATGACCGCGGGCTGAATGAGGAAGGCGACCGCGGAGCCCAGTACGAATGCGCCAAGGAAGTCGCGAAGGAGGTAGAGGACGATGATGGCGACGGTCAGCGCCGCGAGGCCGAACGCGATCTGCAGGTATCGACGACGCCGTTTGGGATCGAGCGGCCACGAGGAAACGGTCACCGCGGGGGCGGGAGTCGGTTCCTCCAGGGCTCTCTCGTGGGGCGCTTCCCGGTGCGGGGTTGGGTGCACGTCACGCACTCAGGCGCAGTATGACGAGCGGAACCCGGCCCAGAGCCGGCTTAGGTC